>DASUDL010000090.1:0-9258 GCA_036275615.1 Solimonas sp.
GCCGCCACGCGCCACCTTGCCGCCGCGCAGGTGGATACCCTCCACCTCGGGCGCGTAGACGAAGATCTCGGACATCGGCAAGGGTGCCGGCAGCTCGGGAACCTTGCGCGGATCGAGCTTGATGCTGACGTAGGTCTTGCGATGGCCATCCGCTCGCGCCTGGTAGTAGTTGGTGCGCAGCACTGCACGCACCACGGCGGTATAGGCGCGCAGCACACGGTCACCATCGAGCGTGGCCACCTTGTCGAGAGCGGCGTCGAGCGCCTGGGCGAGCTTGATCACCTCGTCGCGGCGCCTTGCATCGTCTCGCTGCGGGTCGAAGCGCGCCTCGAACAGTCCCACCTGCAGGCGGGCGATGGCCGCATGCTCGGCCAGCAGACGTTCCATGTAGTCCTGGCTGTACGGCAGGCCCGTCTGGATCAGGTACTTGGTGAGCGTGCGCAGGCAGACGACCTGGCGGGCGTCGAGTCCGGCCAGCAGCACCAGCCGGTTGAGACCATCGTTCTCGGCCTGACCGTTCCAGGTGGCGAGGAAGGCCTGCTCGAAGCGGGTACGGCTCTGCTCGGGTGACAGCGCACACTCGCCAGTCAACTGGATCTGGAACTGCTGCAGCCAGGCGGTCTCGCCGTCACGGCTGCGCAGTTCGGTGGGGTCCTGCCAGAGCACGCGCAGGCCGAAGTTCTCCAGTGCCGGCAAGACGTCCGACAGCGGCAGCGGCTTGTGCCAGGCGTAGAGCTTGAGCGTGGTGGGCACGGCCTTGCCGCCAGACCCCAGGTCCACGATCAGGCGCGGCAGCAGCGGCTGCTCCGCCGAAAGCTGGGTGAGAAACTGCAGGTCGGCCGCCGCCTCGAGCGGGCCGACGCTTTCCTGGTACGACAGCGGGAAGGACCCCACATAGCGCTCGGCAGCGGCGTTCTGCGGCGAGCGGCGCAGGATCTCGCGCAGCTGGTCCGACCAGGAGTGGGTGGCCGCCAGCAGGCGGGCCTCGATCTCGGCTACGGACAGCACGACCCGCGCCCCCGGCGGCGTGCGCACCATGTAGTGGATGCGCGCCAGGCCCTGGTGCTGCAGGTCGGTGTTGCGGTCCAGCCCCAGGCCATTGCAGACCGTCATGAGCTCAGTGCCGATTCGATCGCGCAACTCGCGCGAATAGCGCTCACGCGGCAGGTAGACCAGACAGGAATAGAAGCGGCCATAGCGGTCGCGGCGCATGAACAGGCGCAGCGGCTGGCGGTCACGCAGGGCGCGGATGCCCATGCACAGGTCGAACAGCTCCTCCTCGCCGGACTGGAACAGCTCGTCGCGCGGCAGGCTGCGCAGGATCTCGCGCAGGTTCTTGCCGGAGTGCGACTGTTCGGGCAGCCGCGAGCGCTGCAGCACGTACTCGGCCTTGCGCCGGATCAGCGGAATGTCGCGCGGCCGCTCCGAGTAGGCCTCGGACGAGAACAGACCGATGAAGCGGCAGGTACCGGCCACGCTGCCGTCGGCCCGGAAGCGCTTCACCGAGACCACATCCAGGTATTCCGGATGGTGGATCGTGGCACGATGATTGGCCTTGGTAACGACCACAAGACGCGTGGAATCGCTGTACTTGTCCATCTCCTCGCGTGGCGCAATGAGCTGGTCGGCATCGGCGTAGCGCGCGCCGGGTCGCGACAGGCCCAGCGCCGCCTCGTCGCGGCTGTCGAAGCGGGTGCGCCCGGCCTCGCCGGCAACTTCCGTTTCGGCATAACCGAGGAAGGTGAAATGGCCGGCGTCGAGCCATTCGAGGAAAGCCCTGCCCTCGGCGAATTCCGCTGCATCGCCGCCGGCCGGAACCGCGCGCAGTTGCTCGGCCAGTTCGCGCAGACGGCTGCGCATGGGCGCGAAGTCACGGACGACCTGGCGCAGGTCGGCGATGACCCGGCGAAGGCTCTCCTCGAGGGCCGAGTAGGCGGCGGCGCCAGCCAGCGGCTCGCACTGGATATGGATCAGCGACTCGGCACTCTCGCCAGCGCCCGGCACCACCGACTGCAGGCCGCCACTGCCATCGCGCGCGAGCCCGAGCACCGGATGCACGGTCCAGTCGATGGCGCTACCGGCCTCACGCACCGCCATGCTGATCGAGTCGACCAGGAAGGGCATGTCCTCGACCACTGTCTCGATGCTGGCCAGGCCGCGGCCCGGGACCTCCGGTGGCCGGATACGCAGGCCCACGTCACCGGGCTTGCGCTGGACCGCGAGTTGCCAGTGCTGATGGGCGATCGCGAACAGCTCGTCGACACTGCGCAAGCGCAGCGCGTCGGGCGTGGACAGCTCGTAGTAATGCCGCAGGAAGCTGCGGAACAGGGGACGCTGGGCGGCCGGCAGGCGCGTCTCCACCTGGGCTTCCAGCTGCGCGAGCAGGAGCGCCTGCTCCTGAGCGAACTCGGACTTCATGCGTTCTCCTCCGGGCGTACCGGTGGCCGCCCGCGTTTTGCGCGCAGTATACGCCGCAGGTCCGGAGCGGCCCGACGGGCCTGACGGACAGGGCTTACAAACCGGGCCGTTCCTCCCGCTCGTCCGACCGTTCCTCGGCTGTAGCCACCTGCCGACAGGCACCCCCTTCTACGGTTCGCGCCACATCGCCGGTCCACCTGGCACGGCCTTGCCCCCCAAACCGATACAGACAGGGAGTTGTCCATGATCAAGAAGAGTCTCTACGCGCTGGCCGTGGCCGCGACCACGATGCTCGCCGCCTGCGGCGGCGGTGGTTCGTCCGGGGATCCCGCGCCCGCGCCGACGCCACCCGAAGCCAAGGTCGAGGGCCCGCTGGACGCCGTGCAGGACCCGCTCTCCAGCCAGGTGTTCGCGGCGCTGGCCGCAGCGCTGGCCGGCACGCCCCTTGAGGCCGTCGTGAACTCGGCCGACGACATCGTCGTGCGCGACGTGCTCGACATCGTCGATGCGCTCGCCCTGGCCCTCCAGGAAGCGGCCCAGACGCAGAACCCCGCCGCGCTGGCAGGCGCCGCCGACGACATCCAGGCATCGGTCACCCAGCTGGCGGCTGACCTGCAGATCCTCCTGAATCACCTGGCCGCCAGTTCCGGCGGCACGCCGGGCGCCGCCAATCCGCTGGCCGGCACCCCGCTGGAGCCGCTGGGCGCGGCGCTGTCGCCGGTGCTGGCGCAGATCACGGGCGGCCTGGGCGGCAGCAATGCCCCCGACCTGAACCTGACCCAGCTGGCGCAGGTGGTCTCGGTGCTCAACCAGCAGCTGCAGTCCGGCCTGGCCCAGGTGCCGGCAGAGGCGCGCAACGCCCCCGTGGTCGGCGGCGTGTTCAGCACGCTGTCGGTCGCGCTCAATGACGTGAGCGACACCCTCGACATGGCCGGCGCCTACAACGGCCAGGGCACGGCCGCGGCGCTGGAGACGACGCTGAACCACACCCTGGTGAACGTGCTGACCCAGGTCGTGCCCGTCGCCTTCATCGAGCAGCAGGCGGGCCAGCCGGGTGTGCTGTCCGGCCAGATCGAGGCCGCGGCGGCCCAGGTCTCGGCAGCCCTCGGCGACAACCTCGGCACGGTGCTGACGCCGGCGCTGGAAACCGTCCTGGGCAGCGCGCTGGCGCCGCTGCTGGATCCGGTGGAGAACCAGGTGCTGCCGATGATCCTCACGCCGGTGATCGACGCCCTCAGCGGCGGCGGTAGCGGTGGCAGCGGCCCGACCGGTACGCCGCTGGACGCCGTGCTGGTGACCGTGACCGAAGCCCTGGATGGCCTCCTCGGCGGCGCCGTCCCCTGCCTGTTCGCCGGCACGCCGCTGGCGATGCTCTGCACCCTGCTGCCCTGAAGCCTGGGCGCTGAAACAGAGAGGGGGCGGGCCTCGCGGCCCGCCCCCTTTTTTTGCTGCGTCCCCCCCTGCAGCCGCCGCGCCGGTGCCGCCTAGAGCCCCTGGCTGCGCAAGGCCAGACGGACCGCGAGCACCACCAGCAGGACAAAGACCACGGTCATCAGCAGGCCCACGGCGATGAAGTGCGTCGCCTTGCCACGCGCGAAGTCACGTTCGCGGTTGCGGCGGCTCTGCACCCCGAAGAACGAGGCCGCGACGCTGCTGATGGTCTGCCAGAGGCCGACCCCTTTTGGCTCGGGCTTGCGAGGCGCTTGATCCGGGTCCGACATGGGAAGCTTCAGTAGCTCTCGAGGATCTTGCGCGTGGTGGCAACGTCGTTGCCGGCCTTGGCGCGGATGTCGTCGGCCGTCAGCTGCTCGATCTTGCCGCCCACCAGCGGGATGCCGCAGCTGATGTTCCACTTCAGCTGGTTGGCGGCGCCCTTGCCCTCGTCCTTCAGCGTCATGTCGCAGACCACCTTGACCGGTGCGCCCTTGATCTCGGCCTCGATGCGGCCGGTCATCTTGGTCAGGTCCCAGGTATCGCTCTGCGTGACCACGGCCGTGGCCGGGATGAACTTCTTGGCGAAGTCCGGTACCGAGACCGTGTTCTTCGTCGTGTAGCGGACCTTGATCCGGAACTTGCTCGCGCTCTTCTCGTGCTCCAGCACCTCGATCTCGGTGAAGCCCAGATCCTTGTACTTGCGCTCGAAATAGGCCTTGTCCGAGAACATCTTCATCACAGTGGCGGCCGGCTTGCCGAACGTGTGCTTGTCATCGAATTTCATCTGCTCTCCCCCAACAGGTCATCGGAATCGAAAAAGGCCGCCGGGCAATGCCCGGCGGCCTGACTCTACAACAGGAGCCGAAGCTCGCGGTCCAAGGCTTACTTGGTGGTCATCTTCTGCACCGAGGCGGCGCTGAAGTAGTCCGGCTTGAACTGCGCGGTAGCGTCGATCGGCTTGTCCTCGTTCCAGGCCGCGGTCACGAAGTAACGGCCCGAGGTGAAGTGATAGATCACTTCCGGAACGGTAGTCGCCGCGAAGATGTTCGGGGCGCTGATCACGTGGCCTTCCTGGAACTGGTAAAGCTGGTCGCGATTGTCGTAGTTGTCGGCCATCGCGATCGTCCAGGAATCCTCGTCCACGTACATGCGACGCTTCTTGAACGTGTGGCTCGTGCCCGGCTTGATGTCGGCTTCGACAACCCAGACGCGGTGCAGCTCGTAGCGGCCCAGATCCTGGTTCAGGTGCTTGGGCTTGGCGAGGTCCTTGTACTTGGTCTTGTTGCTGGCAATGCGGTTGGAGTCGTACGGGATGTACATCTCCTTCTTGCCGACCAGCTTCCAGTTGTAGCGTTCCAGGGCGCCGTTGAACATGTCGACCTGGTCGTAGAACTGATGACCGTCAGTGCCTTCGTACGGGTTGTCGCAGCAGACCGTCGGCGCGCGGCGGATGCGCTTGAGGCCCGGCGAGTACAGCCAGGCGGCGCGGCCTTCGGCGCCCGTGCCCATCTTCTCGTGCACCAGGATGAAGGTGCCAGCCAGGCGCGGCGGGGCCACCGTCTTCGACAGGTACTTCAGGAACTCGCCCTGACCCGGCTTGAGCGGGATCGGATTCTTGATGGAGGCGTAGCCGAAGGTCACGTCCTCGACCAGCTTGGTGAGCTGGAACTGGCCGTTCGGCTGCACGATCATCTGGTTGTTGTAACGGGTGACCGCTTCACCACGCCACTTGAGCTTGTGGTTCCAGATCACTTCGGCGCCCGACTTCGGCACCGGGAACGGGAAGCCCAGGGTGCAGTTGTTGAGGATTTCCGTGTTCACCATCTCGCAGGTCGTGGCGTTGGCCTTGGTCGCCGCGTAGATGGGGTCGGGCCAGCCGATCAGGCGGTGGCTCGGATACACGTTGAGCTTGTAGCTGTCGTAGCTGTTGAGCAGCTTCTTGTGGCCCTCGGAGAGCTTGTCCGAGTACTGGGCCATGTTGGCCTTGGTGATGGTAAACAGCGGCTTCTCGGCATCGACCTTGGGGTTCGACGGGAACTCGCCGGCCAGCGCACCGCGCTGCGGCTCGGGGGTCCAGACCGGGATGCTGCCGTCCTTGTTGCCGGCCTTCTCCGCGCCGACGGGAGTCAGGTCCTTGCCGAGCTTGTCGGCCTCCTGCGGGGAGACCTTGGCCATCGCCTGGCCTGCCAGCAGGCTCAGGGCAACGGCACTGCCAAGCAATGCGTAGCGCGTTTTCATGGGGACCACTCTCCTCTTCTGGGGTGAAAGCCGCTGCAAACGGCCACGTCGACGGGGGACACCGCGTTGTGCGGGCGATGCTACCGAATCCCTCCTGCGCTTGCCAATCAACGTGGAAGGACGCGGAGCGGATGCGGCACAGGATGCACCGTGGCGATGAACCGCCCTTGAATCAGTTGCGCGCCGCAACCCGCTCCAGTGTGCAGCGCAGCATTTCCCTCGCGGAGAACTCGCAGCCCAGGGTGGCCAGCATGATGAACACGCCGGCCAGACGGCGATGCAGGAAGACGATCTCGCGCGGCGGTACGCGGAAGTGCACGGACAGGGCGTTGAGCGCGGCCACCCGCCCGGCCCGCATCGGCAGGTCGGAAGCACCCCAGCGGTACTCCCCAGCGGCGTTGAGCAGCGCCGCCGGCACCTTGCCAGCCGCCCCATCGGCGAAGGGCTCCAGCACCAGCTCGCAGAGTTCGGCGAAGGCGTCCGTGACCGATGCCGGGAAGCCGTCCCGCATCAGGCCGATGGCGCGGGCACCGCGGAAAACCCGGTCGCGCTCGCCGTGCAGGGCCCCGCGCACAATCTCGGCGTATGACTCCACGAAGCCGCGGCCAAAGATGCGGGTGGCGCCAAAATCCAGCAGCACGATGCGATCCTCGCTGGCGTCCTCCCCCGGGCGGATGCGGTAATTCCCGAAATGCGGGTCGGACTGCACCATGCCCCAGTCGAAGAATTCGGTGAGGAACAGCTCGAGGAAGGAGCGGCCCAGCGCGTCCCGACGCGATTGCGGCAGGCCCTGCACCTCCGGGTCGCGGACATGGCGGCCCCGCTCGAACGTGGTGGTCAACACGCGATCGCTGCAGTACTCCGCCAGGACCTGCGGCACCACGAAGCGCCGATCGCCAGCGAGCCGGGCGGCGAAGTTTTCCGTGAAGTGGCGCTCGCTCTCGTAGTCGACCTCGCGGTGCAGCATCTCGCGCACCTCGTTGAGCACCGGCGTCAGATCCAGGCCCTTGGGCGTCAGCCGGGTCATGATCAGCAGGCGGGACAGGGTGTTGAGATCGCTTTCGATCGCGTCGGCCACGCCGGGGTACTGGATCTTGATGCACAGCTCCAGTCCATCCTTGCGCCGCCGCGCTCGATGCGCCTGCCCCAGTGAGGCCGCGGCAATCGGCGTCTGGTCGATCTCCAGTTCGCGCAGGCGGTTTCGCCCCAGGGCACGCTCCAGTACCGGCTGCACCACGGACCAGGCCACGGGCGGCGTGTCGTCCTGCAGCGAGGACAGCACGGTCACCGCTTCCTCCGGCAGGAAGTACTGGCCGTAGAGCGACAGCATCTGCCCCGCCTTCATCACGCTGCCCTTGAGCTTGCCCAGTTCGTCGGCCAGCACCTGCGCCTGGCGGCGGTAGAACTCGCGGTCGGCCTCGTCGCGGGCGATCTCGCCGCGGAAGATGTTGGCCAGCGAGTGGGCCGCAATCTTCGCGCCCGCGCCCAGGCCCAGCCGGGTCAGCGCGATCGAGCGTTCCAGGGGCCGGGTCTTCAGCGCGGTGATGCTAGGCTTGTCGGACTTGTGCTCGTCGGATGACATGATCAGGACATGAAGACTTTGGCGGATATTCTAGGCGCCCCTCACCAGCGCGAGGCAGTGGTCGCAGACCTGGTGAAGCTGGTGGAGACCCAGGTGGAGGCGGCACGGGGGCTCAAGGGCATGACCCTGCGCACCGGCCTGGGCATGCTGCAGAAGGCACGACCGGACATCCTGCCCCGGGCCATTGGGCGCTACCTGCCCGATTTCGCCAACGCCATGGAGCCGCTGCACCGCAAGTTCCGCGCCGGTGCGGATCGGGACTTCTCGGTGTTCCTGCAGAGGCACTCGGCGGACGTGGCCGGTGCGATCCTGGGTCTGGCCGACGAGCGCGTGGCGGCCAGCACGAACACCACGGTCAAGACCTGGTACGGCCGGATTCGCAGCGCCGTGGACAGCGAGATCCGCAACGCAGTGCCTGCCCTCTCGAAACTGCTGCGCGGGTATCTCTAGACGCGCCCGCTGGTTGCCCGCCCGGCATCGCCGCGGGCCTCAGCATGCCCCCGAAAAAAGGGGCCGGGTGACGGCGCAGGACGCCGGCCCGGCTCCATGGGAGTGATCTTCGGACTCAGGGACTCGTGCGGACCGTGGGCGTGGTCGTGTCGACACTGCCCTGGGCCAGGGCGCTGGCCGTTTCCGACCGCATCTGCGCCAGTGCGCGGCGCGCGTCCGCCTTCAGGCTGTGCTGGCGCTCGAGGCGCAGGCGCTCGACGGCCTGGGCCAGCAGGCCTGGCGTCGCCCGTGCCGAGGTTTCCGCCGGGATCATCGATCGCTCAGCCGCCGGAGCAGCCGTGCCGATCACGAGTGCCGCCAGGGCAGCGGCCAGTGCCGAGTACCGGATCCTGTTCATGAGAGTCCCCTCCAGTTCGCCGTCACAGCAATCCCTGCCGCAACTGATGATTGGATGCGCGCAACCCGCAAAGGGTTGCAGCCGGGCGCAAAAACTTTCCCGGAACCCGGACCGGGCCTCTATGGTCTGAGCCGCCCGCTCAGCGGCTGTAGCGGATCTTGACGTTGGCCGGCATGAAGTCGGCCTCGCGCAGCGGGGTGCCGGCCTGCAGGGCCGGGCCGCGCGCCGGCGGCAGGCTGGTCAGCAGGGTCCGCCCGTCCTTGAGGTCATAGATCATGACCGGCATGGCCAGGACCGCCTGGACGTCATAGAGCGGCACCAGGTGGCCCTCCTGCAGGCGCCAGGGCCGGCCTTGGCGGTCCTCGTTCTCGACCAGGACCACGGTCCAGCTGTCCTCGTCCACGTAGAACGTGCGCTTGCCAAAGGAATGCTTGGTCCCGCCTCGTTCCGTGGCCTCGATGACCCAGACGCGATGTAGTTCATAGCGCGTCAGGGCCGGATCGAGTTGCGTGCCGCGCAGCGGCAGGGCTTCGCCCTTGCGCTGGCCCAGACGGTAGGCGTTGTAGGGCACATAGAGCTCGCGCTTGCCGGTCAGCTTCCACACGTAGCGGTCGAAGGCGCCGTTGTACATGTCGAGCATGTCCACGAACATCAGGCCGTCACTGCCCGGCATGGGCTGGTCGTAGCCGACGGGCGGGATGCGCAGCATGCGTCCCAGCTTGACGATCAGCACCCAGAT
>DASUDL010000091.1:0-11093 GCA_036275615.1 Solimonas sp.
AAGTCGGCGTCAGTAGAGGGACGCTGCGCTGCACCGTCGGGTGGCTTTACTCCGGCCTACCAGCTGCCGCGACTGCCCCCGGTCAGAGGAAATTGCTGAGTCGCTGCAGCGTGAAGCCCGCAATTAGGAGAGCTATCCCCAGCTTGGACATGCAGTCATATCGGGCCGCTTTTTCTACCTCTGACTTGTCAATCGGGTCTGTGACTACTCATTGGTATCCGTCACGGTTCAAAGCCTCGGGGAGGCCGTAACGCCAAAGGAGGATGGCGCCTCCAATGTCTAAGAGTAGGCCGGTGCTGTTCACGATGCCGGAGCATTCCACTCGTCTTTCTCCACACTGCTAACGCCGCATGACCAGCATCCGCAGCAGGGTCATGAAGCCTAGGAACAGGTAGAGCAATGCGCCGAGGAATTTATTCTCGGGCTTGGCGTTGGCCTCCACGACGATAAGAAAGCCAATCGCCAGCAACAGCCAAAACAGTGTGCCCATGGTTCCGCGCCCTACCCTTTGGTAACGCCGATAGCCTAGCAGCGCGCGGCACCCGGCGCCTGGGTGAGCCCCGCGAGTCGCGACGCCAGCGCGTTGCGCAGATTAACGATGGGGTGCTGCGCCACGCCCCTAGCGAACAGCCAACCGACAAGCGGTAAACATGACGCCGCACCCGCCCGCGAGGGCTGTCGCGCGTCTTGAGGGTACGAATGCGGGTATGCTGATTTCGCGCATTCGCGATGCTTCAATCGCGACAGCGGGTTACGTCATCTTTTCAGGTGCCGCCAGCCCACCAATGCCCGAAGAACCCCGCCACCCGGCGGGGTTTTTTCGTTGCGCGCGGTCGCGGACAATTCGTCCCTGTTCCATCGACTCCGAGCCTGCCCCATGCGTCTGTCCCTTCCCTGCGGCGGCCTCGCCCTGCTTCTGGCCGCCTGCACCGCCAGCCATGAACCCGGCGACTCCGCGCCCGCAGTGCCGGTCGCCGTACGCCCGGCTGCAGATCCGGCGGTGCCGGACCAGGTCCGCACCACGCCCAATCCGCTGTGCATCGCTGACTACCTGGGCACCACGGGCCAGCTGCAGAGCCTGCCGGACCTGGGCCTGGGCCTGCCCGGCCCCACCGAGGGTGGCGCGCCGGCTGATCCGGTGATCGCCGCAACCCTGCCGCGCGACGTGCACCTGCGCGATCGCCTGCAGAGCCATAACGCCACGCACTACTACGCGGTCCGCGAGGGCCGCATCTGGCTCAAGGCCAACCGCGCGCTCACCGGCGTCGACGAGCCCTGGCGGGCGATGCGCCTGCCGCAGTGCCTCGACGGCCAGGTCACCGAGCTGTCGGTCGATGGCACGGTGGTGCTCGCGCTCGACGGCGAGCGCTGGATCTACACGCTCGATACTGCCTACTACGGGCCACTGACCACGGGTTGGACGCGTCGCTGGGGAGCATTCTTCTGGACCGATCCGGGCGAGCAGCTGCCGACCGATGTGGCGCACTGGGCGACCTCCCACTACGCGGGGCCGGATGCAAAGTACGTTGACAGCGCCGGCCGCGAGCAGGCGGTGTTCGGCATCCTGACGCTCTACGCGCTGCGCGGTGACGGCCTGCGCATTACCTACATGGACCCTTGGCTGCCTAGCGACGAGAGCCGCGAGGTGTGCGGACCGGAGCGCGGCACCGTGGCCATGGCAGGCCTGTCGGGCAGCGGCTCGACGGTGATGGTGATCGGCCGTGATGGCGAGGTGTACACACGCCTGTACGAGTTCGACGTCTCCGGTGCCAACAGCATGTTCTTCGACTACTCCTGGCAGGATCAGGAGGGCGTTGCCACGCCGCTGTTCCAGCTGCCGGCCCCGGAGTGGATCCACCACGCCCGCATTCCCGGCCGGGTGACTGACCGCATCAGCCTGCGCCAGCTGCCCCCGGACACGCGCCACCGCGTGATGCGCGTCGAAGGCCGGGATGCCTCCGGCCGCAGTGGCTACTGGGAGAAAGACCTGCCCGACCGGAACTGGACCTTCCATGCCACCGGCGGAGCCCTCCAGGGCACTCTCCTGCCGCTGCCGGGCCCCTACCGCTACCTGCCGGAGGATTCTGGCTACGCGGGAACCGTCGACGGCTGGCCCGCCGAGGTGCCGAACTTCAATCCTTACTGCTCGCCGGCCGTGCTGCGCCTGCAGATCGGCGGCGGCGCGCCCACCGAGCTGATTCTCCACAGCACCGACGGCCTGCGTCAGGAGCGACGCGCCCGCGGGCTCGACGCGCAGCCCCATGTCTACCGCAGCGCTGTCGAGGTCCCGCGCGCGCTCTGGCAGGCCCGCGAGCAGCAGCCGGCCGAGGTCCGGGCGTTCCTGGAGCGGCACTTCGGCGAGCAGCGCTTCCTGACCGGCCCTCTGTCGGCGACGCCGGCCACGCTGCAGCTCACACAGCCCTGCTGGACGCTGCGACGCGCCGATGCACCGGCCGATGCCCTGCTGCCGATGGCAATGCCCGATCCGGGCATCTACGTCGCCGAGCTGCGTTCCGCCGAGGAGGAGGGCCGCACCCCGGCCCTGTGTCCACCCGGCTGAGGACACCGGAACTGTTGGCACGCTTCGGCGCTCCAAACAGGGCGGCGGCGGGACTGCCGCCCCCGTAAGATGCTCCGCACGATGTTCCGCACCACGACAAGGGCCTGCCCGTGTGGCTTTCTGATATCTCGGTGAAACGCCCGGTCTTCGCGACCGTCATCAACCTGCTGCTCGTGGTGTTCGGCCTCGTGGCCCTGCTGTCGATCACGGTGCGCGAATATCCCGACATCGATCCGCCGGTGGTCTCGGTGGTCACGCGCTACGCGGGCGCCTCGGCTGGCGTGGTCGAGACCCAGATCACCCAGATCGTCGAGGACCAGATCGCCGGTATCGAGGGTGTTCGCTCGATCTCCTCGTCCTCGCGCGACGGCCGCTCCAACATCACCATCGAGTTCAACCTGGGACGCGATGTCGACGCCGCCGCCAACGATGTCCGAGACCGCGTCTCCCGGGTGCTGAACAACCTGCCGGACGAGGCCGACCCGCCCGAGGTGACCAAGGCCGACGCCGACGCCAGCCCGATCCTGTGGATGGTGCTGTCCAGCGATCGCATGACCCCGCTGGAACTCACCGACTATGCCGATCGCTATCTCGTCGACCGCTTCGCCTCGCTGGATGGTGTCTCCTCGGTGCGCCTCGGCGGTGAACGGCGTCCGGCGATGCGCATCTGGCTCGACCGTCGCAAGCTGGCCGCCCGTGGCCTGACCAGCGACGATATCGAGGCCGCCCTGCGCAGCCAGAACATCGAGTTGCCGGCCGGACGCATCGAGTCAGCGGAGCGTGAGTTCACCCTGCGCACCGCGCGCCTGTTCCAGAACGCCGAAGAGTTCCGGCAGATGGTCGTGGCGCGGATGCCGGACGGATTTCCGGTGCGCCTCGGCGACGTCGCCCGCGTCGAAGTGGCCCCCGAGGACGAGCGCACCGACTTCCGCGCCAACGGCGTACCGGCCGTGGGGCTGGGCGTGATCAAGCAGTCGAAGGCCAACACCCTCACGGTCGCCCAGGCCGCCAAGGCGCAGATGGCCGTGGTGGCGAAGGGGCTGCCAGAGGGCATGACGATCCGCGTCAACTCCGACTTCTCGCTGTTCATCGAGG
Organism: Solimonas sp.; assembly: GCA_036275615.1. Taxonomy (GTDB): domain Bacteria; phylum Pseudomonadota; class Gammaproteobacteria; order Nevskiales; family Nevskiaceae; genus Solimonas. Next base: position 3,656 of record DASUDL010000091.1, read on the forward strand.
CCTCCCTGCGTGCGGTGCTGCAGACCCTGCTCGAGGCCGGCCTGATCGTCATCGCCGTGATCTTCATCTTCCTCGGCAGCCTGCGCGCTACGCTGATTCCGGCGGTCACGGTGCCGATCTCGCTGCTGGCCTCGTTCATCTTCCTCTCGGCGCTCGGCTTCTCGGTCAACATCCTGACCCTGCTCGCCCTGGTGCTGGCGATCGGCCTGGTGGTCGACGATGCCATCGTCGTGGTCGAGAACATCCACCGCCGCATCGAGATCGGCGAGCCGCCGCTGCTGGCGGCCTATCGCGGCACGCGCGAGGTCGGGTTCGCGGTCATCGCCACCACCGCGGTGCTGATCGCGGTGTTCGCGCCCATCGCCCTGCTCGGCGGCAACGTGGGCCGCCTGTTCCGCGAGTTTGCCCTGGCCCTGGCGGCCGCGGTGGCCTGCTCCAGCATCGTCGCGCTGACCCTGTCGCCGGTCATGGCGGCACTGTTTCTTAAGCCGCATGGTCACCGGCCGGCGACGGGGCTGATCGAACGCTTCTCGCTGTGGCTGGATCGTGTCTCCGCATCGTATCGGCGGCGGCTGACCACGCTCGTCGAGCGGCGCGGCCTGGCCATCGCCTTGGTGCTCGGCCTCCTGGCCGGCAGCTACGGTCTGCTGCAGCTGCTGCCCCAGGAAGTGACACCCAGCGAGGACCGCAGCCAGTTCTCGGTGCAGGTCACCGCCCCCGAGGGCGCCAGCTTCGAGTACACCCAGCGCTACCTCGGCCAGATCGACGCCGAACTCAAGCAGCGGCTCGACCAGGGCGAGATCGCCCGCACGATCCTGCGCCAGCCCGGCTTCGGGGGCGCGGACGAAGTCAACACCGGCACGATGGTGGTGTCGACCACCGACTGGAAAGCGCGCGAGCGCAGCACCGCAGAGATCGCGGCGGAGTTCGGCCAGTTCCTGGGCGGCCTCAGTGGCGTGCGCGCCATCGCCACCCAGCGCGGCAGCTTCGGCGGCGGCTTTGGCCAGCCGCTGCAGGTCGTGATCGGCGGCGGCAGCTACGAGGAGCTGGCGCAGTGGCGTGATCGCCTGATCGCCCGCCTGCAGCGCGAAAATCCCCGCATCCTGCGCCTCGACTCGGACTACAAGGAAACCAAGCCGACCATCGAGATCGGGATCGATGCCAATCGCGCCGGCGACCTCGGCGTGCCGGTCCAGGAGATCGGACGCACGCTGGAAACCCTGATGGGCGGGCGCCGGGTGACCACCTACATCGATCGCGGCGAGGAATACGACGTGATGCTGCAGGCGGCGCGCGACGAGCGTGCCAGTCCCTCGGATATTTCCGACATCTACGTGCGCTCGAGCCTGGGCAACGACCTGATTCCGCTGTCGAACGTGGTGAGCCTGCGCGAGACCGCGGGCGCAGCCTCCTACAACCGCTACGACCGTCTTCGCGCCATCACCATCTCCGGCAGCCTGGCGCCCGGATACACCCTCGGCGAGGCGCTGGCTGACGTGGAGCGCGTGGCGCGCGAGGAGCTGCCGGCAACGGCGCGCCTCTCCTACAAGGGCGAATCGCGCGAGCTGCGCGATTCCTCGGCCGCGCTGTATCTCACCTTCGTCCTGGCGCTGGCCGTGGTGTTCCTGGTTCTGGCCGCTCAGTTCGAGAACTGGATCCATCCGCTGGTGATCATGACCACCGTGCCGCTGGCGCTGTTCGGTGCGCTGCTCGCGTTGTGGCTGTCCGGGAACACGCTGAACATCTACAGCCAGATCGGCATCGTGATGCTGATTGGCCTGGCGGCGAAGAACGGCATCCTGATCGTGGAGTTCGCCAACCAGCGCCGTGACGCGGGCCTGCCTTTCACCGAGGCCCTGGTGGAAGCCTCGCAGGTGCGCCTGCGCCCGATCCTGATGACCTCGATCGCGACCTGCGCCGGCGTGGTGCCGCTGATGCTGGCCGACGGCGCCAGCAGCGAGGCGCGCCGGGTGCTGGGCGTGGTGATCTTCTTCGGCGTGGCCTTCTCCACCCTGCTGACCCTGTTCGTGGTGCCAGCGCTCTACCAGCTGATGTGCCGTCGTACCGGCTCACCCGGCCAGCGCGCAGCGGAGCTGCAGAGCGCGGAGCAGGGCCATCCGCTGCCGGGCGGCCCCGCGGCCTGAACGGGGCGAGGGTTCAGGTCTCGTTGCGCAGGAGGTCGTACTTGCGCAGGTGTCCGCGGAACTGGTGATAGGTGAGCTGCAGCAGGTCGGCGGCCTTCCTCTGGTTGTAGCGGGCCTCGTCGAGCGCGCGGCGCAGCAGGCGCGTCTCGTGCTCGGCCACGCTCTGCTCGAAGCTCAGGGGCAGCGCGGGTTCCGCAGCCGCGACCGGTGACACGGGCACCGCAGCGGCCGCCGCATCGGTACTTGCGGCGGCCGCCACGCTCAGGGGTCGCGGCCGGTACGGCGAGGCAAAGGGATCAAACTCGACGGCCTCCACGCTGCGATGCTCGCTCTCCAGGCGGTACACCGCGCGCTCCACCACGTTGCGCAGCTCGCGGACGTTTCCCGGCCAGTCATAGGCCAGCAGCTGCCGCTCCGCCGCGGGCGAAAAGCCCGCGAAGTACTCGCGGCCCAATTCACGCGCCATGTTCTCGGCAAACTTCCTCGCCAGCAGCACGATGTCCTCGGCACGCTCCCGCAGCGGCGGCACGGTGATGACGTCGAAGGACAGGCGATCGAGCAGGTCCTCGCGGAAGCGGCCGGCACGCGCCAAGGCAGGCAGGTCGAGATTGGCAGCACCAACCATGCGCACGTCCACCTTCACCGTCTCGCTGGAGCCCACCTTCTCGAACTCGCCGTACTCGACCACCCGCAGCAGCTTCTCCTGCAGGCGCAGCGACATCGACGAGAGCTCATCAAGGAAGATCGTGCCGCCATTCGCGAGCTCGAAGCGGCCCACACGGTTCTTGGCTGCGCCGGTGTAGGCGCCAGCGACGTGCCCGAACAGCTCGGATTCGAGCAGCTCCTCGTTGAGCGCCGCGCAGTTGAACTTCACGTAAGGACGCGCCCAGCGTTCCGACAGGTAATGCACGCGGGCGGCGATCAGTTCCTTGCCGGCGCCACGCTCACCAATGATCAGCACCGGCTTGCGCAGCGGCGCCACCCGGGAGACCTTCTCGAGGACAGCGAGGAAATTGTCGGCCTGGCCGAGAATGGGATCAGGGGTGGAGCGGAGTTCCATGCGCCAATTCTGCTATGACATGGTTAAATTCGCCACATCATCGGCAAAGTCGCTGCCCCATATCAGGCCACCCATCCGAGCAGAACCACTATTCACAATACAATTAACAAGTTACGAGACATGGCACGGCTGGCACGGACTTGGCTTTATCCCTGTCACTGAACCACCGGCCCAGGGAGGCCTACCGATGAACACGCAGACGCTGATCACCCGCAACACCCTTCGCGGCCTGGCTGTCGCCAGCCTGCTCGCTGCCAGCTTTGGCGCCCAGGCCTCCGACAGCCTCGCCCAGCGCGTCGCCACCGGCGTGGGCCGTGTGATTGCCGCCCAGGGCAACGCTGCCCTGATCCAGATCCGCGAGGACTTCCGCGCGCAGCTGCCGGATGCACTGCGCGAGACGCTCGAGCCGGTCCTGCCGGAAGCGCGACCGGCCGGCCAGGCGGCCGCCGCCACCCCGGGCATCGCCCTGGAGTAAGCAGTCACCCCCGGCCTCCCGGCCGGGGACCACGACGAGGATTCAAGCTGATGGGCATCTTTTCACGCACGCGCGACGTCATCGACTCCAACCTCAACGCCCTGCTCAACAAGGCCGAGGATCCGGAGAAGATGGCCCGCCTGATCATCCAGGAGATGGAGGACACGCTGGTCGAGGTCCGCTCGACGGCCGTCCAGATCCTGGCTCGCAAGAAGGAACTGCAGCGCCTGGCCGAGAACTGCGAGGCCGAGGCCGCCGACTGGGAGGCCAAGGCGGAGCTGGCACTGAGCAAGAGCCGCGAGGATCTCGCCCGTGGGGCGCTGGGCGCCAAGCTGCGCGCCCAGGAGCGCGCCACCGAGGCCCGGCGTGAGCTGGGCGCGCTGGAGCTCGAACTCGGCAAGCTGGACGCCGACATCGGCAAGCTGCGCGCCAAGCTGGTGGAGGCCCGCCAGCGCCAGAAGACCATCGCCCTGCGCAACCAGGCCAATGGCTCGCGGCTCAAGGCCCGCCAGCAGATGGATGACGGCCGCATGGCGCAGACGCACGGTGCGCTTGAGCGTGCCGAACGCGGGGCCGACGAACTGGAGGCGCAGGTGGAAGCGCACGACCTTGGCACGCAGAGCCTGCGCGACGAGTTCGCAAAGCTGGGCAGCGACGGGGTCGAGGCTGAACTGGCAAGATTGCGCGCCAAGTCCGGCCGGACCGACAACAAGCCTCAGGAGTGAGCGGTGGAAGACATTGCCGAAATACTGGTGCCGCTGATCGCGATCCTCTCGATCTTCGTGGTGCTGCCGGCGCTGATCCTGCGTCACAGCGAACGCAAGCGCGAGCTGGAACTCAAGCACAAGGACACGGTAAGCGGGGACATCCTGCAGCTGGCCGATCGCATGGAACAGCGCATCGAGGCGCTGGAGCGCATCCTCGACGTCGAAGCCCCGGGCTGGAGGGAGAAGCATCATGAACAACGCTGAACGCACCAACCCCTGGGACGGCATCCTGACCCGGATGCGCCGGTATCCCGATCGCGGCTGGGTCGCCGGCGTGTGCGCCGGTGTCGCCGACTACTTCAACTGGAACCTCAAGCTGGTGCGGTTGCTGGTGATCCTGGCCCTGATCTTCAGCTGGGCCTTCCCGGTGATCGTGATCTACATCGCCCTCTGGTACATGCTGGACGTCGGCACCGACGGCGAACCGCGACACCACCACCGCAGCGGGTCGACGCCGCCTTCAACGCCGCCGTCCGGCCGCCGCGGCCCCATGACCGCCTCGGGCGCCAAGGCGCATTTCGACCGCCTGGAGAAGCGTCTGCAGCAGATGGAAGCCTGCGTCTCGCAGGAGGACCTGGAGCTGCGCCGCCAGTTCAAGCAGCTGGAGCGCTAGGACTCAGGACAGGGCGAAAGGCGGCAGCGGCCCCGTGCCCTGCCGCAGCGTGCGCGCGATGTTGGCCCGGGCCATGGCCTCGTAGCGATCGCGGAATGGGGCCGTCCGGTAAATCTGCGGGGCCGCCAGCAGGTCGCGCAGATGCTTGCGCCGCGTGCTGCGATAGAGGTTGTCGGGCAGGTGCCGGTGCTCCTGGCGCAGCTGCCGCTCGTACTCGTCGTAGCGCGACGGCCGGGCGCCGTAGATGCCGTCGACGATATCCAGCAGCAGGACCTCGTCGTCGGTCTGCGTCTCGGCGTGGGGAGCAGTGGCGAGCACCAGGTCGTGCACGCGATCGCAGCGCGCCACGTCGGCGCCAGCCGCCTTCAGGGTGCGTCGCGCCCACAGTGCGCTGCGCAGCTCGTTGTCGGCGCGCCGCAATTCACGGATCGCGCCCTGGAACCAGATCCCCAGTTCGACCTCCTGCGGGCAGCGTGCCTGCGGCCGGTGCGCCTCGAACAGCTGCAGGCATTCGAGCACGTGGTGCAGGTTGTGATACGCCCGCGACGGCTGGCTGTAGCGGTGCCGGAGGTCGGCATGGACCTCGGGATCGGGCTTGAGCCCCAGTTCCAGGAAGATCTCGTTCCAGCGTGACAGGCTCGCCATGGGCTCGTGTCGGAAACTCGGGATTGGCGGGAGTGCCGTGGCCATCGGAGAATAGCCAATCCCCCGACGCCGCGCCTCTCCCCCGCCCCATGCCGCGCAAGCCTGCCCACGAACAGTTCGACACGCTGAAGGCCATCGAGGATTGCGCCTTCGAGCTGTTCGGGCGTTACGGCTATGAGGGCGTATCCATCGGCGATATCGCCAAGGCCGCACGGCTCTCCAAGGGCGCCCTGTACTGGCATTTCCACGGCAAGGAGGAGCTGTATCTCGACTGCCTGCAGCGCCTGCACACGTTGTTCGACACGCACATCTTCCAGCCGATGCGGGCCGAGCCCGATCCGATGGAAGCCATCCTCGTGCTGTTCCGCGGCCTGGACCGGCTGCTGCGGGATCCCCGGATCGAGCGCGGAGTGGCCGGCTACTGGCTGATCCCCTCGTCGCCGGAGACCACGCGCCTGATCGTTGCTCAGCGCAGCTTCGAGGAAACCGCGATCGGGGCCCTGCGCGACGTCCTGGCCCGCGGGCAGGCCCAGGGGGTCCTGGACCTGGGACGCGACCTTGACGACATGGCCCGGGCGATCATTGCCCTGGTGGAAGCCTGCGTGCTGCCGTTGCGCCACCAGGGGGCCGACGAGGTCCAGAGTCTGCTGGGCGTGATGGCGCGCACCCTCTTGCGGGCCTATGCCCGGCCCGGGGCGATGGCCCACCTCGGCGCGGTTTTTCCGACCGCCCGGCCGCCGGGGCGCTGACCCCAGATCTAGCGCCGCTTGAGCCCGAGCATCGAGGCCAGGCCGCCGACGAGGTCGGCACCGGTCTTCACCGCACCGGCGGCATCCTCCACCAGACCCGCTGTCGGGCTGCCCTTGAGAGCATCGAGGAACCCCTCGCGCACCTCGGCACGCAACTCCGGCAGGAGCTCGCGCCCGGCCCTGAGCACGCCGGCATGCACGCGGGTCTCGAACTCGGCCAGCAAGCGCTGTGTTTCGGCCTCCAGCCGCGCCTGCAGCCGGTGCCGGAAGTACAGCCAAGCCAGCCCCCAGGTGAACAGGCTGCTCAGCACGGCCGTGACCAGCACACTGAACCCTAGCGCGTCCATGCGGTCTTTCCTCCGGTCTTTTGGCGATAATGCCCCTAGACCTGCATTCTAGTCGCCGGCGTCCGAGCTGGCGTTTCGTCCATCACCGGGAAACTTCCATGACCGCCGCCAAGACCTGGCCCGGCCTGATCCTGATCCCCTGCCTCCTCGCAGCCTGCGGTGGTCAGCCGGCCGAATCCGCAGGCCCCAGGGCTGCACCGCCGGTTCCCGTGGAAACCCGCACCCTGGTGGCGGAGCCGCTGCTGCGCCAGCTCGAGGCCGTGGGCAGCCTGCGCTCGGAGGAATCCGTGACCCTGCGCTCGGAGATTGCCGGCCGTCTGGTGCGCATTGGCTTCCGCGAAGGCCAGGCGGTCAATGCCGGCCAACTGCTGTTCGCACTCGACGACTCCGTCTACCGGGCCGAGGTCGAGCAGGCCCGTGCCAACCTCGGCCTGGCCCGTCGCAATCACGACCGTGCCGTGGAGCTGTACGAACGCAAGCTGGTCTCGCAGGCCGACCGCGATACCGCCGCCGCCAATCTCGACCTGGGCCGGGCTGCGCTGTCGCTGGCCGAGGCCCGACTGGCGAAGACGCGCATCACCGCACCGTTTGGCGCGCAAGCCGGCCTGCGCACGGTCAGCCCCGGCGACTACATTGCC
>DASUDL010000092.1:0-3234 GCA_036275615.1 Solimonas sp.
GGTGGAGAGCTTCTCGATGCGCTCGCCGCGCAGCTCGATCGAGCCCTTGGTCACCTCGCCGCGCTCGCCGGCCAGCAGGTTGGACACGGCGCGCAGCGTGGTCGTCTTGCCCGCGCCGTTGCCGCCCAGCAGCGCCACCACACCGCCCTCGGGCACCTGCAGCGAGACGCCCTTGAGCACGAGGATCACGTGGTTGTAGATGACCTCGATGCCGTTGACGTTCAGAAGGATGTTCGACATGGCGTGGTGGCGTGCACTGGGGTCAGCTCTGGCAGTCGGCGGAGTTGCGCCGCTCCATCTTCTTCTCGGCCGCGTACTTGTCAGCCGAGGCCTTCACCATCGGGCGGATGATGGAATCGTCCGCCTGGTACCAGTCGGAGCTGAAGTTCCACTTGGCGCCATCCCAGGTGTGCAGGCGTGCCCAGCTGCCGCCCATGTGGTCGGCGCACGAGGTGGAGATCGGACGCATCACGCCGGCGAAGCCCAGCGCGTCGAGCTTCTTCTGGTCGAGCGCCAGGTTCTCGTAGCCCCAGCGCGCCTGCTCGCCGGTCATGACCTTGCCCTTGCCGAAGCGCTCCTGGGCGCGCTTGACGCCCTCGACGGCGAGCATCGAGGCGATCATGCCGCGCATGTACAGCACCTGGCCCACTTCGTCCTTGGGCCCCGTGCCCTGGCCCTTGTCGTGCAGCGTGGCGATGATGTCCTTGACGATCTTCGACCCCTGCTCCGCGCCGTGCTGCATGGCCAGCGCGTTGTAGCCCTTGGCCCCCGCGCCCACGTCCTTGACATCGGGTTCGGCACCCGACCACCACACGCCGTACATCTTCTCGCGCGGGTAGCCGGTGGCCACCGCCTCCTTCAGAGCGGCCGAGTTCATCACGCCCCAGCCCCACAGCAGGACGTAATCGGGGCGGTTCTGTCGGATCTGCAGCCAGGTGGCCTTCTGCTCGATGCCGGGGTGCGCCACCGGCAGGGCCTGGAAGTCGAAGCCGTGCATCTTGCTGCGCTCCTGCAGCAACGGGATCGGCTCCTTGCCGAAGGGGCTGTCGTGGTAGACGAGCGCGAACTTCTTGCCCTTGAGCTTGTCGTACCCGCCCTCCTTCTTGGCGATGTGCTGGATCAGCACGTCGGCGGCCGTCCAGTACGTGCCCATCAGCGGGAAGTTCCATTTGAAGACCATGCCGTCGGCCGTGTCGGCGCGGCCGTAACCGGCGGTGATCAGCGGGATCTTGTCGCCCGGCGCCTTCTCGGTGAGCGCGAAGGTGATGCCGGTGGACAGCGGCTGGAACACCGTGGCGCCCTTGCCCTTGAGGCGCTCGTAGCACTCGACGCCCTTGTCGGTGGCGTAGCCGGTCTCGCACTCCTCGAAGCTGATCTTGACCCCGTTGATGCCGCCCTTGGCATTGACGTACTTCAGGTAGTCCACGTAACCGTTGGCGAACGGCACGCCGTTGGGCGCGTAGGCGCCCGTGCGGTAGACCAGCACCGGGAAGAACTGCTCCTTGGCCTGTGCGAAGGCGGTGGTCGCCACGCTCGCGAGGCCGGCGGCGGCCACGCAGGCCGCGATCGAGAGGGACTTGAGTTTCATGGAAGTCTCCTTGTGTAGTGGGTTCAACGAGGGTGGCGCACTCTGCGGTACGTGAATCGGATCAATGCGGGAAGGGCCAGAGCCTGAGCTTCTCCTTGGCGATCGACCAGAGGCGGGCCAGGCCGTGAGGCTCGACGATCAGGAAGAACACGATCAGCGAGCCGAAGATCATGAAGGTCAGGTGCGAGGCCAACGCGGTGTCGATCGGGATGCCGAACCAGTAGGGCATGTTGTCGAGGACGATGGGCAGCACGACGATGAAGGCCGCGCCGAAAAAGCTGCCCATGATCGAGCCGAGGCCGCCGATGATGACCATGAACAGCAGCTGGAAGGAGCGGTCGATGTTGAAGGCCGCCGGCTCCCAGGAGCCCAGGTGCACGAAGCCCCACAGCGCGCCGGCCACGCCGACGATGAAGCTCGACACCGCGAACGCGGTGAGCTTGGCGTAGACCGGCCGGATGCCGATCACCGCGGCAGCAACGTCCATGTCGCGGATGGCCATCCACTCGCGGCCGACGTGGCTGCGCACCAGGTTCTTGGCGATCAGCCCGAACACGATCGCGAACGCGAGGCAGAACAGGTACTTCTGCACCGGCGTCTCGATCGGCATGCCCAGCACGTTGAGACCGGCCACGCTGACGGAACCCGAGGCGGAGTCGTTGGTGAACCACTTGATGCGCAGGAAGGCCCAGTCGACGAAGAACTGCGCGGCCAGCGTGGCCACCGCCAGGTACAGGCCCTTGATGCGCAGGCTGGGGATGCCGAACACCACGCCCACCGCCGTGCTGCACAGGCCGCCGAGCAGCATCGACGCGATCAGCGGCATGCCCTCGATGCGCACCTGGAAGTTGTAGGCGGCATACGCGCCCACCGCCATGAAGGCGCCGGTGCCCAGCGAGATCTGGCCGCAATAGCCCACGAGGATGTTCAGGCCCAGCGCGGCCAGCGACAGGATCAGGAAGGGGATCAGGATCGCGCGGAACAGGTACTCCGGCGCCACCAGCGGCACCACGACGGCGGCGAAGACCAGCAGCACGCCGATGGCCACGCGGTCCTGCAGGATCGGGAAGATCTGCTGGTCCGCCCGGTAGGTGGTCTTGAACTGGCCGTTTTCGCGGTAGAGCATGTGTTGTTCTCCTTCTCAGCTCACACGCGGTCGATGATCTTCTCGCCGAACAGCCCCTGCGGGCGCACCAGCAGCACGAACAGCACGAGCACGTAGCCGAACCAGATCTCGATGCCGCCGCCGATGTAGGGGCCCAGGTAGACCTCCGAGACCTTCTCGCCGGTGCCGATGATCAACCCGCCGACGATGGCGCCCGGCACCGAGGTGAGCCCGCCCAGGATCACCACCGGCAGCGCCTTCAGCGCCACCAGCGAAAGCGTGAACTGCACGCCGAGCTTGCTGCCCCAGATGATGCCGGCCACCAGCGCGGTGAAGCCGGCCACCGACCAGACGATGACCCAGATGCGGTCCAGCGGGATGCCGATCGATTGCGCGGCCTGGTGGTCGTCGGCCACCGCGCGCAGCGCGCGGCCGGTGCCGGTGTACTGGAAGAACAGCGTCAGCAGGATCACCATCGCCGCGGCGATCAGCGCGGCATAGAGGTCCTCCTTGTTGACGAGCACGCCGCCCTGGAACACCG
>DASUDL010000093.1:0-11881 GCA_036275615.1 Solimonas sp.
TCTGCCCGCGCGCGCGCCGCCGGCAGGCCGAGGATGGAAGGGTAGGTCGACTTGCCGTTGGCGGTATCCTTGCCCGGCGTCTTGCCTAGCGTCGCCGAGTTACCTTCGACGTCGAGCACGTCGTCCTGGATCTGGAAGGCAAGGCCAATGCACTTGCCGTAGCGGTCCAGCGCCTCGCGCCGTGCCTCGTCCAGGGCTGAGGCTGCTGCGCATGCCATGCGTAGACAGGCGCGGATCAGAGCGCCGGTCTTGTGGATGTGCAGGGCTTCGAGCTCGGCGAGGCTCAGGTGACGGTGTTCGGAGTCCAGATCGACGGCCTGGCCGCCGACCATGCCGCGCGAGCCGGCGGCCTCGGCGAGCAGTGAGACCATCTGCAGGCGCTGCTCGGCGCCCAGCCCGGCTTCGCGGTCGTTCGCGAGCAGCTGGAAGGCCAGCGCCTGCAGGCCGTCGCCGACCAGGATCGCGGTCGCTTCGTCGTAGGCCTTGTGCGTGGTCGGCCGGCCGCGGCGCAGGTCGTCGTCGTCCATCGCCGGCAGGTCGTCGTGCACCAGCGAGTAGATGTGGATCAGCTCGACCGCGCTGGCGGCGCTATCCAGGCTGCGCGGGTCCAGGCCGAGCACATCGCCGGCCAGGTAGACCAGCAGCGGACGCAGGCGCTTGCCGCCCGCGCTGGAATAGCGCATCGCTTCATGCAGGCGGGCGGGGTAGTGATCGGCCGGCGGCAGGGCGCGCAACAGCGCGTCTTCCAGGCGCTGACGGTAGGCGGCGATGCGGCGGGTGATGTCCGCGGTCACGTCTCGTCGCCCTCTTCCGCGGGTGTGTCGAGCAGATTGCGGACCTTCTGCTCGGCATTGTCCAGCGCGCCACGACATTGCCGCGCGAGTTCGACGCCGCGCTCGAACAGCTTGAGCGAGTCCTCCAGTCGCAGTTCGCCGCGTTCGAGGCTCTGCACGATGGATTCGAGTTCCTTCATCGAATCCTCGAAGTGGCCGACCGGGTCCGTTTGCGTTTCGACGGTGTCTTGCTTTCTCGCCATGCGCGGCAGTTTATCCCGGCGCCGGGATGACCGGCATCCGCACGCGTTTGCTAAGGCCGGGAGTGACTCAATGTCACTCCCCGCTCAGCAAACGCCGCATCCGCTCGGGCACCGTGATGCCGGTCAGTTGCCCGGATACGGCGCATCGGCTAGTGTCCGCCCGCTTTTTCCCCACCGACGCCATGGCGAATTCCAACCAATACAGCGCAGAAGCGATCGAGGTCCTGCAGGGTCTCGACCCGGTCCGCAAGCGGCCGGGCATGTACACCGAAACCACACGGCCCAACCACCTGGCCCAGGAGGTCATCGACAACGCCGTCGACGAGGCGCTGGCCGGTCACTGCGAGAACATCACCGTCACCGTCTACGACGACGGTTCTCTGGAAGTCGCGGACGACGGCCGCGGCATGCCGGTGGACGTGCACCCGGTGCACAAGGTTACCGGCGTCGAGCTGATCCTGACCAAGCTGCACTCGGGCGCGAAGTTCTCGAACAAGATGTACGAGTATTCCGGCGGCCTGCACGGCGTCGGCGTGTCGGTGGTCAACGCGCTGTCGAACAAGCTCGAAGTGCGCGTGTTCCGCGGCGCGCAGGAGCACGCCATCGAGTTCCGCGACGGCGAGCGCAGCAAGCCGCTCAAGGTGGTCGGCGCGGTGGCGAAGAACCGCACCGGCACGATCGTGCGCTTCTGGCCCGATCCGAAGTATTTCGACTCGCCCAAGTTCTCGATCCCGCGCCTCAAACAGGTGCTGCGCGCCAAGGCAGTACTGTGCCCGAACCTCAAGGTCACGCTCGACGATCGCATCGGCGGCGAGCAGGTGGTCTGGCAGTACGAGAACGGTCTGCCCGATTACCTGCGCGACGCGCTCGGCGGCGCCGAAGTGCTGCCGGCCGAGCCCTTCATCGGCAAGTTCAAGGCCGCGCGCGAGGAAGCGGAGTGGGCGCTGGTCTGGCTCAACCAGGAGGGCGGCCGGACCGAGCCGGTCGCCGAGTCCTACGTCAACCTGATTCCGACCGCGCAGGGCGGCACGCACGTCAACGGACTGCGCACCGGCCTGACCGAGGCGATCCGCGAGTTCTGCGAGTTCCGCAACCTGCTGCCGCGCGGCCTCAAGCTGGCGCCCGAGGACGTCTGGCAGGGCTGCGCCTACGTGCTGTCGGTGAAGATGCACGACCCGCAGTTCGCCGGCCAGACCAAGGAGCGCCTGTCGTCGCGCGAGACCGCGACCTTCGTCTCCGGCGTGGTGCACGATTCCTTCAGCCTGTGGCTGAACCAGCATCCGGAACAGGGCGAGCAAATCGCGCAGCTGGTGATCGCCAGCGCCAACGCGCGCCTGAAGCTGTCCAAGCAGGTCGTGCGCAAGAAGGTCACCAGCGGTCCGGCGCTGCCGGGCAAGCTCGCCGACTGCGTGCTCAGCGATGTCACCCGCACCGAACTGTTCCTGGTCGAGGGCGACTCGGCCGGCGGTTCGGCCAAGCAGGCGCGCGACCGCGACTTCCAGGCGATCATGCCGCTGCGCGGCAAGATCCTGAACACCTGGGAGGTCGACGCCAACGAGGCACTCGGCTCCGACGAGATCCACAACATCAGCGTCGCCATCGGCGTCGATCCGGGCAGCGCGGACATCTCCGGTCTGCGCTACGGCAAGATCTGCGTGCTCGCCGATGCCGACTCCGACGGCCTGCACATTGCGACCTTGCTGTGCGCGCTGTTTCTCAAGCACTACCGGCCGCTGGTCGAGGCCGGGCACATCTATATCGCGATGCCGCCGCTGTTCCGCATCGACGCCGGCAAGCAGGTGTTCTACGCGCTCGACGAGGCCGAGAAGCAGGGCATCCTCGATCGCCTCCAGGCCGAGGGCAACAAGCACAAGCTGCAGGTCACCCGTTTCAAGGGCCTGGGCGAGATGAACCCGCTGCAGTTGCGCGAGACAACCATGGCGCGTGACACCCGGCGCCTGGTCCAGCTGTCGCTCGACGATACGCCCGCCGATGCGGTGATGGACATGCTGCTGGCGAAGAAGCGGGCCAACGACCGCAAGGACTGGCTCGAAAAGGAAGGCAACCGCGCGGAGGTCTGATCCGCCTGCCTCGCCCCGACGACGAACATGAACGACATCACCGATACCGAACGCCTGCCGCTCCGTGTCTTTGCGGAAAAGGCCTATCTCGACTACTCGATGTACGTGGTCCTGGACCGCGCGCTGCCCAACATCGCCGATGGCCTCAAGCCGGTGCAGCGCCGCATCATCTATGCGATGAGCGAGCTGGGCCTGTCTGCCGGCCAGAAGCACAAGAAGTCAGCGCGCACCGTGGGCGACGTCATCGGCAAGTTCCATCCGCACGGCGACTCCGCCTGCTACGAGGCCATGGTCACCATGGCCCAGCCCTTCAACTACCGCTACCCGTTGGTGGATGGACAGGGCAACTGGGGTTCGTCCGACGACCCGAAGTCCTTCGCGGCGATGCGCTACACCGAGTCGCGTCTCACGCCGTATGCCGCGGTCCTGCTCAACGAGCTGGGCCAGGGCACGGTGGACTGGGTGCCCAACTTCGACGGCACCCTCGAGGAGCCGCGCCTGCTGCCGGCCCGCCTGCCCAATATCCTGGTCAACGGCACCACCGGTATCGCGGTCGGCATGGCCACCGACATCCCGCCGCACAACATCCGCGAGCTGGTCCAGGCCTGCCTGCACCTTCTCAAGCATCCCAACGCGCATGTCGAGAAGCTGTGCGAGTTCGTGCCGGGCCCCGATTTCCCGACCTCCTGCGAGATCGTCTCCGAGCCCCACGACCTGCTGAAGATCTACCAGACCGGCAACGGCCAGGTCCGCGCCCGTGCCCGCTGGGAACGCGACGAGGACGGCAATGTCATCGTCACCCACCTGCCGTTCCAGGTGTCGCCAGCCAAGGTGCTGGAGCAGATCGCCGACCAGATGCGCGCCAAGAAGCTGCCGCTGGTCGAGGACCTGCGCGACGAGTCGGACCATGAGAATCCGACGCGCCTGGTGATCGTGCCGCGCTCGAACCGCGTCGATGCCGACCAGCTCATGGCGCACCTGTTCGCGACCACGGACCTCGAGCGCAGCTACCGCGTTAACCTGAACATGATCGGCCTCGATGGCCGGCCGAAGGTCAAGAACCTCAAGGACATCCTCAACGAGTGGCTGGAGTACCGCTTCGCCACCGTGACGCGGCGCCTCAACCATCGTCTGGCCCGGGTCAACGAGCGGCTGCACCTGCTCGAGGGCCTGCTGATCGCCTACCTCAACATCGACGAGGTGATCCACATCATCCGCACGGCGGACGATCCGAAGGCCAAGCTGATGAGCGCCTTCGGTCTGTCAGAGATCCAGGCGGACTACATCCTCGACCTCAAGCTGCGCCACCTGCAGAAGATCGAGGAGATCAAGATCAAGGGCGAGCAGGCCGAACTCGCCGCCGAGCGCCAGAAGCTCGAGGAGCTGCTGGGTGACGACGACAAGCTCAAGAAGCTGATCGGCGAAGAGCTCAAGGAGGACGCCAAGAAGTACGGCGACGAGCGTCGCTGCCCGATCAATGCCCGGCCGCCGGCGCAGGCCCTCGAGGCCACGGAGATCGTTCCGGCCGAGCCGATCACCGTCGTGCTGTCAAAGGCGGGCTGGATCCGTGCCGGCAAGGGACACGAGCTCGACCCGACCACCCTCAGCTACAAGGCGGGCGACGAGTTCCTGGCTGCAGTGCAGGGCAAGAGCAACCAGCTGCTGGTGCTGATGGACAACCGTGGTCGCTGCTACACGCTGAATCCGCGCGAGCTGCCTTCCGCACGCTCGCAGGGCGAGCCGGTGACCACCAAGCTCGATCTCCAGGACGGTGCCCGCATCGTCGGCCTGCTGATGGGCGAGCCGGCGGAAAAGCTGGTCCTGGGTAGCGACGAGGGTTACGGCTTCATTGCCAAGCTGGGTGACCTGGAATCGCGCCTGAAGGCCGGCAAGGCCGTGGTCAACCTGGGCGATACGGCAACGGTGCTGCCGCCGGTCAAGACTGCCGATCCGGCGCAGGACCGTTACGCGCTGGCCACTGCCGAGGGCCGCCTGCTGGTGTTTCCGCTGGCCGAGCTGCCGGAGCTGGCCAAGGGCAAGGGCAACAAGCTGGTGGCGCTCAAGGGCGAGGACCGCATCCTCGCCAGTTGCGTGCTGCCGGCCGGCGCCAGCCTGACCCTGGTCTGCGGCAAGCGGACCCTGACGCTCAAGCCGGCCGACCTGGAAGGCTATGCCGGCGCCCGCGCCAGCCGCGGCGGGCACCTGCCGCGCGGCTTCCAGCGCGTGGACAGCATGTCGCCCTGAAGACCTGAAACTCGGGCTTGAACCGCCGGTCCAAGCCCCCAGATACCCTGTGCTGTCCCCCAACCGAGGCTGACGAGTCGATGAAACGCATCTTCCTGTTCCTGGCGACCAACCTGGCGGTCATGCTGGTGCTCAGCGTGGTGGCGTCGCTGCTGGGCGTGAACCGCTTCCTGACGGCTAATGGCCTCAACCTGGAGGCCCTGCTGGGCTTCGCCCTGATCTTCGGCTTCGGCGGCAGCTTCATCTCGCTAGCCATGTCCAAGTGGATCGCCAAGCGGTCCACGGGCGCCCAGGTCATTACCCAGCCGCGCAACTCGGCGGAGATGTGGCTGCTGCAGACGGTGGAGCGCCAGGCGCGCGCCGCCGGCATCGGCATGCCGGAAGTCGCCGTGTTTGATGCCCCGGAGCCCAATGCCTTCGCCACCGGCATGAACAAGGACAAGGCCCTGGTGGCCGTGTCCACCGGCCTGCTGCGGCACATGAGCCAGGATGAGGTAGAGGCCGTTCTGGGCCATGAGGTCAGCCACATTGCCAATGGCGACATGGTGACCCTCACCCTCATCCAGGGCGTGGTCAACACCTTTGTCATCTTCATGGCCCGCGTGGTCGGCTACGTGATCGACCAGGCCGTGTTCAAGCGCGGCTCCGACGACCGCGGCCCCGGCATGGGTTACATGCTGACGGTGATGGTGCTCGAGATCCTGTTCGGCATCCTGGCGTCGATGGTGGTGGCCTGGTTCTCGCGCCAGCGCGAGTTCCGCGCCGATGCGGGTGGTGCCCACCTGGCCGGCAAGCGCAAGATGATCGCCGCGCTGCAGCGCCTTCAGGCCGCGCACGCGCCGTCGTCGCTGCCGCAGAACATGGTGGCGCAGGGCATCAGCGGTGGCCAGATCGCCAAGATGTTCGCCACCCATCCGCCGCTCGAGGTGCGCATCGCCGCCCTGCAGCAGTCCCAGGGCTGATCGCGGCAGCAGGAAAGAAAAAGGCGGCCCTCGGGCCGCCTTTTTTCATGCCGCGCGGATTCAGCCGCGCGCCACTTCCGCCGACAGCAGCACCACTTCGGGCTCCTGCACGTGGTAGCCCTGGATGAAGTTGACGCCCATCTGCCAGAGGCGCGCCATGACATTGGCGTCCTCGACGTGGCTGAAGATGATCTTGATGTGCTTCTGCTTGGCCACTTCCATCAGGCCGGTCATCTTCTTGAAGGTTTCCTTGTCGTTGAAGTTCTTCGTATAGCTGTGATGGAACTTGATCAGCTGCATGGGGATGTGCTCGATCATCTGGACCGAGTTGGCGCCCATGCCGAAGTGCTCGACAGCGATCTGCGCGCCCAGGTCGATCAGGCCCTTGGTCAGGACCTTGGCCTTGCGCACGTGCTTCTCGATCACCGCCTCCTGGATCTGGAACACCAGTTCGCCACTCTTGAGCGCACGGGCCTTGAGCTGTTCCTGCAGCCAGGCAACGAAACCCTCGGCATCCTTGAGGGTGTCCTCCGACAGCTTCACGAACAGGCTTGAGGCTTCCATCGCCGAGTCGCGCTTGGCCTGCATGCGCAGGGCGCGTGCGGTCACCCAGCGGTCGATGGCCCGCATCAGGCCGTGCTTCTCGGCCGCCTGGATGAACTCCGAGGCGTGGAGCTCCTTGCCCTCCTCGTCGATCACGCGCACCAGGACATCGAAGTGCTGGCGGGTGTCGCCCTCGAGGCTGGCGATGGACTGGTAGGCGAGCTTGAGGCGGTTGTCCTCGATGGCCTTCTTGATCATCGCCGCCTTGCGCAGTTCCTCGCGCTCGATCTGCGAGGACTTGGCCGTCGGGCCCAGGTTGACGAACTGCTTGCCGCCCTTGGCCGAGAGCTTGCGGGCTTCGCGCACGGCCTCGGTGGCGATGGCGCTGGCCTGCTCGCTACCCGAGAAAGGGTAGGCTGCGACCGTCAGCACCAGGCTGGCCTCGTGGCCTGCAGTGTTCAGGATCTGCTTGCCCGATTCCTTGACCAGGCGGTCGCCGAGCGCCTCGATGCCGCCGCCGTCCGGGCGGCTCACCAGCAGGGCCAGTTCGCTGGTCGAGAACCGGAACACCTGGTCGCCCGGCTGCAACTGCTCGCGCAGCCATTTGGTCAGCTCCGCGACGGCCTGCTCGGCGTCGTGCAGGCCCAGGCGATCCTCGGTGACCGCGAAGTTGTCGATCTCGACGATCAGCGTGGCCCGCTGGCCGGGCTGCTGGCCGGCGCCGGCGATCGCAGCAGCGAGGGATTCGAAGTATTCGATGCGGCCGTTGGCGGCAGCGGCCGGGGGCGCAGCAACCGGGCTGGCCGGCGCGGCGCCGGTGTCGGCACGGATCAGCATCTCGACCAGCTGCTCGCCATCGGATTCGCTGACCGTGAGGCGGGCGCTGATGCTCACGCGTCGCCCCTCGACATGCATCAGGCAGCATTCCAGCGGCTTGCCGTCGGTCTTGCCGCGCAGCAGCAGCTTGAGGTACTCCTTGACCTTGGGCGTATGGTCGGGCGCGACGATATCCATCAGCGGCAGGCCGTCCAGTGCACCGGCCTCGCCGTAGCCCAGCAATTGGGCGAACGAGGGATTCACGTTCGACAGGATGCCTTCCTGGATATGGGCCACGGCATCATTGGTGCCAGCCAGCAGCTGCTCGTGACGCGACTCGAAGCCCTGCAGGCGCTTGCGGGTGGCACGCAGCTCGCGCAGGTGCTGGTGGTACTCGCATTCGCGCAACACGACCAGTTCGAGGTGGCGCAGGTGGCGCAGGTCCTCGTAGGACACGTGGTCGTGGGCGCCGGCCGCCAGGGCCGCTACCGTGTCCTCCGGCACGAAGCGCGTGGACAGCAGGATCACCGGCAGGTCGGCGGCGTGCCGCTTGCACAGGTCGATCACGTCCTTGAGCGGCGCTGTCTTGAGATTGTCCGCACACAGCACGAGGTCGGGAGCGCCGCGGCGCAGGGCCTCCTCGGTATCTTCCAGATCATTGACCCAGGCGCAGCGCACGGGGTGGCCGGCGTTGCGCAGGTAGCTCTCGATGCGCTTGGCGATGCTTTCGAGCTCGGCGATGACCAGCACGACAAGGCTCGTCGCCGTGTTGGCGGCGACCAGGGTGCTGACCGTCTGCGGCGTGGCTACCATGCGATCCAGGTCTTCGACAGGGCACCGGGTTCCTCGCGGACCAGGCGCGGTACGAGATATCCGGGCAGGCGGGACGTCAACTGGCGCATCAACTCGCCTGCGCGCGCCGCTTCAACCTCGAAGTGCGCCGTCCCTTCTACCCGGTCGAGCATGTGCAGATAGTACGGAAGGACGCCGCAATGTGACAGCCTGTCCGACAACCGCTCGAGTGCTCCTGCATCATCGTTGATGCCGCGCAGCAGGACCGCCTGATTCAAAAGGGGGATGCCAAGCCGGCGCAAAGGGGTCAGGGCCGTCCGGACCGACTCGTCGAGCTCGTTGGCGTGGTTGGCGTGCAACACGATCACCTTGTCCAGGCGGCCACGACCCAGCCAGGCCAGCAGGCGATCGTCGACCCGTTCCGGCAGCACGATGGGCTGGCGGGTGTGCAGGCGCAGGCGGCGGACCTGCGGGATGGCCTCAAGAGCCTCGGCGAAGGCTGCCAGCTTGTCGTCGGCCAGGGACAGGGGGTCGCCGCCGGAGAGGATCACTTCGCTGATCGAGGCGTCGCCCGCGATCTCGTCCAAGGTGTCCTGCCACTGGTTGCGGGTCGCCAGCTGCTCGCTGGAGGGGAAATGCCGACGGAAGCAGTACCGGCAATGCACTGCGCAGGCGCCCGTGGCCACGACCAGTACCCGGCCGTGATACTTGTGGAGGATGCCGCCGTCACGGACCTTGTGCAGGTCGCCCACGGCGTCGGTCACGAAGCCGGCGGCCGGATCGGCCTCGCGGGCCTGAGGCCAGACCTGCAGGAACAGCGGGTCCTGCGGATCGCCCTTGGCCATGCGCGCCGCGTAGCCACGCGGTACGCGCAGCGGGAAGTCGCGCAGGCGCTCCAGCTGCAGGGCGGGCAGGGTGGGGTCGAGCTCCAGGTAGGCGAGCAGGTCGGCGGGCCTGGAAAAGGCGTCGCGCAGCGCGTGCTGCCAACGGGGAGACTGCTGTCGCAGGGGGGCGGCTTCCGGTATCATGCCGGCCGAATTTTCGCCGTCCCTGCGGGTGGCGGCAACCCGAAACCCTGAATAGAGAAATCGTGATGGCTTCCGTCAGCACCAACGAAATGAAGGCCGGTACCAAACTGCTGATCGACGGCGACCCGTACTCCGTCATCGACAACGAATACCGCAAGCCGGGCAAGGGCCAGGCCACCAACACCCTCAAGATCCGCAACCTCAAGACCGGTCGTGTGCTCGAGCGCACGCTCAAGTCAGGCGACACCCTCGAGTCCGCCGACGTCGAGGACATGGACATGCAGTACCTGTACAACGACGGCGAGTTCTGGACCTTCATGGACCCGAAGTCCTTCGAGCAGATCCAGGCCGGCAAGGCCGCCATGGCGGATGCTGCCCAGTGGCTCAAGGGCGAGGAAACGGTCCGCGTGACGCTGTGGAACGAGGTCCCGCTGATCGTCTATGCGCCGAACACCGTTGAGCTCGTGATCGTCGAGACCGACCCGGGCCTGAAGGGCGATACCGCGACCGGCGGCAGCAAGCCGGCCAAGCTCGAGACGGGCGCCGTGGTGCGCGTACCCCTGTTCATCCAGCAGGGCGAGAAGATCAAGGTCGACACCCGCACGGGCGAGTACCTGAACCGCGCCGGCAAGTAAGCCGCGATCCGGCGCCACGCCGGCTCCACCGCTTCGTGCATAAGGCCGCCTCCGGGCGGCCTTATGCTGTGTGCCATGAAAACCTGGACGCCTACCGCCGACCTGCCTGCCCTGCGGGCCCGCGCTGCCCTCAACGCGTCGATCCGCGCGTTCTTCGAGACCCGGGGCGTGCTGGAGGTCGAGACACCGGTGCTGTCGCGCCACGCCACGGTCGACCGCCACATCGAGAGCTTCCGCACCGTCGATGGACGCTGGCTGCAGACCTCGCCGGAGTTCGCCATGAAGCGGCTGCTGGCGGCCGGCAGCGGGCCGATCTACCAGATCGCCCGCGTGTTCCGCTTCGAGGAGCAGGGACGTCACCACAATCCGGAATTCACGCTGCTGGAGTGGTACCGGCCCGGCTACGACCACCATGCGCTCATGGATGAGGTGGAGGCCTTGGTGCAGGCCTGCGGCGGGCCGGCGCAGCGCTACGAGCGCCTGAGCTATGCCGAGGCCTTCCGGCGCCATGCCGGCTTCGATCCGCATGTCCTGGATGCTTCGGCGCTGCGCCGGGCCCTGGCGCGTGCCGGCGTCGCCGAGCCGCTGGGCCTGACCCCCGAGGAGATCGAGGAGCGCGACTTCTGGCTGGACCTGTGGATGTCGCTCGTCGTCGGCCCGCGGCTGGGTCGCGAGGCGCCTGCCTTCCTGCATGACTTCCCGGCCTCGCAGGCGGCGCTGGCCCGGGTGCGTCCGGGGCCCGTGCCGGTGGCCGAGCGCTTTGAGCTGTTCTGGCGTGGGCTGGAACTGGCCAACGGTTTCCATGAGCTCACCGACGCCGGCGAGCAGGAGCGGCGCTTCCAGGCCGACCGGGCCTGGCGCAGCGAGCGCGGCCGGATAGTGCCGCCGTACGACGTGGAGCTGATTCACGCGCTGCGGGCGGGGCTTCCGCCCTGCGCCGGCGTGGCCCTGGGCCTGGATCGTCTGCTGATGCTGCTGGGCCAGCGGGAACAGCTGGCAGACACGCTGGCCTTCTCGGCCGATCGCGCCTGAGCGGGCCTCAGGCCGGGCGCAGCAGATCCCAGGCAAACCGCAGGATCAGCGCCGTCACCACCACCAGGAACAGGGCCCGCACGAAGCCGCTGCCTTTGCGGATCGCCAGGTGTGTGCCGGTCAGGCTGCCGGCGACATTGAACAGGGCCATGGGCACGGCGATGTCGTAACGCACATGGCCAGCGCCCACGAAATAGGCCAGCGCCGCAAAGTTGGTGGTCAGATTGACCAGCTTGGCCGAGGCGGAAGCGGCGAGGAAGCTGAAGCCGAACAGGCCGACGAACGCGAAGATCAGGAAAGAGCCGGTACCCGGGCCGAACAGGCCGTCGTAGAAGCCGATCGCCGCGCCCGTGAGCAACCCCAGCACGGTCTGGCGGCCCGGCGACAGGTGCGGCGCATGCAGGGCGCCCAGATCCTTCTTCCACAGGGTGTAGGCCAGTACGGCGACCAGCAGCACCAGCACCAGCGGACGGAAGGCCTCGGCAGGAATCCAGTCGGTGGCACGTGCCCCCAGGAAGCCGAACAGCAGGGCGGTGGCCACGGTCGGCAGCGTGGCGCGCCATTCCACCGGGACCCGCCGCAGGTACTGGGTTGTGGCGGCGGCCGTGCCCCAGATGCTCGAGAACTTGTTGGTCCCCAGCAGGGTGGCGGGCGGCAGGCCCGGGAGGAACACGAACAGCGCCGGGACCTGGATCAGTCCGCCGCCACCCAC
>DASUDL010000094.1:0-45435 GCA_036275615.1 Solimonas sp.
GCTCAAGCTCGAGGGCCAGGGCTTCGCCAAGGTCGCCAAGACCACGGTGGCCGACGCCCTGATCGGCCTGTTCCTGAACGACCAGTTCCTGAAGAAGAAGGCCAAGGGCGCCGGCAAGCTGGCCAAGCCGGTGAAGCAGGCCGCCGTGCTCGGCGCCGGCATCATGGGCGGCGGCATCGCCTACCAGAGCGCCGTCAAGGGCACGCCGATCATCATGAAGGACATTGCCGACAAGGCGCTGGACCTCGGCATGTCGGAGGCCAACAAGCTGCTCTCCAAGCAGGTGGAGCGCAAGAAGCTCAAGCCCGAGAAGGCCGGTGCGATCCTCTCCACGATCCGTCCGACCCTGAACTTCGGCGACTTCCAGAACGTCGACATCGTCGTCGAGGCCGTGGTCGAGAACCCCAAGGTCAAGAAGAGCGTGCTCGCGGAAGTGGAGGGCATCGTCAAGCCCGGCACGATCATCGCGTCCAACACCTCGTCGATCTCCATCGAGGAGCTGTCGACGGCGCTGAAGCATCCCGAGAACTTCCTCGGCATGCACTTCTTCAACCCGGTGCACCGCATGCCCCTGGTCGAGGTGATCTACGCCTCCAAGACCTCCAAGGAAGCGATCGCCACGACGGTGGCCTACGCCACGGCCATGGGCAAGACCGCGATCGTGGTCAAGAACTGCCCCGGCTTCCTGGTCAACCGCATCCTGTTCCCGTACTTCGGCGGCTGGCTCGCCCTGGTGCGCGACGGCGCCAACTTCGAGGCCGTGGACAAGATCATGGAGAACTTCGGCTGGCCCATGGGCCCGGCCTACCTCCAGGACGTGGTCGGCATCGACACCAGCCATCACGTCGGTGACGTGCTGGCCGAGGGCTATCCGGACCGCATGTCCAAGACCTTCGAGACCGCGCTCGACGTGATGTACGCCGCCAAGCGCTACGGCCAGAAGAACGGCATCGGCTTCTTCAAGTACGAGAACGATCCCAAGGGCAAGCCGGTCAAGAAGGCCGACCCGGCCAGCTACGAGCTGATCGCCAAGGTCCAGCCCAACGGCCAGAAGGATTTCTCGGAAGAGGAAGTCATCGACCGCCTGATGCTGCCGATGATCATCGAGACCGTGCGCTGCCTCGACGAGGGCATCGTCGAGACCGCCGCCGAGGCCGACATGGGCCTCATCTATGGCATCGGCTTCCCTCCGTTCCGCGGCGGCGTGCTCAAGTACGTCGACACCATCGGCATGAAGACCGTGCTCGAGAAGGCGGCGAAGTACGCCCATCTCGGCAAGCTCTACGAGCCCACCGCGTCGATGAAGAAGATGGCTGCCGAAGGCAAGACCTACTACCCGAAGTAATCCCGGGACTGTCTTGTCTGCCTAAAGAATCTGGAGAATCTGAAATGACTGATGTCGTGATTGTCGATGCGATCCGCACGCCCATGGGCCGCTCGCGCGGCGGCGTGTTCCGCAATGTGCGCGCCGAGCGCCTGTCCGCCAACCTGATGCAGGCGATCCTCGCCCGCAACCCGGCGGTGAAGCCCACCGACGTGGAGGACGTGATCTGGGGCTGCGTGATCCAGACCCTCGAGCAGGGCTTCAACATCGCCCGCAACGCTGCGCTGCTCGCGGGCCTGCCGCAGTCCGTGTCCGGCCAGACCGTGAACCGCCTCTGCGGTTCGTCCATGACCGCGATCCACACCGCCGTCGGCGCCATCAAGGCCGGCATCGGTGACACCTACCTCTGCGGCGGCGTCGAGCACATGGGCCACGTGCCCATGACGCATGGCTTCGACGGTGACCCGGAACTGTCGGTCAACACCGCCAAGGCCTCGGCCATGATGGGCCTGACCGCCGAGATGCTGACCCAGACCCATGGCATCAACCGCCAGCAGCAGGACGAGTTCGCGCTCGCTTCGCACCAGAAGGCGTACGCCGCCTGGAAGGACGGCCGCTTCAAGAGCGAGATGATCCCGGTCGAGGGCCATGACGCCGATGGCGCCCCGATCCTGGTCGACTTCGACGAGGTGGTGCGTGCGGAGGCCAACCTCGCCGACCTCGGCAAGCTCAAGCCGGCCTTCAACCCGAAGGGCAGCGTCACCGCCGGCAACAGCTCGGCGATCTCCGACGGTGCCTCCTGCACCCTGATCATGTCCGCCGACAAGGCCAAGGCCCTGGGCCTCAAGCCGCTGGCGAAGATCGTCAGCATGGCCTCCGCCGGCTGCAGCCCCTCGATCATGGGCATCGGCCCGGTGCCGGCCTCGCAGAAGGCGCTCAAGCGCGCCGGTCTCGACATCTCGAACATCGACTACTTCGAGCTGAATGAAGCCTTCGCCGCGCAGTCCCTGGCCGTGATGAAGGACCTCAAGATCCTCGACCGCATGGACCGCGTGAACCTCAAGGGCGGCGCCATCGCCCTGGGCCACCCGCTGGGCTGCTCGGGCGCGCGCATCACCGGCGCCCTGGCGCACGTGCTCAACGAGAAGGGCGGCCAGTTCGGCCTCGCCACCATGTGCATTGGCATGGGCCAAGGCGTGGCGACGGTGCTGGAACGCGTCAACTGAGGCCCCGCAGACGCCCGCAGGGTTTCGACAGGAAGGCCGGGCAACCCCCGGCCTTCTTGCGTTAGCGGATCATCACGAGGACTCCATGTATCGCCTCTACTACTCCCCGGGTACCGCCAGCATGCTGGTCCACCTGGCCCTGCTGGAAGCCGGCGTTCCCTACGCGCTGGAGCTGGTCGACTTCAAGACGGAGGGCCAGCGCGACCCGGATTACCTCAAGCTCAACCCGCAGGGCGTGGTGCCGACCCTGGTGATCGACGGCCGGACGTTGGTGGAGTCCGGTGCCCTGCTGATGGTGATTGCGGACCGGCATCCGGACGCCGGGCTGGCCCCGCCTGTGGGCACGCCGGAGCGCGAGGCCTGGTACCAGTGGATCGTGTACCTGAGCAATGCCCTGATGGCGAGCTATCGGCTCTGGTTCTACCCGGGCGATCTTGGCGCCTCGGAGCACCATCCCATCGTCCGTGCCAAGGTGCGCGAGCGCATCGAAGGCATCTTCCAGCGCCTGGACGAGCACCTCGCCGCGGGCGGGCCCTACCTGCTGGGCGAACGCTTCTCGGGTGCCGACCTGATGCTGACCATGCTGATGCGCTGGTCTCGCAACATGCCCAGGCCCGCCACCGAATGGCCGGCCCTCAAGCGCCTCGCGGACGCCGTGCGCGCACGGCCGAGCTGGAAGAAGCTGTATGAGATCGAAGGCCTGACCGAATGGCAGTGAGGCGGGCCGCCTCGCACCACCCCGGACTTTTTCATTCCACGGAGCAACCCCGATGAACGCTGCCCACCCGATGCTGGCCCCGGTGATCGCCCTGGTGCTGTGGTCCTTCGTGATCTGGACCTGGATGTATGTCACGCGCATCCCGGCGATCGTGCGCATGAAGATGAAGCTGGACCCCAAGGCCCCCCGCGGCGAGCAGATGAACCAGCTGCCGGCCACGGTGCGCTGGAAGGCCGACAACTACAACCACCTCATGGAGCAGCCAACGCTGTTCTACGCCGTGGCCCTGGCGCTGGCGGTGGCGGGCGACGCCTCGCAGATCAGCCTGGGCCTGGCCTGGGCCTACGTGGGCCTGCGGGTCGTGCACAGCCTGGTGCAGGTGCTGATCAATATCATCGAGGTCCGTTTCGCGCTGTTCTTCATCTCGTCCCTGGTGCTGCTGGGGCTGGCGATCCGGGCGGCGCTGCTGATCGGCTGAGGAGGTTGCAGGGGCGGATCGCGGACACGGTCCGCTCCTACGCGGGTGCAACGCTGATGGGATGGCTCTGTTGCGGGCATGGTCCGCTCCTGCAGACGCCGTTGCAGGAGCGGACCGTGTCCGCGATATCTGTCAGCCGTTGCGGATGCGGGCAACGAGCGCCTGGGTGAAGGCCTTCGTGTTCGCGCTGCCGCCCAGATCGCCGGTGCGCACGCCGTCGAGGTTGAACGTGGCGTCGATGGCCTTGCGCAGTCGCGTGGCCGCCTCGCCGAGCTTGAGATGGTCGAGCATCAGCGCCGCGGCCAGCATCAGGGCCACCGGGTTGGCGATGCCCTTGCCGGCGATGTCCGGCGCCGAGCCATGTACGGCCTCGAAGATCGCCGCGTCCGCGCCGATGTTGGCGCCCGGCGCCATGCCCAGGCCGCCGACCAGGCCAGCCACGAGATCCGAGAGGATGTCGCCGAACAGGTTGGTGGTCACCAGGGCGTCGAATTGCCAGGGGTTGAGTACCAGCTTCATCGCGCAGGCGTCGATGATCACTTCCTGCATCTCGATCTTTCCGGCGTACTTGGCCTTGTGCAGCTTGCGCGCCTCGTCCAGGAAGATGCCGGTGAGCGCCTTCATGATGTTGGCCTTGTGCACCACGGCGATCTTCTTGCGTCCGGTGGCGATGGCATGCTCGAAGGCGTACTCCAGCAGACGGTGCGAGCCCTGGCGGGTGTTGACGCCGGTGGCGATCGCCACGGCCTCCGGATCGCCGTCCATCGCGATGTAGTGCTCGTAGCCCATGTACAGGCCCTCGAGGTTCTCGCGGTAGACCATGAGGTCGATGTTGTCGTAGCGGCCGCCCGGGATCAGGGTGCGGGCCGGGCGCACGTTGGCGTAGAGCTTGAAGGCTTCGCGCAGGCGCACGTTGCTGGAGCGGTAGCCGCCGCCGCTGGGGGTTTCCAGCGGACCCTTCAGGGCCAGGCGGGTGCGGCGGATGCTGGCCAGGGCGGCCTCGGGCAGGGGGTCGCCCGCCGCCTTGACGCCGGCGAGGCCGGCCTGCTGGACATCCCAGTCGAAGCCCACCCCGAGGGCATCGAGCGCGGCCAGCGTCGCCTCGACGATTTCGGGACCGATGCCGTCGCCGGGAATCAGGGTTGCAGGAATCAGGGCGGGCATGTGGGGTCGGTTCCGTGGGAGATCGCCGACACTGTAGCGCGAGGCCCCGGCTGGCTTGCAATCCCCACGCGAGCGGCCACAATGCGCCGTCCCGAAGAACCCGCCTGCCCGGAGCCCGCATGAAGCCGATTTCCCTGACCCGTTTCCTGATCGAGGAACAGCGCGCCGGGCGCATCAACCCCGACCTGCGCCTGCTGATCGAGGTGGTTGCGCGGGCCTGCAAGACCATCTCGCACGCGGTCAACAAGGGCGCCCTGGGCGGCGTGCTCGGCGACGCCGGCACCGGCAACATCCAGGGCGAGGCCCAGAAGAAGCTCGACGTGCTCTCCAACGAGATCCTGCTCGAGGCCAACGAGTGGGGGGGGCATCTCGCCGGCTGCGCCTCCGAGGAGATGGAGGAGATCAGCAAGATCCCCAACGTCTACCCCAAGGGCAACTACCTGCTGCTGTTCGATCCGCTGGACGGCTCCAGCAATATCGACGTCAACATCAGCGTCGGCACCATCTTCTCGGTGCTGCGCTGCCCGGACGGTGTCACCGATCCGGACACCGAACACTTCCTGCAGCCGGGCACGGCCCAGGTCGCCGCCGGCTATACCACCTACGGCCCGAGCACGATGCTGGTGCTCACCGTCGGCCACGGCACCCATGCCTTCACTCTGGACCGTGAGCTGGGCAGCTTCCTGCTGACGCAGCGCGACATGAAGATCCCGGCGGACACCAAGGAGTTCGCCATCAACATGTCGAACCAGCGCCACTGGTTCCCGCCGATGCAGAAGTATGTCGAGGAACTGCTCGCCGGCAAGACCGGCCCGCGTGGCAAGGACTTCAACATGCGCTGGGTGGCCTCGATGGTCGCCGACGTGCACCGCATCCTCACCCGTGGCGGCATCTTCATCTACCCGCGCGACCGCAAGGAAGCCGACAAGCCCGGCAAGCTGCGCCTGATGTACGAGGCCAACCCGATGAGCTTCATCGTCGAGCAGGCCGGCGGCGCGGCCACCAACGGCTACGAGCGCATCATGGACCTGCAGCCGGAGAAACTGCACCAGCGCGTGGCCGTGTTCCTCGGCTCCAAGAACGAGGTGGAGGTGGCGACGCGCTATCACCGCGAGGCCCCGAGGCCCTGAGGCGGGCCCTGAAGGGACGACGTCTCGCTGCACCACCAGACGCCCCACATCGCGGGGCGTTTTGCTTGATGCCGGCGGCAGCTCAGTCGCGCGGGCGGTAGTCCGGGAACTGCGTACGCAAGGCCTCGTAGGCCTGGCGCTGGGCCTCGGTCTCGGCCGGCGGGGCCTCGACCTGGAGGGTCACGAATTGGTCGCCCGGCGTCGCGCCCGGCAGACCGCGGCCCTTGAGGCGCATCTTCTTGCCGGAGGGGCTGTTAGCCGGCAGCTTGAGCTCTACCGTCCCCGCCAGCGTCGGGACCGGCACGGTACCGCCGAGTGCGGCCTCCCAGGGCGCGAGGCGCAGCACGTGGTGGATGTCGCGGCCCTCGGCCGTGAACTGCGGATGCGCGAGGAACTCGATCTCCAGCAGCAGGTCGCCGCCCTGGCTGCCCTGATCGGCCAGCCGGATGGTCTGGCCAGCGGCCACGCCCTTGGGGATGCGCACCTTGAGGCTGCGCCCCGCCACGCTGATCGTGCGCTCGGCGCCCGCGTGGGAATCCTCCAGGGCAATCGCGAGCTTGGCGCGCGTGTCCGGGGCCCCGTCCTCGAAGCCGCCAAAACCGCCCATGCCCCCCATGCCCGGCCCCATGCCGCCGCCGCCGAACAGCTGCGAGAAGAAGTCGGAGAAGCCGGCACCGCCACCGAAACCCGCCGGGCCCGGACCCGGACCGGCGCGCCCGCGGCCAAAACCGCCGCCGCCCCAGCCGGGGGGCGGCTGGAAATTCTGGCCGGCCTTCCAGTTGGCGCCGAGGGCATCGTAGGCCTTGCGCTTCTGCGGGTCGCCAAGCACTTCGTTGGCCTCGTTGACCTCCTTGAAGCGTTCCTCGGCGCCCTTGGTCTTGTTCTTGTCCGGATGGAACTCGCGCGCCAGCTTGCGATAGGCACGCTTGATCTCGTCCGCCGACGCGGAGCGGGCGACGCCGAGAATCTTGTAGTAGTCCTTGTATTCCATGGCGGGGGCGGCGGTTCAGGACGCGGACTCTAAACGAAGCGGGGCGCTTGCGCGCCCCGCCTTGCGACCACCGGTGAGGCCCGGGGCGCTCAGTGGGTGACAGCGATGCGGCGCGGCTGCGCCTGGGCGCGCTTGGGGATCGTCACCTGCAAGACGCCGTGGCGGTTGCTGGCGGAGACGGCCTCGGAGTCGGCCGTGTCCGGCAGCACGAAGCGGCGCAGGAAGCGGCCGGTGGTGCGCTCCCGCCGCTGGTGCTCGACCCCGGCCTGGGCCACGGCCTGGGCGCGGCTGCCAGCCAGCGTCAGCACGCCCTTCTCGAGGGTGACCTCGATGCTGTCGGGCTCCACGCCGGGCACGTCGGCATGCAGCACGAAGCGGTCGGCGTACTCCTCGATGTCGACGGCCGGCGCCCAGTCTGCGGTGGCTCCGCTCGAGGCATCGGCCGTGTTGCGCTCGAAATAACGGTTGAATTCGTTGACCAGTTCCTGGTGCAGGGACCAGGGGGCGTAACGGACCATGTTCATCGTGACCTCCTGTACGTGCTCTAGACATGCGGCCTTGCCGCGATGCCCTGAATCTAGGGGCCGGCCGGAGGCTTTCAAGAGCCGGCCCCGTGACGCCGACGGACGGTCAGCCGGCCTTGAGCGGCGGCGGGGCGGTGCGCAGCACCTCGTCGAGCGTGGTCTGGCCCGAGGCCACCTTGTGCGCGCCGCCGATGCGCAGCGGCACCATGCCCTCGCGGATGGCCACCTCGCGCAGCCGGGCTGGATCCGCCTGTTCCATGATCAGCTCCTTGAGCGCACTGCCGAGAGTGAGCATCTCGTAGAGCCCGGCGCGGCCCAGGTAACCCGTCTCGCGGCAGTCGAGACAGCCGGCGGCGGCATACACCTGGCGCGGCGGGGCGATGGTCCAGCCGGCCACCAGCTCCTCCCAGGCACGCGGCTCCACCGGCTGCGGTTCGCGGCAGTGCGGGCAGAGCGTGCGTACCAGGCGCTGGGCCAGCACGCCCAGGAGCGTGGACTTGATCAGGAAGGCGGGTACGCCGAGGTCGAGCAGGCGCGTGATGGCCGATGGCGCGTCATTGGTGTGCAGCGAGGCCATCACCAGGTGGCCGGTGAGCGCCGCCTGGATCGCGACCTCGGCGGTCTCCAGGTCGCGGATCTCGCCGACCATGATGATGTCCGGGTCCTGGCGCATGAGGGCGCGTACGCCCGAGGCGAAGTTGAGGTCGATCGACGGCTGCACCTGCATCTGGTTGAAGCGCGGCTCGACCAGTTCGATCGGATCCTCGATCGTGCACACGTTCACCTGGGGCGTCGCCAGCTGGCGCAGGGTGGAATAGAGCGTGGTGGTCTTGCCCGAGCCAGTGGGGCCGGTGACCAGGATGATGCCGTGCGGCTGCTCGATCATGCTGCGCCACTGCGATACGTCGCGCGGGGAGAAGCCGAGCGCTGCGAAGTCGCGCACCAGCACCTCGGGATCGAACACGCGCAGCACCAGTTTCTCGCCGAACGCGGTGGGCAGGCTGGCGACGCGCAGCTCCACCTCCTTGCCGTTCGGGGCCCGGGTCTTGATGCGACCGTCCTGCGGTTTGCGCTTCTCGGCGACGTCCATGCGCGCCAGGATCTTCAGGCGGCTGCCGACGGCGGCATATACGCCGACCGGCATCTGGTAGACCTCGTGCAGCACCCCGTCGATGCGGAATCGCACCTGGGCGATCTCGCGGCGGGGCTCGAGGTGAATGTCGCTGGCGCGCTGCTCGAAGGCGTACTGCAGCAGCCAGTCGACGATCGCCACCACGTGCTGGTCGTCGGCGGTGAGCTTGCCGGCGCGGCCCAGCTCGGTGAGCTGCTCCAGGTTCTGTACGTTGCTGACCGGCAGGCGGGCACGCTCCGATTCGGCCGACTTCACCGAGCGGGCCAGGGCGTAGAACTCGACCAGGTAGCGGTCGATGTCGGTGGCATTGGCCAGCACCCGCACGATCGACTGCTTCACCATGCGCGCGACGTCGGCCTCCCAGTCGCGGCGGAAGGGGTCGGCCACCGCGATGGTGATCTCGGTCGGCGTGACCTTCACCGGCAGGATGCGGGCACGGGCGGCATAGGCGTAGGACAGCACGCCGGTGATCCGCGACACCTCGATCTGCAGGGGATCGATGCGCAGGTAGGGCAGGCCGGTGCGCTGGGCGAGCCACTGCGTCAGGGCCTCCATGCCCAGCTTGCGTCCGGGCTGCTGCGGGTGGTCGAACTCGCGCTGCGCCACCAGCTGCAGCGGGGTGCGTGCCCCACCGCCGCCACGGCTATGCAGGTCCACCTCGCGCACCTGGGCGGCGTCCAGCAGGCCGTCGGCGGTGAGTGCCGCGAGCACGGGGCCTAGCTCCAGGCGGGTGAGCGGGACCGGGGAAGCGCCATTGTTCATGGCCGTACGTTAGCATCGCCAAGGTGCCGTCAGGGCAGGGAGACCGCGTGGAGCAATACGATTACGTGATCGTCGGCGGCGGATCGGCGGGCTGCGTGCTCGCCAACCGCCTGAGCGCCGGGGGGCGTTACACCGTCTGCCTGCTCGAGGCCGGGCCGCGCGACGACAGCTTCCTGATCCGCATGCCCAGCGGCATCGTCCCGCTGCTGCGCTCGCCGGACTACAACTGGCAGTTCCAGACCACCCCGCAGTACCGCCTGGCCAACCGCTCGCTCTACTGGCCGCGCGGCAAGACCCTCGGGGGTGGCTCGTCGATCAATGCCCAGGTCTACATCCGCGGCCATCGCTGGGACTACGACCACTGGGCCGCGCTCGGCAACCCCGGCTGGAGCTACGAGGAGGTGCTGCCGTACTTCCGCAAGCTGGAGAACTTCGAGGCGGATGACGGCGACCCGGCTTTCCATGGACGCGGCGGGCCGCTCAATGTCACGCACAACCGCTCGACGAACCGGCTGGCAGCCGTGTTCCTCGAGGCGGCGCGGCAGGCCGGACATGCCGCCAACCGCGACTTCAACGGGGCGGAGCAGGAGGGCGTCGGCTACTACCATGTCGCCCAGAAGGACGGTGAGCGCTGCAGCAATGCCCGCGCCTACCTGCGTGGCGTCGAGGGTCGCGCCAATCTCACGGTGCGCACCGGCGTGCGGGTGACCCGCATCCTGTTCGAGGGGCGCCGCGCCTGCGCCGTGCGCTACTACCGCGACGGCAGCTATCGCGAGATTCACGCGCGCCGCGAGATCGTGCTCAGCGCCGGCGCCATCGGCTCGCCTCACCTGCTGCTGTTATCCGGCGTAGGGCCCGCCGCGCACCTGCGCCAGCACGGCCTGGGTGTGGTGCACGACCTTCCTGGCGTGGGTGGCAACCTGCAGGACCACCTGGATGTGATCGTCAGCGTGCGCTCGAAGACACGCTGGGGCCTGTCGCTGCATCCGCGCAGCTTCCTGCGCGGCCTGTGGGCACTGCTGCGCTATGCCCTGTTCCGCCGCGGCGAGCTGGCCAGCAACATCGCCGAGTCGGGCGGTTTCCTGCGCAGCCATCCGGAGGAGCCGCTGCCGGACCTGCAGTTCCATTTCGGCGCCCTGGTCAACGCCCGCCACGGCCTCGACCTCACGCCCGTCGTCCGCAACTACGGCTACTCGCTGATGACCTGCCACCTGCGCCCCTGGTCGCGCGGCACAGTGCGCCTGGCATCCCCCGATCCTCTGGCCGCGCCGCTGATCGACCCGAATCACCTGGCCGACGAGCGCGATCTGGACGCCCTGGTGGCTGCGGTCGGCGCAGCGCGGCGTGTCTTCGCTCAGCCGGCATTTGCCCCCCATCACGAACGGGAGCTGGAGCCGGGTCCGGAGGTCCAGGGCGAGGTGGCCCTGCGCGAATGGGTGCGGCGCAATGCCGAGACGACCTATCACCCGGTCGGCAGCTGCAAGATGGGCAGCGATCCCGAGGCCGTGGTCGACGCGCAACTGCGGGTGCATGGCCTGGAGGGCTTGCGCGTGGTCGATGCGTCTATCATGCCCACCCTGGTCGGCGGCAACACCAATGCGCCGACCACGATGATCGCGGAGAAGGCCGCCGACCTGATTCTGGCGGACGCAGACAGCCGAGGAGCAATGCCATGAAGAGGATCGCCTGGGGCCTGAGCGCCGTGCTGTTGAGCGGCTGCAGCCTGCTCGACGGATGGGTGGATCGCGGCGAGCCCCGGCGCGTGGAGGAGATCTCGCGCGCGGGTAACTGCGGCGGATCCGGTGGCGACGCCTGGGTGAAGGCCTTCCCCGGGCCCGAGGCACTCCGGGCCTGGCAGGGCCAGGCTGGCCTGTTCATGCCGGGCATGGACACGCTGCATGCCGGGGGCTACGTGTTGATCGGCATGGGCCAGCGCAACAGCGGTGGCTATGGACTGGCCGTGAGTCGCGAGGCCACGGAGCGCGATGGCGTCCTGCGCCTTCAGGCGACCTTCCTCGTGCCAAGCGCCGGCCGCATGGTGACGCAGATGATCACCAGCCCCTGCGTGCTGGTACGGGTGCCGGCCAGTGGCTGGCGTGCCGTGGAAGTGGTGGACCAGGATGGCCTGCTGCGCGCGCGCGGCGGGATCGAAGGGTGATGGGTCGCAGATTCGCAGGGCTGCTCCTGGTCCTGGCACCAGCGCTGGCGGCCCAGGAAGGCCAGGCGCCGGGGACCACGGCGCCGACGGTCCTGCGCCTCGACTCCGGCCTGCGAGCGCCCGGTGCCAGCACGGGCGAGGCACCCGCGCCGGCTATCCCGTCTGCGGAGAGTGACGCGCCCGCACCGCTCCCGGCGGATTCCTTGGCGCCTCCCGCGCCGGTACCGGCCGGGCCCACGCCTGCCCCTCAGCCGGAACCTGCACCGGCACCCCTTCCGGCGCCGGCGCCCCAGCAGGACCCGCCCGCACCGGCGCCGGGCCCCATGCCCGAGCCCGCACCTGCGCCGGCCCCAGGGGCCGATGTGGCGCCTGCGCCCGTCACGCCCTTGCCCAGTCCCGCGCCGACGCCCGACGTCGCGCCGCCTGCGCCGGTGCCGGCCTACGAGGCCGTGGTCAACGACTTCCACCAGGCCATGGCCGAGGGCTGGAAGGAGGGGGTGCTCCGGCACCTCGCCGACGGGGTCCGCATCTACGAGCAGGGCTACGCCGAGCGCTCGCGCGACGAGTACGCGGCCGGCCATCTGGACAGTGACCTGGTGTTCGCCGCCGCCACGCGCCGCGAGCGCCTGGGGCGTGAGTCGGGCAGCAGCGGTGACCATGCCTGGGTGCTGAGCCAGAGCCGGACGCAGGGCGAGATCGGGGGGCGGACCGTGGACCTGGAGCAGACCGAGACCATGCTGCTGCAGCGCGTGGGCGAGGCCTGGCAGATCGTCCACATCCACTGGTCCGCACACGGGCGCGGCGACTGACGTCTACCGGCAGCGTCGCTACACTCGCGCCCCAGGAAACCACCACCCGCGAGCCCGTCCGATGCTGCATTTCCTGCCCGGCCCGATCCAGGGCCTGCTGATCCTGCTGGTCTTCATCGCCAACACCCTGTTCTGGGCGGTGCCGGTGTATGCGGCGATCCTGCTCAAGCTGCTGGCGCCGCCGGGTGTCGCCCGCGATGCGGTGTCGCGGCTGACGGCCTGGCTCGCGCAGACCTGGGCGGCCTGCAACACCTGTTTTGCCGGGTGGTTCATGCGCACCGAGTGGGACCTGCGCATCGATGCCGACCTGCAGCCGCGGGGGCAGTACCTGGTCTGCTGCAACCACCAGACCTGGAATGACATCTTCGTGCTGATGCGGGCCTTCGGCCGCCGGGCGCCGTTCTTCAAGTTCTTCATCAAGCAGGAGCTGATCTGGGTGCCGATCCTGGGCCTGGCCTGGTGGGGCCTGGACTACCCGTTCATGAAGCGCTACGGCAAGGCCGAGCTGGAGAGAAACCCGCAACTGAAAGGCAAGGATCTGGAAACCACGCGCAAGGCCTGCGAGAAGTTTCGCAAGCAGCCGGTGATGATCCTGAACTTCCTTGAAGGCACGCGCTTCACGCCGGCCAAGCATGCGGCGCAGCAGTCGCCGTACGCCCACCTGCTGCGGCCCAAGGCCGGCGGCTTCGCCTTCACCATGGGCGCCATGGGCGAGCAGCTCAACTCGCTGCTCGATGTGACCATCGTCTATCCGGACGGCGCGCGTGGCTTCTGGGACTTCCTGTGCGGCCGGATGCGTCACGTCATCGTCGAGGTCCGGCAGCTGCAGATCCCGCACGAACTGTACGCGGGCGACTATGAGGCCGATCCGGAATTCCGGGCCCGCTACCAGGCATGGATCGGCGAGCTCTGGGCGCGCAAGGATCGTCGCATCGGCGAACTGCTCGCCGAGGCGGCCACCCGCACCCCGGCTTATTCCCGGTAGTACTGCTGGCGGAACTTGACCGCGATCGGCGTGCTGCCGCCGGCGGGCAGGACCTGCGCTTCCACGTGTAGGAATTCGCCGTCGAGGATCTCGAACTCGGCGATCAGGTCGTAGCTGTCGTCCACCCGTACCTGGCGCAGCTCCAGCTTCTCCGTGTGCCCGGTCAGTCCGCGGGCGGTGCCGCGGCCGCTGGCCGGTACGGCCTTGCCGTCGCGACGCACGTTGAGCAGCAGCAGGGCGCGGTCACCGCGGCGCTTCACGCCATAGCGGCGGGCAATCTCCGGCGAAAGCTGCATCGTGTTCAGGGCGGCGTAGTTCACCCGATAGCCGCCCGCTTCCACGACCTGCTGGGCATCGGCCGCGCCCGCTGTGACCAGCACCAGCAGGCCGAGCAGGGCCCGGATGGCGCGGTTCATGTGGTGACCCCGGCGATGCGCGGTGCCCGCAGCTGGTAGAGCGCGACCTCGCTGAACAGGTTGGGGGCGCAGCGGATGCGCAGGCCCTCGCGGTGCGAACGGTCGAGCAGGCGGCGGCTCAGGATCTGCCAGTGTCGGGCCGCGCACAGGTCCTCGAAATCATCCACGGTGCACAGGTGGATGTTGGGGGTGTCGTACCAGCGTTCCGGCAGCGAGGGCGTCACCGGCATGCGGCCGCCGGCCAGGGCCATGCGCACGCGCCAATGGCCAAAATTGGGGAAGGTGACGATGCCGGTCTTGCCCACGCGCAGGATCTCAGCCAACGCCTGGTCCGGGCGCTGCAGGGCCTGCAGGGCCTGGGTCATGACCACGCAGTCGAAGGAGCCGGTCTCGAAATCGCGCAGGCCGTCGTCGAGGTCGGCCTGGATCACGTTGACCCCCGCCTCGATGCAGGCCGCGACATTGGCCGGGTCGATCTCCAGCCCGTAACCGTGCACGCCGCGGTGTGCCGCCAGCCAGGCCAGGAGGCTGCCATCGCCGCAGCCGAGGTCGAGGATGCGGGCGCCCTGGGGGATCCAGTCGCAGATCAGGGCAAGGTCGGGGCGCAAGGCGCTGGTCGCGGCAGGCGCGTTCATGCACCGCTCTCCGCCGCGCGTGCCAGGTAGCTGCCGAGCACGCGATGGTACTGCGGGATCGGCATCAGGAAGTCATCATGGCCGAGCTGCGAATCGATCAGGCCGTAGGACACCTCGCGACCGGCGTCGACCAGGGCCTTGACGATCTCGCGCGAACGCGCCGGCGAGAAGCGCCAGTCGCTGGAGAAGGCCAGCACCAGGAAGCGGGCGCGGGCGCGGCGGAAGGCGGCGACCAGATCGTTGCCGGAATCGCGGGCCGGATCGAAGTAGTCCAGCGCCTTGGTCATCAGCAGGTAGGTGTTCGCGTCGAAGCGGTCGACGAAGGACTGGCCCTGGTAGCGCAGGTAGCTCTCGACCTCGAACTCGACATCGAAGTTGAAGCTCGGTGCCGCCACCTTGAGCTCGTTGCCGAACTTGGCGCGCATCGCCGCGTCGGAGAGATAGGTAATGTGGCCCAGCATGCGCGCCAGCTTGAGGCCGCGCGAGGGCACCACGCCGTGATCGTAGAAGCGGCCGCCGTGGAAGTCGGGGTCGGACAGGATGGCCTGGCGCGCGATCTCGTTGAAGGCGATGTTCTGCGCCGACAGGCGCGGCGCGCTGGCGATCACCACGGCGTGGGCGATGCGCTCGGGGAAGTCGATGGCCCACTGCATGACCTGCATGCCACCCAGCGAGCCGCCGATCACTGCCGCCCAGCGGGCGATGCCCAGCTGGTCGGCGAGCAGGGCCTGGGAGCGCACCCAGTCGCGTACCGTCAGCAGCGGGAAGTCAGGACCCCAGGGCTTGCCGGTCTCCGGGTTGGGCTGGTTCGGGCCGGTGGAGCCGCGGCAGCCGCCGAGATTGTTGATCGACACCACATGGAAGCGGTTGGTGTCGATGGGCTTGCCCGGGCCGATGCAGTTGTCCCACCAGCCCGGCTTGCGCTCGGCCCCCTCGTGGAAGCCGGCCGCGTGATGGTCGCCGGAGAGCGCATGGCAGATCAGGATCGCGTTGCTGCGCGCCGCATTGAGCTGGCCGTAGGTCTCGATCATCAGCTCGTGCCAAGGCAGCGAGCGGCCGCAGTCCAGGGCGAGCGGCTGCTCGATCCTGAGCCGGCGTGGCACGACCAGGCCAACCGAGTCCGCGGAAAAGGCCGCGGTCATTTAGCGGAACGCTCCCGGCAGGGGCAGCAGGCGGCTGAGTACCTGCAGCAGCAGGATCACGACCAGCGGCGACAGGTCCAGACCCGAGAGCGGCGGCACCACACGGCGTACCGGGCGCAGCAGGGGCTCGTTGAGGCTCCAGAGGATGTTGCTGGCCGGATTGTTCACGCCCGGGCCGAGCCAGGACATCAGCGCCTGGACGAACAGGGTGAAGGTGTACAGGCCCAGCGACAGGGCCACGATCTTCAGCAGCGAGAACCACAGCGCCGAGAGCGGGTCGACCGTGAAGCCCAGGACGCCAACCACCACGTAGATGTAGATCAGCGAGATGACAGCCAGCGCCAGGACTGCGGCCACGTTGATGTTGCGCACCGGTGGCAGCAGCGTGCGCAGCGGATCGGTGGGGAAGCGCGTGGCCTTCCACACCAGCTGCGAGATCGGGTTGTAGAAATCCGCCCGGACCCATTGCAGGGCGATGCGCAGCATGAACAGCCACATCAGCAGGTCGAACAGCGTGGTGATCAGGAACAGCAGTGCGTTGGAAGCGTTGGCGCCCATCAGGACTCCCGGCTCAGTTGATCGCCCAGTTCACCGCCGCGCCGCGCGGCCGCGGTCAGGGCGTCCGCAAACAGCGTGCGCAGACCCCCGGCCTCCAGCTGCCGCACCGCGGCTTCGGTGGTGCCGCCCTTGGAGGTCACGTTGGCGCGCAGCGTGACGACATCGGTCGGGCCCTCGACCATGCGGGCCGAACCGATGCAGGTCTGGCGGGCCAGTTGCGCCGCCACCGTGGGGGACAGGCCCAGCTTCTCGCCGGCCTCGCGCAGCACCTCGGTGAGCAGGAAGAAGTAGGCCGGCCCCGAGCCCGAGAGCGCGGTGACCGCGTCCATCTGCTCCTCGGCGTCGAGCCAGACGCATTCGCCGGCCGTGGCCAGGATTTGCTCGGCAAGCTGGCGCGCGGGGACCGGCGTCTCCGGCGGTGCATAGAGGCCGGTGATGCCGGCGCGCAGCAGGGCCGGGGTGTTGGGCATGGTGCGCACGTAGTGCACCTCGCCACCGAGCCAGCGGCGCAGGCTCTCCAGGCGCAGGCCGGCGGCGATGGAGACCAGCACGGTACCCGGGTCCAGGCGCAAGCCATCGCAGGCTGCGCGCGCCTGCTGCGGCTTGACCGCCAGCACGACGGCGCTGGCCCCGGCCGTGATGGCGCTGGCCTGCTCGGCGGCCTCGATACCCAGTTCGCGCTGCAGCCAGTCGCGGCGCTCGGCGCTGGGTTCGGCGACGCGCAGCGAGGCGCGTGGATGACCAGCGGCGATGAGGCCGCCGATCAGGCTGGCGGCCATGTTGCCGCCGCCGATGAAGGCAATGACTGCTGCCATGTTGCCGGGTGCCGGGAGAGTGGTCGGGGAGGGGGTGGGAAAGTGCGCGGTATCATAGGGCATGACGCCCGCCAGCACGATGCGCAAAGACCCCCCGTGAATCGCTCCAGCCGCAGCAAGACCAGCCCCGAGGTCCGCAAGCTCCTGGACCAGTACCGTGACCGTATCGAGGCGGCCCAGGTCTACGATGTGGCGGTCATCTCGGCGCTCGACGAGGCGCGCAAGCTGTCCCAGCGGCTCGACAACCGCGTGCTGTTCAAGCGCGAGGACACGCAGGCCGTGCATTCCTTCAAGCTGCGCGGCGCCTACAACCGCATGGCCCGGCTCACGCCGGCGGAGCGTGCGCGCGGCGTGATCACGGCCTCGGCGGGCAATCACGCCCAGGGCGTCGCCCTGGCGGCCAAGCGCCTGGGCCTGACGGCCTGGATCGTGATGCCGCGTACCACGCCGGGCGTGAAAGTCGATGCGGTCCGCGCCCTGGGCGGCAAGGCGATCCTGCACGGCGACGCCTATGACGATGCCCGCGAGCATGCCTATGCCCTGGTGGCCGAGAAGGGCATGACCATGGTTCACCCCTACGACGATCCGGACGTGATCGCCGGGCAGGGCACGATCGGCCGCGAGCTGACCCAGCAGTGTCACGGCCTCGATGCGGTGTTCGTGCCGGTCGGCGGGGGTGGCCTGCTGGCCGGCGTGGCGGCCTGGATCAAGGCGACCCAGCCGCAGATCCGGGTGATCGCCGTGGAGCCGGACGATTCCAACTGTTTCGCCGCGGCGCTGGCCGCCGGGCGGCGCGTGACCCTGCCGCAGGTCGGCCTGTTCGCCGATGGCGTGGCGGTCAAGCAGATCGGCGAGGAAAACTTCCGCGTCTCACGACACCTGGTCGACGAGACCGTGCTGGTCAGCGCCGACGAGATCTGCGCCGCGATCCGCGATGCCTTCTACGAAAACCGCTCCCTGCCGGAGCCGGCCGGGGCCCTGGCCATCGCCGGCCTCAAGCGCTGGGTGCACGACCGCAAGGTGAAGGGCAAGACGCTGGCGGCGATCGTGTCCGGGGCCAACGTCAACTTCGACCGCCTGCGCCACATCGCCGAGCGTGCCGAGCTGGGCGACGAGGCCGAGGCGCTGCTGGCGGTGACGATCCCGGAACGCCCGGGCAGCTTCAAGCAGTTCCTGCGCCAGGTCGGCCGGCGCGTCGTGACCGAGTTCAACTACCGCTACGCGGCCAACGGCGCCGCGCACATCTTCGTCGGCATCAAGCTTTCCGAGGGGCAGGCGGAACGCGACGCCCTCATCGCCGGCCTGCGCGAGCACGGCTACGACGTCACCGACATGTCCGGCAACGAGATGGCCAAGGTGCACGTTCGCTTCATGGTCGGCGGGCGCTGTCCTGGCCTGGCCGACGAGCGCCTGTTCCGTTTCGAGTTCCCTGAGCGTCCCGGCGCCTGCCTCGACTTCCTCAATGCCATCGGCCAGCGCTGGAACATCTCGCTGTTCCACTACCGCAACCACGGCGCCGCCTATGGCCGGGTGTTGTGCGGCCTGCAGGTGCCGAAGAAGGAATGGGGCGAGTGCCGCCGCTCGCTGGACGACCTGGGCTACCAGTACGTCGAGGAGAGCGACAACCCGGCATACCGGATGTTCCTGGGTACCGACTGAGCCCCAGCGTGCCCGGTGCGGAGGGCGCCGCGACTAGCGACCCTCGAGCTTGAGGATGTAGTT
Organism: Solimonas sp.; assembly: GCA_036275615.1. GTDB lineage: Bacteria > Pseudomonadota > Gammaproteobacteria > Nevskiales > Nevskiaceae > Solimonas. Next base: position 18,690 of record DASUDL010000094.1, read on the forward strand.
CCAGTGCTCGGGCTTGACCGGCGTGACCGACAGGCGCGAGCCCGGCATCAGCAGGGCCATGCCCTTCAGCGCCTTCTCGTGCGCCCGCAGCGTGGCCAGGGTGATCGGCGCCTTGAGCTTGCGCTCGAACTTCACGTCCACCAGCAGCCAGCGCGGATCCTCGCGGTTGGACTTCGGATCGTAGTGATCGGCCTTGGGATCGAACTGCGTCGGGTCGGGATAGGCGCCCGAGGCGATGCTCATCACGCCGACAATGCCGGGAACCTCGCAGCTGGAGTGGTAGAAGAAGGCCTGGTCACCCGGCTTCATCTGGTCGCGGAACATGTTGCGCACCTGGTAGTTGCGCACGCCGTCCCATTTCTCGGTCTGCTTCGGGCGGCCCGCCAGGTCATCAATCGAGAAGCAGTCAGGTTCGGACTTCATCAGCCAATAGGCCATCGCTGGATTCCTTGTTCGGTGACCGCCAGGTCGAGGCGGCGATCCCAGGGGTCGTGGGGGAGTTGCGGGACTTCCTGCAGGGCGTAGGCATAGCCGGCCAGCAGCGGGCGCCGGAAGGGGCGCGGCCGCGCCAGCCAGCGATCGTAGTGGCCGCCGCCGGCGCCGAGACGATAGCCGCGCCGGTCGAACCCCACCAGGGGCAGGAAGACGAGATCGAGGCGGTTGTAGCGGGTCTGGGGCGTGTGGCCGGCCGGTTCCGTCAGGCCGCGGTGGCCGCGCCGCAGGGACGTCTCCCGGCGCAGTTCACGGAAGCGCATGCGCGTGGGATCGATGACCTGGGGGACCCAGGTGCGGCACCCGCGGGCCCAGAGCGCCTCCAGCAGCGGGCGGGTGTCCAGCTCGCTGCCGCAGGGCAGGTAGAGGGCGATGTCGCGCGCCCCGAGGCCCTGCACCAGTCTCAGGGCATGGGCCGCCGCGGTGCGCGCGGCGCGGGTCCGCGCCGCCCCCGAAACGGACGCGCGCCGCAGCCGCAGAGTGCGGCGCAGCGCGCGCTTGAGTTCGAGTGTGTCTCCCGTCGGTGCCGTCATCGGTCATCGACCTTGAGACAAGCGTCTCAAGTGGGTGCTGCGCCGGCCTTCGGGCTTCCCACTGCGGGGTGGGCCTGCACGCCCGGCACGGGTAAGGCTCCCGGGGTTTGCAATTAGGCTCAAGGGGTTCCAGACCAATACTCGAACACCACAGGAGACACGCCTTAAGGATACCACTGCGGGGTCCTGGTTTCGTGCCTGGCGACGCCGTCCGTCGGCGAAACGACGGGCTTCAGTCCAGCGACAGGGTCGAGTCGATGTCGAGCGACATCTGGCGCACGCGCTGCACGGCCTGCGGGTCGGCTTGCGCCACGCCCTCGACGCCCCGCAGCTCGAGCAGCTCGCGTGCGATGTTGAGCGCCGCCATCACCGCGATCTTCTCCGCGCCCAGCGCCTTGCCGCGCTTGCGGATGCTGGTCATGCGGTCGTTGAGGTAGTCGGCCGAGCGCACCAGGGCTTCGTGCTCCTCGCTCGGGCAGACCACGGAATATTCCTTGCCCATGATCCGCACGGTGACGCTGAGCGGCTCCTTGGCGTCCTTGGCGCTCGTGCTCATGACTCCTGCTCCGATTCCAGCGACCGGACCCGGTCGACGATGCCTTCGATGCGGCGCCGCAACTCGGCGTTGAGCGCCAGCAGGCGATCGCGTTCCTGCAGGGCGCGTTTCTGCTCGAGCCGGGCTTGCCGGTAGGCGGCCATGAGCCGCTGGATACGGTCCTCGAGCTGCTGGATCTCGTGGTCGAGCATGGCGGAAATGAAGAGGGCGACGGCCCTGAGTATAAGGCCGTCGCCCCCGGGCGTTCATCCGCCCATCCGGAGGGCTGCCTACTGGATCAGCAGGAACAGCGCGCCCGGGCCGCGGCGGATCTGCAGCAGCAGCTGCTCCTTGCCGCCGGCGAGCTTGTTGAACTGCTCCATGGTCTCGACCGGCCTGCGGTTGATCGCCACGATCACGTCGTTCGGGCGCAGGCCGCTGCGGGCGGCCGGCGAGTTCGGCTGGATCGCCTTGACGATGATGCCGCGGTCCGCGTCGGTGTCGCGGGCGCTGTCGTCCACCGGGGCGAAGGTGGCGCCAGCCAGGGTCGGGTGCAGGCTGTCGCCCGGGGCGGCGGCATCGCTGTCCTTGCCGATCGTCACCGACAGGGTCTTGAGCTTGCCGTCACGGTAGAGCTTGAGATCGATCTTCTCGCCCACGCGCTTCAGGCCGACCAGGTTGCGGAGCTGGCCGAAGTCGACGATGTCCTTGCCGTTGGCCGAGACGATCAGGTCGCCGGCCTGGATGCCGGCCTTCGCCGCCGGGGAGTCCGGCACCACGCGACCGACCAGGGCGCCGCGGTTGCTGGGCAGGTTGAGGGCCTTGGCGAGCTGCTCGCTGACTTCCTGGCCACCGACGATGCCGATGCGGCCGCGCTGCACCGAGCCATGCTCGATCAGCTGGTTCATGACGTTCTTCGCCAGGTTGGTCGGGATGGCGAAGCCGATGCCGATGTTGCCGCCCGAGCGTGAGTAGATCATCGACGGCACGCCCACCAGTTCGCCGCGAAGGTTCACCAGCGCGCCACCCGAATTGCCGGGGTTGATCGAAGCGTCGGTCTGGATGAAGTCGCCGAGGCCGTCACCCACGCCGGTGCGACCCATGGCCGAGACGATGCCGCTGGTCACGGTCTGGCGCAGGTTGAACGGCGAGCCGATGGCGACCACGAAGTCGCCGACCTGCAGGGCATCGGAATTGCCCAGGGCCAGGGCCTTGAGCTTGTCGGCCTTGATCTGCAGCACGGCAACGTCGGTTTCCTTGTCGCTGCCGATCAGCTTGGCGTCGAACTCGCGGTCATCGTTGAGTCGCACCTTGAGCTGCTTGGCCTGGTCGACGACGTGGGCATTGGTGATGACATAGCCCTTGGCGGCATCGACGATGACGCCGGAGCCCACCGACTGGAACTCGCGCTCCTGCGGTTGCTGCTGCTCGGGCACGCCGAAGAAACGGCGGAAGAAGGGGTCGTCCATGAACGGGGCCATCGGGTTCTGAACCTCGACCGATCCAGTGACCGAGATGTTGACCACGCCCGGCATGACCTCCTTGAGCATCGGCGCCAGCGAGGGCAGGCCTTGCTGCACCGGGACCGCCACGGGGATGTCGGCATGGGCGGCCGGCGGGGCGCCCGACATCATGAAGGCGGAAGCCAGCACCGAGGCCGAGACGGCGAGCGGCGCGAGAATCTTGACAGCGAGTTCCTTGGACATCGACGTGAATTCTCTTTTTGCAGGCTGCGGACGGGCAGCGGCCTCTAAGACCGGACCGCTGCCGGCAAGTTCATCGGGGCGCCGCCCGCCGGTTCAAGAGCCCGCTCAGGCCGGCAGGGCGATCCGCGGGTTCAGGCTGTACAGGCCGGTGATCGAGGCGCGGGCCAGCACATGCCCCTCGAGTGCCTGGCGCAGCGCGGGCAGGCCGAAGTCTGCCGGCACCGGGCAGCGTTCCAGATCGGTGGCCAGCAGCTCGAAGCGGTAGCGGTGCACGCGCGCGTCATTCCAGGGCGGGCAGGGACCGTCGTAGCCACGCCAGGTGCCGGCCATCGCCGGATCGCCGGCAAACCAGCCGGTGTAGTCGTTGACACCCTGGCGACTGCCGGTCGGGCCGGCCGGTGACGCCTTGCCACGGGGGGTCACGCCCCGGGAGCAGCTGCCCTCGGCGAGGCTGCGCAGCTGCGGCGGCAGGTCCACGAGCAGCCAATGCACGAACTCGGCGCGCGGCAGGGCCTGCGGCACCTCGCGCCCCTCGCGGTTCACGTCGTCGGGCCGGGTTGGTGCATCCGGGTCGATGCAGGTCAGGACCAGCGAACGGGCGGCGGCGGGCACGCCCGTCCAGGCCAGATGCGGATTGTGGTTGGCGGCAAGCCGGACATGCCCCTGGACGCTGCGCACGGCGAAGGCGCATCGGCCGGGGATCCGGCCCTGGTCGCGGAAACTGTCGCTGCGGATCTTCATGGCGGTCTCCCGTCGGAAATGACCGGCGGATGGTAAGCCGGGCCTAGGGCCAGCGGCGAGCCAGCGTGTCCTCGGCGCCGCGGCGCAGGGCCTGCCCCAGCTGCACCAGGCCTTGCGAGAGGCGCTCGCCCAGGCGGTGGTGCTTGCGGTGGCGCAGCTCGTAGAGATCGGCGTCGGCCAGGCGCTGCAGCAGGTAGTCGTCGCTGGTCTGCAGGTGGTCGACCAGCTTCAGCTCCAGGGCCCGTGCACCGAACCAGTGCTCGCCGGTGGCGACCCGGGCAAGATCCAGCTGCGGCCGGTGTTCGGCCACGAAGGCCTTGAACAGATCGTGCGTTTCCTGCAGCTCTTCGCGGAACTTGGCGCGGCCGGCCTCGGTGTTCTCGCCAAACAGGGTCAGGGTGCGCTTGTACTCGCCGGCGGTGTGCAACTCCAGATCCACATCGTGGCGCTTGAGCAGGCGATTGAAATTGGGAATCTGGGCAACCACGCCGATCGAGCCGAGCACGGCAAATGGCGCCGCCAGGATGCGATCCGCCACGCAGGCCATCATGTAGCCGCCGCTGGCGGCCACCTTGTCCACGGCGACGGTCAGCTTCAGCTGACGCGCCCGGATCCGTGCCAGCTGGGAGGCGGCCAGCCCGTAGGCATGGACCAGGCCGCCTTCGCTCTCCAGGCGGACCAGGACCTCGTCGTGCGGCTGGCTGACCTGCAGCAGGGCGCTGACCTCCTCGCGCAGGGATTCCACGGCGTGGGCATGCAGGTCACCCTTGAACTGCAGGGTGAACACGCGGGGGCGGGTCGGGGCCCCCTGCTTCTCGCGCTTGCGCCGCTCCTTGTCCTGCTGGCGCCGCGCCTTGCGCCGCTGCTTGAGCTGCTCGGAGTCGAGCAGTTCGGCTTCGAGCTGGTCCGCCAGCTCCCGGTACCGGGCGTTGAGATGCCGGATCTCGAGATGGTCCTGGGTCTGGCTGGCGCGGGCGGCTCGGAGCGCCCCCGCCAAGCCGGCAAACACGGCCAGCAGGCCGGCCACCAGGGTCAGCGTTTTTGCCAGGAACAGGCCGTACTCGATCAGAAATTCGCTCACTTGGCCCGACTCCTGCAGGGTTTTGCTGGAAAAGCGTGGATGGTCAGGGCACAATCCCGGGACGCCGGCAGAGGAAACGCGCCCTGCCGTCCGGATTTGTGTTGGGGTGGCAGCGCTGCAGCGTTTTCGCTGCAGTGCAAAATGCGTTGCGTATAATAGCCGCGCTTTGCTCGTGTATTCCGAAGTGTTGACCAAAAAGGTTGGAGATCCAGCGATGAAAACAACGACCCGTGCCGGCCTCGCGCTCGCCCTGGCGGCCATGGCGCTTCCCGCCCTGGCGCAGGAAAACGAGCTGCGCCCGTACGTGACCGGGGGGTACCAGTACCTGTTCGAAGACGACAGCCGCAATTCCGACAACGGTGAAGGCTATTTCTTCGGCGCGGGCAAGGCCCTCAACCAGTACTGGGGCGTCGAGTTCGGCGGCTTCTATGACCAGTTCGATCGCGAGCCGGGTCAGGCCAACAACTGGCATGAGTACGGCGGTCGCCTCGATGCGCTGTTCTTCTACTCGCGTGATCGTCGCCTCTCGCCCTACGTCAACCTCGGCGTGGGTGGTGCCCGCACCGTGCTCAAGAACATCGCGGGCGAGTCGACGGATCCCTTCGTCACCGCCGGCGTCGGCTTCTTCAAGTACTTCGACGTGGGCAGCGGCGATATCGGCATGCGTGCCGACGTCAACTACCGCTGGCTCGACATCGACCAGCCCGGCATTGGCGCCTTCGAGGAGCCGGTGGTTCGCGTGGGTCTCGTGATGGCGCTCGGCGACAAGCCGATGAGCTCGGGTGTGGTCGACCTCGGTCCGGATTCCGACGGCGACGGCGTGCTCGACGACGCCGATCTGTGCCCGGCGACGGCCAAGGGTGCCAAGGTTGATGCCAAGGGCTGCCCGGTCGACTCGGACGGCGACGGTATCGCCGACGACCTCGATTCCTGCCCGAACACCGCTCGTGGCCTGGGCGTTGATGCCAAGGGCTGCCCGACGGATGGTTCCGGCCGCTTCAAGGTCGTGGGCCAGGGCGCCGAGCTGCGCTTCGACGACGTCCACTTCGAGTTCGACCAGTCGAGCCTGACCGATCACGCGCAGTCGATCCTCGACAACGCCGCGAAGACCGTGAATGGCCTGACCGAGAAGTTCCCGAGCCTGAAGGTCGACATCTCCGGCCACGCCGATGCCACGGGCACCGACGGCTACAACCAGGCCCTGTCCGAGCGTCGCGCCAACGCGGTCAAGCAGTACCTGATCCGCAAGGGCGTCGAGGCGGGCCGCGTCAGCACCTACGCTTACGGCGAGTCCAAGCCGGTCGCGACCAACGATACGGAAGAAGGCCGTGCGCAGAACCGCCGCGCCGAGATCCGCACCCGCGGCGAGTAATCGCCCGAGTCGTTGAAACTCAAAAACCCCCGCTGCGCGAGCAGCGGGGGTTTTTCTTTGCCTGCAATACTGGCCGTCGCGGAGCCGGCCGGGCGGGATCGTGCCCCCGTTTAGAGGCCCAGGGTCTGTGCAGACTGCCGGGCGCGCGCCTCGGTCTCGGATTCGATCGGGCGCAGCGCCCAGCCCCCCAGGTGGCGGCGCACCAGCGCCGACAGGGCATCGAGATGGGCCGGCTCGTCGTTGAGGGCGGGCACGTAGCGCAACGCCTCACCACCGGCATCCCGGAAATCGGCGCCGTAGCGCAGCGCGACCTCCTCCAGTGTCTCGAGGCAGTCTGCGGAGAAGCCCGGGCAGACGACATCGAGCTGGCGGATGCCGCGACCGGGCAGGGTGCGGATCCACTCGTCGGTGTACGGCGAGAGCCACTGTGCGCGACCGACACGTGACTGGAAACTCAGGCTCCAGTCCTTGGGGCCCAGTTCCAGGGCTTCCGCGAGCAGGCGCGCGGTCTTGTGGCTGTGGCAGTAGTACGGATCGCCGAGCTGCAGGCAGCGCAGCGGAATGGAATGGAAGGACATGAGCAGGTGATCGCCGCGACCCTGCCGTTCCCAGTGGGCGCGAACCGAGGCGGCGAGGGCGGCGATGTAGGCCGGGTCGTCGTGGTAGCTGTTGACCGTGCGCAGTTCCGGCAGCCAGCGCTCGCGCCGCAGGCGCGTGGTGACGGCGTCGAACACCGTGGCGGTCGTCGTGGCCGAGTACTGGGGATACAGGGGCAGGACCAGGATGCGGCGCGCCTGGCGCGCCAGCAGTTCGTCGATCGCCGAACCCAGGCTGGGGTTGCCGTAGCGCATGCCCAGTGCCACGGGAATCTCCGGTCCCAGCCGCTCCTGCAGCCCGGCCTGCTGACGTCGACCGATGGCCAGGAGCGGTGAGCCCTGTTCGGTCCAGACGCTGGCATACGCATGCGCCAGGCGGCGCGGCCGCAGGGGCAGGATGATGCCGTAGAGGATCGGCAGCCAGACCGCCCGCGGAATCTCGACGACGCGGGGGTCGCTCAGGAACTCCGCCAGGTAGCGGCGAATGGCCGCGGGCGTCGGGGCATCCGGGGTGCCGAGGTTGGCCAGCAGCACGCCGATGCGGTCGGGCTGCCGGTGCGGGGCGATGTCGATCATGGTGGCGCGCAGTGTACCTGCGCGGCCGGGCCCGTGGCCCCGGGACTCAGCGACGGCGTAGCGCGCCCGAACGCAGGCGCGCGAAGTAGTCGTGGTAGGCGTGCATGGCCCGCGATCCGAGGACCAGCATCAGGGGCAGGTTGATCGCGTACATGAAGCCCATGCCGATGGTGCTGAGCGTATCGAGTTCCACCGAGGTGCGGATGAAGCCGAAGCACGCCCCGGCAGCGGCCAGGCACCACAGCAGCCGGAAGGGCAGGACCGCGCGGGGCCCGGCCAGGTAGATGACGCCCTGCTCGCCGTAGTAGCCGTAGCTGATGATGCAGGACAGGCCGAACACCCAGACGGCGATCGTGATCAGCCAGCGTCCGAGTCCGTCATGCACCGAATCGAAGCCCTTGGCCACCAGGGTTGCGCCCCGGTAGTCGGCAAACAGGCCAGGCTCGGCCATGCGCGGCGCAGCGATGGCCGTGACGGCTTGCCAGTGCAGCGGTCGCAGACCGTCGGCTGCCTGCGCCTGCACGGTGCCGTACACGCGTTGGCGCTCGCCGGCGATCTCCGCCATCACGAATACCGGCGCCTGGTCCGCCTGCAGTTCCGACGGGGCGGCGGCGGGCAGCCGGTCCAGCTGCGGCTGCCAGCGGCCCGGCGCGATCTCCACGAACGCCGGCGGGGTGTCCCAAGCCAGCGCCGGGGCGCGGTTCCAGACCCCGGTCGACAGCACCACGAGGCCGGTGACCGTGCACACGAAGATGGTGTCGATGAACGGCTCCAGGCCCGAGACCACGCCCTCGGTAACCGGTTCCGGGGTCTTCACGGCGGAGTGGGCGATCGGCGCCGTGCCCAGGCCTGCCTCGCTGGAAAACAGCGCACGCTTCATGCCCCAGGCGAAGGCGGTGCCCATCACGCCACCGGCGAAGGCGCCCGTCCCCTCCGTCTCCGAGAAGGCTCCGACGAAGATCAGGCGGAAGAGTTCTGGCAACTGCTCGCCCTGGAGCACGATCACGTAGAGACCCGCCAGCACGTAGAGTCCGCACTTGAACGGCACCAGGGTCTTGGTGACCTGGCCGATGCGACGGATGCCGCCGAGGATCACGATGGCCGCGAGTACCGCCAGGATCACCCCGGTCAACCAGCTCGGGACGCCGAAATACGCCCGTGTGGTGTCCGCCACGCTCCAGGTCTGGAACATGTTGCCGCCGGTGAAGGCGAACAGCAGCAGGGCGCAGGCGAACACGGCCCCGACGATCCGGCCCAGGGGCGCCAGCCGCGGATGCAGGGCGGCCAGCCCCTCACGGGCCACGTACATGGCGCCGCCGTGGGGATTGCCGGGCTCAGAGGTGTCGCGGTAGAGCAGGGAGAGCGTGACCTCGGTGGTCTTCAGGGCCATGCCGACGATGCCGACCACCCACATCCAGAACACCGCGCCGGGCCCGCCGAAATCGACGGCAATCGCCATGCCGGCAATCGCGCCCAGGCCCACGGTGCCGGACATCGCGGCGGTCAGCGCCTGGAAATGGGTCAGGGCACCGGGGCCTTCCGAGGTGTCGATGCCCTTGCCTGCGCACAGCGCAACGCCATGGGTCAGCGAGCGGACCTGGCAGAACTTGCTCCACAGCGTGAACAGCAGGCCGATGCCGAGCAGGGCCTGAAGCACTGGCGCCGACAGCAGGACCGCATTGATGCGGTCCATGCCGGCGAAGAGTGCCTCCACGGGCGGTGCCTCAGGCGCCGCGCGCAAGCTCGCTGTGGCGGTACGAGTAGCTGAAGTAGATGGTCAGGCCCAGGGCCATCCAGACGCCGAATGCGATCCAGGTGGCCACCGGCAGGCTCACCATCAGCCAGCCGCAGAAGCCCATGCCGAGGATCGGCAGCAGCGGCACCAGCGGTGTGCGGAAGGGCCGGTGCAGGTTGGGGCGGGTCTTGCGCAGGACGATCACGCTGGCGCAGACCAGGAAGAAGGCGCCGAGCGTGCCGAGATTGACCAGTTCCGCCACCTTGCCGATGGGCAGCAGGCCGGCGATCAGGGCGATGACCACGCCGCTGCCCAGGATCAGCTTGACCGGGGTCTGGGTCTTCGGGTGCACGGCGGCCATGCCCTCGGGCAGCAGGCCGTCGCGCGACATGGCCAGCACCACGCGGGTCAGGCCGTAGTACAGCACCAGCATCACGGTGGTGATGCCGAAGATCGCGCCGGTAGCGATCAGGCCCTGGGCCCAGCCGATGCCCAGGCTGCCCATCGCCGCGGCGACCGGAGCCTTGAGGTCGATCTCCTTGTACGGCACCACGCCGGTGAGGATGCCGGAGACGATGATGTAGAGCGTGGTGCAGATGGCGAGCGAGGCCAGGATGCCGATCGGCAGGTCACGCTGCGGCTTGATCGCCTCCTCGCCGGCGGTGGAGACCGCGTCGAAGCCGATGTAGGCGAAGAAGATCAGCGCTGCGGCGGTGGTCACGCCCATGAAGCCGTAGTGCGAGGTGCCGTCGGCATTGACGACACGCTCGGGGATGAACGGCGTCCAGTTGTCCGGATTGACGTGCGGTGCGGCGATGACGATGAAGGCCAGGATGGTGGCCACCTTGACCACCACCATGACGCCGTTGAACCGGGCCGACTCCTTGACGCCCCAGGACAGCAGGCCGGCCAGGGTCAGGACGATGAGCATCGCGGGAACGTTGCAGATGCCGCCTTCGGCGGGCGCCGACGTCCACTCGGCCGGGAGCTCGACCCCGAAGAAGCTGCTCAGGATCTTGGCGAAATAGCCCGACCAGCCGATCGAGACCGTGGCGGTCGCCACGCTGTACTCGAGCACCAGCATCCAGCCGATGATCCAGGCCACCAGCTCGCCGATGCCGACATAGGCGTAGCCGTAGGCGCTGCCGGCGCCGCCGACCGCGCTGGCGAGTTCCGCGTAGCACAGGGCGGCGAAGGTGCAGGCCAGGCCGGAGATGATGAACGACAGGACGATGGCGGGGCCGGCGTGCTGGGCCGCGGCGACGCCGGTGAGCACGAAGATGCCGGTGCCGATGATGCAGCCGATGCCGAGCAGGGTGAGGTCCCAGGCGGTCAGGCAGCGGCGCAGGCCGGTGCTGGCATTGGGATCAATCGCTTTGGTGCGCATCAGGCTCATCGGCCGCCACTCCCCGGACTGCTGATCGAATGTCGCCGGATTATGCCTGCAACCTGCCGCGGGACTGTCACCGGAAAACCCTCAGCCTTGCGCCCGCACCAAAGCAGAAGGCCCGGCACAGGGCCGGGCCTTCGGGAACCACAACCGCCCGCGGGCTCAGCGCTCGACGATGGCCACCACGCCCTGGCCGCCGGCGGCGCAGATCGAGATCAGACCGCGACCGCCGCCGTTCTCGTCGATGATCTTGGCCAGCGAGGCGAGGATGCGGCCGCCCGTGGCCGCGAAGGGGTGGCCGGTGGCGAGGCTGCTGCCCTTGATGTTCATCTTGGAGCGGTCGATCGAGCCCAGCGGCTTGTCCAGGCCCAGGCGCTCCTTGCAGAACTTCGGGTCCTCCCAGGCCTTGAGCGTGCACAGCACCTGCGCGGCGAAGGCTTCGTGGATCTCGTAGAAGTCGAAGTCCTGCAGGGTGAGGCCGGCGCGGGCCAGCATGCGCGGCACCGCGTAGGCGGGGGCCATCAGCAGGCCCTCCTTCTTGGGGCCGGCAAAGTCCACTGCGGAGGTCTCGCAGTGGGTCAGGTAGGCCTGCGGCTTGAGGCCGCGGGCCTTGGCCCAGTCCTCCGAGGCCAGCAGCACGGCCGAGGCGCCATCGGTCAGCGGCGTGGAGTTGGCGGCCGTCAGCGTGCCCTTGCCCGACTTGCGGTCGAAGGCGGGGCCGAGCGTGGCAATCTTCTCCAGCGAGATGTCCGGACGCAGGTTGTTGTCGCGCTCCAGGCCGGCGAAGGGCACCAGCAGGTCGGCATAGAAGCCGGAATCGTAGGCGGCGGCGGCCTTGATGTGCGATTCGTAGGCCAGCTTGTCCTGGTCCTCGCGCGCGATCTTCCATTCCTGCGCCATCAGCTCGCAGTGCTGGCCCATGCTCATGCGGGTGCGCGGCTCGCCGTTGGTGGGAATCGCCGGGGCCAGCATGGAGGGGCGGAACTTGGCGAGCGCCTTGAGGCGCTGGCCGCCGGTCTTGGCGCGGTTGATCTCGAGCAGGATCTTGCGCAGCTTCTCGCCGACGGCGATCGGCGCGTCGGAGGTGGTGTCGACACCGCCGCCGATGCCCGACTCGATCTGGCCGAGGGCGATCTTGTTGGCCACGTTGATCGCCGCCTGCAGGCCGGTGCCGCAGGCCATCTGCACGTCGGCGGCGGCGGTTTCGGGCGCCAGGCCGCAGGACAGCACGGATTCGCGGGTCAGGTTGAAGTCACGCGAGTGCTTGAGCACGGCGCCGGCCTGGACCTCGCCGATACGCTCGCCATGCAGCTGGTACTTGTCGACCAGGCCCTTGAGGGCGGCCGTCAGCATGTCCTGGTTGGACTTGGTGGCGTAAGCGGTGTTGGAACGCGCGAAGGGGATGCGCGCGCCGCCGATGATGGCAACCTTGCGGCCGTAGGGTTTCATCGAACACTCCTGCAGGTGGAAAGACGGTAAGCCGGATGACGCGAATGGCGGCAATGTAGGGCCGCCACCGCGCCTTGGCTATTGCCGTACCGCCACTCGCCGCCGGGCGGCGCGCCCAGCGCGGGAGGCAGGACAGTGGTCCCGGACCCCGGGGCCTGGCTACTCGTCCTTGGCCCACTCCGCGAGCATGTGCTCAAGGTAGTGGATGTGGTGGCTGCCCTCGCGGAAGACCTCGTCGGCCATGATCCGGCGCTGCAGCGGAATATTGCTGTGGATGCCCTCGATCACCATCTCGGAGAGGGCCTGGCGCATGCGTGCGATGGCGGTGCGGCGGTCCGAGCCGTAGGCGATCAGCTTGCCGATCATCGAATCGTAATGCGGCGGGACCTTGTAGCCCGCATAGCAGTGCGAGTCGAGGCGGATGCCGGGGCCACCCGGTGCGTGGTACTTCTTGAGTTCGCCGGGGGAGGGCACGAAGGTGCGCGGATGCTCGGCGTTGATGCGGCACTCGATGGCATGGCCGCGCAGCTTGATGTTCTTCTGCTGCTTCTTGAGCGGGCTGCCGTCGGCGATGCGGATCATTTCCTTGATCAGGTCGACGCCGGTCACCATCTCGGTGACGGGGTGTTCGACCTGGATGCGGGTGTTCATCTCGATGAAGTAGAACTGCCCGTGCTCGTACAGGAACTCGAAGGTGCCGGCGCCGCGGTAGCCGATGCGCTTGCAGGCCTCGACGCAGAGGCTGCCGATCTGCTCGCGCTGCTCCGGCGTGATGCCCGGGGCCGGCGATTCCTCAACCACCTTCTGGTTGCGACGCTGCATGGAGCAGTCGCGCTCCCCGAGGTGGATCGCGTGGCCCTGGCCGTCCGAGAGCACCTGGAACTCGATGTGGCGCGGCGTCTCCAGGTACTTCTCCAGGAACACCGAGGCGTCCTTGAAGGCGTTCAGCGCCTCGGTGCGGGCGATGCTGATCTTGCCCAGCAGCTCGTCCTCGCTGCGCACCACCTGCATGCCGCGGCCACCGCCACCCGACGCCGCCTTGATCAGCACGGGATAGCCCACGTCGCGGGCGATCTCCAGGCAGGCGGCCTCGTCGTCCGGCAGCACGCCATCGGAGCCGGGCACGCAGGGCACGCCGGCCGCAATCATCTCGGCCTTGGCATTGGTTTTGGAGCCCATCAGGCGGATGGTCTCGGGGCGCGGGCCGATGAAGATGAAGCCCGATTTTTCCACCGATTCGGCGAAGTCCGCGTTCTCCGACAGGAAGCCGTAGCCCGGATGGATCGCGTCGGCCTGGGTGACCTCGGCGGCGGAAATGATCGCCGCCATGTTCAGGTAGCTGCGTCCGGCCTGCGGCGGGCCGATGCACACCGCCTCGTCGGCGAGGGCCACATGCTTCTGCTCGCGGTCGGCCGTGGAGTACACGGCCACGGTCTTGATGCCCAGTTCGCGGCAGCAGCGCAGGATGCGCAGCGCGATCTCGCCGCGGTTGGCGATCAGGATTTTCTTGATCTCTTTCATGAACCCGGAGCGCTTATTCGATCGCGAACAGCGGCTGGTCGAATTCCACCGGCTTCTCGTTGTCGGCGAGGACCTCGACCACGACGCCGGCCTTGTCCGACTCGATCTGGTTCAGCATCTTCATCGCCTCGATGATGCACAGCACCTGGCCGGCCTTGACCGTCTGGCCGACCTCGACGAAGGGCTTGGCGCCCGGCGAGGGGGCGCGATAGAAGGTGCCGACCATGGGGGCGCGCACGATGTGGCGGTTGTCGGTCACTGCCGCCGGGGCGGCGGCCGGGCTGGCGGCCGGGGCCGCAGCGGGCGAGGCGGCCGGCAGGGCCGCCGGCGGCGGCGCGGCCAGGTACTGCACGGGCGCGGCGGACTGGCGGCTGATGCGTACCGATTCCTCGCCCTCGCGGACCTCCAGTTCGGAGATGCCGGACTGCTCGACGAGGTCGATCAGGGTCTTGATCTTGCGGAGATCCATGATGCTTGTCCCCCCAGGGACGTGTTCGGGTTAGCCCTGCTTGCCGGTGCGCAGGCGCGCGTCCGCGGCCTGCAGGCCCAGGCGATAGCCCAGGGGCCCGCAGCCCACGATCACGCCGGCGGCGATGTCCGAGAAGTAGGAGTGCTGCCGGAACGCCTCACGGGCGTGGACGTTCGACAGGTGGATTTCGATGAAGGGGATCGCCACCGCCAGCAAGGCATCGCGCAGGGCGATGCTCGTGTGGGTATAGGCGCCCGGGTTGATCAGGATGAAGTCGACGTCGCCGCGGGCCTGCTGCACCCGGTCGACCAGCTGGCCTTCGTGGTTGGACTGGAAACAGCTGAGGCGGTGTCCCAGCGCCTGGGCTTCCTGTGCCAGCTCCCGTTCGATCTCGGCCAGGCTGCGCGAACCATAGAGGCCCGGCTCGCGGGTGCCGAGCAGATTGAGATTCGGGCCATTCAGCAGCAGGAGATGACTCAAGGACCGGGATCCGGTTCAAACCTGCCCCGGATTGTGCACAAGGGGCCTCTTTAAGACAAGTTACCGAAAGATTGCTGCAAGATGACGTCGAATGGCAGCAGGATGCGGCTCAGGGGCCGAGATGCCGCTGCAGCAGGCCCAGAAGTTCCTCGCGGTCCAGCCCGCCCAGCACGGTCTCGACGATCCGGCCCTGCGGATCGACCAGGACCGAATAGGGCAGGGCGGCCTGGGTGTTGCCGAGCTGCTTCATGGCGTTGTCGCCACCGACGTAGTCGGGCAATACCGGGTAGTTGATACGGAAGCGGGCGATCAGCGGTTTCACCGCCTCCGGATCATCCAGGGCGGGCCCCACGATCTGCAGACCCCGGGCGCCGTAGAGGCTCTGGGCCTCGACGAGATGCGGCAGCTCGTCCATGCAGGGGGCGCACCAGGACGCCCAGAAGTTCAGCAGCAGCCAGCGGCCACGCCATTGGGCGAGGTCCTGCGGCTGGCCTTGCAGGTCGGTGAACCGCAGGGCCGGCAGGGGCTCGCCGGCTGGCGAGGTCGGGCCCAGCCAGCGGTAGGCGAGAACGCCGCTCAGGGCGGCGCCCAGCGCCAGGGCGAGGACGAGGAGCGTGGTGCGCACGGGTCAGGGTTTTCGGGGGGCGGGCAGGGTGAATTCGCGGGTCTGCGGCGGGTAGCACACGCCCACCTCGGCGCAGCCCTGGTAGCGGACGCGCAGGTGAAGTGCCTGACCGGCAGCGGGCCCGAGCGGCAGGTCGGCGGCGAGCAGGCCGTGGTAGACCTCGACGGCTCCGAAGTGCTCATCGGTGCGGGCTTCGCCGGTTGGCAGACTCAGGGTCGTGGGCGCGCTTCGGGGCGCCAGCCATTCCACGGCGAGCCGGTGCCGGTAGAGGTAGTAGCCCGGCGCGATATTCCATTCAAGGTGCAGCTGT
This sequence comes from Solimonas sp., assembly GCA_036275615.1. Lineage (GTDB taxonomy): Bacteria > Pseudomonadota > Gammaproteobacteria > Nevskiales > Nevskiaceae > Solimonas. The sequence continues at coordinate 34,301 of DASUDL010000094.1, forward strand.
GAGCCGTTACGCTCCGGGGGGAGCAGGGCAAAGGCCTCGTCAACCCCGAGCAGGGCCTCCGCCTGGGGGCGCTTCAGGCCACCGCCGGCGAGAGCGAGTGCCGGCAGCAGGCTGGCCAGCAGCAGGAACGGCAGACGGTTCATTGACACGCAGCGAGTACCCAGTCGAGGTAGGGCGCATGGCCCTGGCTCAAGGGGACCGCGACGATCTCCGGAAGTTCGTAGGGGTGATGGCGCAGCACCTCGGCGCGCAGCGCTTCGAAGCCCGCGACCGGGTGCTTGACCAGCAGCAGCGACTCCTCGTCGCGCTGCAGCTCACCTTGCCAGCGATACAGCGAGCGCACGCCCGGCAGGACGTTGACGCAGGCCGCGACCCCGGCCTCCAGCAGGCGCTCGGCCAGGGGCTCGGCGATCGCCGGCGGGCAGGTGACCAGGGCAATGGCAACGGCGGGGGCGGGCATGAAGCCCCTATTGTGCGTGGGCCAGCGGGAAAAAAAGAAGGGCGCGGCAAGCAGGCGCCGCGCCCTCAAGGAAGACCCCCCGCCGGGTGCGGGGCACTTCGGTCTTCCTGGGAGTGTGCAATTGCCCAGTACGGCCAAACGCAGGGGGTGGATGCAGCGTCCACAAAAAAGGCGCATCCGGGGAAGGATGCGCCGGGCAGGGGCCTCGCCGTTGGGGAAGAACGGGAGGCAACGCCCCCGCCAAGGAAGCGATGCCGCCGCTCAGTGTCCGAAGTGGTACTCGATCTGTCCGTAGACCACGCGGCTCGCGCCCTCGGAGTCAGGGCGCCACAGCTCCGCGCCCAGGCCCAGGTGCAGACGGGCGCCGAGGCGGGCATCCAGGCCCATGCCGAACAGGGTGCCGATGCCGTCGTCCTCGATCTGCTGCGTGCCCGCGGCCGTCCGGATATCACTGTCCGTGGACCAGTAGAAGCCGCCCAGGCGCGTGTCGAGCCCGACCCGCTCGCTCACGGGAATACGCGCCCGCAGGCCGAGGCTGATGGCCTCGCCCGAAACGGGTTGCGCGTCGGAGATGTCGCTAGCCAGTTGAGCCGGCTGCGTGGTGGTGCCCGTGACGCGTGCGTCATAGCTGCCGAGCTCCATGAAGCCGATCTCGACCGAGGCCTTGTCAGTGAACTGGCGCCCCACGTAGAGATGCCCGCCAACCGCGTCATCGTCCACCTCGACCGCGACGTTATGGCCGCGGCGCTGCATCTCGCGGGTCATGCTGTCGCTGTCGATGCCCGAGAGCACCAGTCCGCCGCGCACGCCGCCGTACCAGTCGCTGCCGCCATGTTCTGCATCAGCCGCCATTGGCGCACACAGGCCGAGCAGCGCCAGGCCCATCCATCCCGTCATCTTCATGAGAGCCCCCCATGGTCCCGGATTCCGGATCGAGCGCACTGCCTGCGCCGGACCACCCACCCGCATCATGCGCGCTCGGGACCGGTTTTGGTAACCCCGCCCGATGGGGGTGGTGGACCGCGCGAGCGCCTGCCGATGCTGCAACGCACAAGTCGGAAAACTGCTCAGGGTGAGCGCGCGACGGCGACCTAGAATGCCGCCGACCTGATCGCCTCCGGGGATCCCATGAGCCAGCCTGCTGTTCCCTTCGTCACCACCCAGCCGCGCCCGTCCCAGGACCCGCTGCGGGCGACGATTTCCAGCCACTACCTTGCCGACGAGACCGCGCTGGTGCAGCGCCTGCTCGGACTCGCCGAGCTTCCCGAAGCCCGGGCGGTGGCCGTGCAGGCCCAGGCCGCAGACTGGGTGCGGCGCGTGCGCGAGCTGCGCAGTGAGCAGTCGCCGCTGGATGCCTTCATGTACCAGTACGACCTGTCCTCCGAGGAGGGCGTGCTGCTGATGTGCCTGGCCGAGGCCCTGCTGCGCATTCCCGACGACGCCACGGCCGAGAAGCTGATCGCCGACAAGCTCGCCCAGGCCGACTGGGAATCGCATCTCGGCCGCAGCGACTCGCTGTTCGTCAATGCCTCCACCTGGGGGCTGATGCTGACCGGCCGCATCGTCAAGCTGTCGCCGGAGACCACCGGCAACTTCCGCGCGGCGATCAATCGCCTGATCGGCAAGTCCACAGAGCCGGTGATCCGCCTGGCGATCCGCCAGGCGATGCGCATGATGGGCTCGCAGTTCGTGATGGGGCGCACCATCGATGAGGCGCTCAAGAACGCCCAGTCGCGCGAGCAGCGACCCTACCTGCATTCCTACGACATGCTGGGCGAGGCTGCCCTGACGGGCGCCGACGCGGAGCGTTACTTCGGCGCCTACCAGGGCGCCATCGCCGTCATCGGCGCGCGCGCCGGCGACAGCCGCGACGGCAGCGTATTCACGCGCCCGAGCATCTCCGTGAAGCTGTCGGCCCTGCATCCACGCTACGAGATCGCGCAGCGTGAGCGCGTGCTGGCCGAGCTGGCGCCGCGGCTGCTGCGCCTGGCGCAGCTCGCACGCGACCAGAACATCGGCCTGACGGTCGATGCCGAGGAGGCCGACCGCCTGGAACTGTCGCTGGACCTGATCGAGGCGGTGTACCCACACCCCTCGCTGGCTGGCTGGGAAGGCTTCGGCCTCGCCGTGCAGGCCTTCCAGAAGCGCGCACTGCCGGTGATCGAGTGGCTGGAGGCCCTGGTGCGTCGCGTGGGCCGGCGCATGCCGGTGCGCCTGGTCAAGGGTGCCTACTGGGATACCGAGGTCAAGCGCGGGCAGGAGCAGGGGCTGCCGGGCTATCCGGTCTTCACCCGCAAGGCCAATACCGACGTGGCTTACCTCGCCTGCGCCCGCCGCCTGCTGTCGGCGCGCGACTGCTTCTACCCGATGCTGGCCACGCACAATGCCCACACGGTCGCCGCGGTCCGCGCGTATGCCGCTGACGACAGCGGTTATGAGTTCCAGCGCCTGCATGGCATGGGCGAAGCGCTCTACCTGATCGTGCGCGAGGATGCGCCGCCGCCCTGTCGCGTCTACGCACCGGTGGGTTCGCACGAGGACCTGCTCCCTTACCTGGTGCGCCGCCTCCTCGAGAACGGGGCCAATACCTCCTTCGTGAACCGCATCTTCGACGAGCAGGTGCCAGCCGAGCAGCTGGTCGAGGATCCCGTCGCGGCGGTCAAGGCGCTGACGGTCAAGCCCAATCCGGTACTGCCTCAGCCGGGGGCGCTGTTCGGTGCCGAGCGCACCAATTCCCGGGGCGTGAACCTGGCCGACGAGACCGTGCTGGCGACGCTGGCGCGCGAGATGTCCGCACAGACCCTCGCCACCGGCGATGCGCACTCGCTGCTGGCACCGGGCGTGGCTGTGCTGGCCCAGGGCGTTGTGCAGGAGGTGGTCAATCCGGCCGACCGGCGTCAGCAGATCGGTCGCTGGCAGGCCCTGGCACCGGAGCAGGCCGGGGCGGTGCTGGCCGCGGCCCGCGCCGCGCAGCCCTCCTGGAACCTGATGCCGGCCGAGCGCCGGGCGCAGATGCTGGAGGCCGCCGCCGACCGGCTCGAGGCAAGCCGTGCGCGCTTCCTGGCCCTGCTCGTCCGCGAGGCGGGCAAGACGCTGCCCGATGCTGTGGCCGAGGTGCGCGAGGCGGTCGACTTCCTGCGCTACTACGCGGCGCAGGCGCGGCGCCTGCTCGCGGTGCCGATGACCCTGCCGGGCCCGACCGGCGAACACAACGAACTCCAGCTGCATGGACGCGGCGCCTTCGTCTGCATCGCTCCGTGGAACTTCCCGCTGGCGATCTTCATCGGCCAGGTGGCCGCGGCCCTGGTCGCCGGCAACACCGTGGTGGCCAAGCCGGCCGAACAGACGCCGCTGGTCGCTGTGGCAGCCGTGCAGCTGCTGCATGAGGTCGGCGTGCCGCGCAGCGTGCTGCAGCTGGCTCTCGGCGCCGGGGAGCTCGGTGCTGCCCTGGTCGCCGACCCGCAGGTGGCGGGCGTGGCCTTCACCGGTTCCGTCGAGGTCGCGCAGCGCATCAACCGCAGCCTGGCCGCCCGCGAGGGCGCCATCGCTACGCTGATCGCCGAGACGGGTGGGCAGAACGCGATGATCGTCGATTCGTCCGCGTTGCCCGAGCAGGTGGTGAAGGACGCGATCCACAGCGCCTTCCTGTCGGCCGGCCAGCGCTGTTCCGCGCTGCGCGTGCTCTACCTGCAGGACGAGATTGCCGACAAGGTCCTGCATCTGCTGCGGGGTGCCATGGACGAGCTGCGCCTGGGCGATCCGGGGCTGCTGGCGACGGACATCGGCCCGGTGATCGACGAGCCGGCGCACGCGCGCCTGAGCCGGCATGCCGAGGCGCTCAAGGCCCGCGGCGGCTTCTTCCACCAGCTGCCCGTGCCGGCGGCCTGCGACCAGGGCCTGCATTTCGGGCCCTGCGTGGCCGAGATCGGCGGCATCGACGAACTGGACGGGGAGTACTTCGGGCCGATCCTGCACGTGGTGCGCTACGCCTCGCAGGATCTCGACCGCGTGATCGCGGCGATCAATGCCACCGGCTACGGACTGACCCTGGGCGTGCACTCACGCATCGAATCCACCTGGCGTCGCGTGCAGGCGCTGGTGCACGCCGGCAACTGCTACATCAACCGTGGCATGACCGGCGCCGTGGTGGGCGTCCAGCCGTTCGGAGGCGAGGGCCTGTCAGGCACCGGCCCCAAGGCGGGAGGCCCGCATTACCTGCTGCGCTTCGTCAGCGAGCGCACGCTCACGGTGAACACGGCCGCGGTCGGCGGCAATGCGCGCCTGCTGGCGCAGAGCGGTTGAGGAGAAGGGCCCGGCCGCGGCCGGCGCGCCTAGGAGCTGGGCGGCAGGCTGAGGTGGCAGGCCATGCGCAGGCCGCTCGCCGATTGGCACCACTGCGGCGCCGGCTGCAGGCTGCGCTCGGCCAGGTCGCCGGCGATACGGTCCTGGCCGCGGGCGAAGGCCACGCCGCTGTCGGGCTGGGCCATCCAGTAGCCGCCGGCCAGGCTGGCCAGCACGAGCAGCAGCGCGTGCAGCCGCCGGAGATGGCGGATGCGTCGCAGGCTGTACTCGTCAATGATCTGCAGGTGGCCCATGGCGTCGGGGTGGAGCGGACGGGAATCACCTTAGCCGCGGTCGGGGATCGCCTGCGGGTTGTCGCCGACCAACGGAGCGGATTGACCGGATGCGCGTACCGCCGCGCAGACCCGGCGCACGGTGCGGCGTTCGGGGCGGCCCTGGGCTAGGCTAGCGCGCCGCTCCGATCTGCCCGGGCTGCCCCGGCACAGCCACCATCCCCATTCATGTTCCTCCTGCGTACGCCTGCCTTCCGCCGCGAGGCCCGCGCCAACCTCGCGCTGGCGCTGCCCTTGGTGGCCGCCCAGATCAGCTTTGTCAGCATGGGCACGGTCGATACCCTGGTCGCCGGCCGCATGGGCGCCGCGGAGCTGGCGGCCGTGGCGGTGGGGGCCAATCTCTGGTTCCTGTTCTTCGTGCTGTTCATGGGCCTGTTCATGGCCTGCTCGCCGATCGTGGCCCAGGGCGTGGGTGCCGGCCGTCCGGCGCCGGCGCTGGGGGCCTTCGTGCGAGGTGCCCTGGGTCTTGCGCTCCTCGCCGGCCTGGTCTGGATGCTGGCCCTGCGCCTGGCGATCGAGCCCGCGCTCGACCTGCTCGACCTGGAAGCCACGACACGGGCCTATGCCGCCGAATACCTGCGGGTGGTGTCCTGGTCCGCCGTACCCTTCTGCCTGGGTTTTGCCCTGCGCAACGCCGCCGAGGGCCAGGGCCTGACCCAGGCCGCGCTCTGGGCCGGCCTTCTCGGCGGGCTCGTCAACGCCGTGGCCGCATGTGTCCTGGGCTTCGGGCTCTGGGGCGCCCCGCAGCTGGGCCCGGTTGGTTGCGGCTGGGCGATGGTGCTGGCGTCCCTGGCGATGCTGGCCAGCTATGCCGGTCTCTACCACTGGCATCCCCGGCTGCAGCCGATGGCGGCGCTACGGCGCGGGCCGCTGTCGCCGTGGAACGAACTGCGCGAGATCCTGTACCTGGGCGGTCCGATCGCAGCGATCCTCGCGGCCGAGGCCTGGTTGTTCCTCGGCGGCGCGCTGCTGATGGCGCGCTTCGGCGAGAGCGCGGTGGCGGCGCACCAGGTGGCGATCAACTTCGCCTCGATCACCTTCATGGTTCCGCTGTCGGTGGGCATGGCCACCACGGTGCGCGTCGGCCATGCGGTCGGCGCCGGCCAGCACGGCGAGGTGCGCCTGCGTGGCCAGACGGGGATCGTGCTGGGTGCGGCGTTCGCGCTGCTGTCGGCCTCGATCATGGCGCTGCTGCCGCAGGTGATTGCCCGGGCCTACACCTCGGTGGCCGAGGTGGCGGCCGCTGCGGCCGGGTTCCTGTACCTCGCGGCGCTGTTCCAGGTGTTCGACTGCGTGCAGGCCACGGCCAATGGCGCCCTGCGTGGCCTGAAGGACACGCGCCTGCCAATGCTGATCACCGTGTCGGCCTACTGGATCGTCGGCATGCCCCTGGCCGTGGTGCTGGCCTTCCATTCGCCGGTCGGTCCTGCCGGCATCTGGTGGGGCTTCATCGCCGGCCTCGCCGTGGCAGCGGTCGGCCTGGCCCTGCGTTTCCACGCCCGCAGTGCCTTCGCGGCGCGTCGGGTGCCGCCGGCCTGAGCGGGTCCTCAGCGGCGGTCGCGCTTGTGGCGGTACATCGCGGCATCGGCCACGCGGATCAGGCTCTCCAGGCTGTCGGCGTCGCCGGGATAAAGAGCGATGCCGGTGCTCGCGCCGATCTCGACCGTGACCATGCCGCCCGTTGTCTCCGAGGCGATCTCGAAGCTCTGCCCGATGCGCTCCTCGATGGCCCGGGCCAGCTGCCGGGCCTCGCGCGCGTCGGTGAGTCCCTGCAGGATCACCGCGAACTCGTCGCCGCCGAGCCGCGCCACCGTGTCGACCGCCCGGAACAGGCCGCGCAGGCGCCGCGCGATCGCCTTGAGCAGGGCATCGCCGGCGGCGTGGCCATGCTGATCGTTGACCGGCTTGAAGCGGTCGATGTCGACGTAGATCAAGGCCAGCAGGCGATCCTCGCGACGTGCCCGCTCGAGGCCTGAGCGCAGTCGCTCCATGAACAGCAGGCGGTTGGGCAGGTCGGTCAGGGCATCGTGGGTCGCCTGGTGGCGCGCGAGGGCCTCGGCCTGGCGCAGGGCCTGCTTGCCGCGGTAGAGATCCAGAAACACCTTCACCTTCGACAGCAGCACGAACTCGTCGACAGGCTTGGGAATGTAGTCCACGGCGCCCACCGCATAGCCGTGCATGCGCGCCAGGTCGTCCTTGTACGCGGCGGTGACGAAGATGATCGGCGTCGCCTGCTCGCCCTGGTGTTCCAGCAGCAGGGTCGCGACCTCGAAGCCATCCATGTCCGGCATCTGCACGTCGAGCAGGATCAGCGCGAACTCCTGCTGCAGGCAGGCTGCCAGTGCCTCGTTGCCCGAGCCGGCCGTGACCAGCTCGGCGTCAACGCGTGCCAGCAGCCGGCGCATGGCCACCAGGTTCGCGGGGGTGTCGTCGACGATCAGGATCTTGGGTCGGGGCAGTGCGGCGAACGGACTCAGCTCGAGCATCCGGCTTCCTCGTTGAGGCGGCGGGCCAGGCCCGCCAGGGGGAGTACGGCATCAGCGCCGGCCAGGGCCAGCGCAGCCTCCGGCATGGCCCTTTCCTCGGCCTCCACCGGATCCTGCACCAATGCCAGACCGCCCAGCTCCCGCACCCTCTGCAAGCCCTGTGCCCCGTCCTCGTTGCTGCCGGTCAGCACGACGCCGACCACCCCCAGGCCGTAGGCTTCCGCGGCCGTCTCGAACAGCACGTCGGCCGAAGGGCGGACGTAGCAGACCTTCTCGTCGACCGACAGGGCGAAGTGGCCATCCTGTTCGATCATCAGGTGGTATCCGGCCGGCGCCAGGTAGGCGACGCCAGGCTCGATGGCGATCCCGTGGCTGGCCTCGCGCACCGGCAGCGGCGACTCGCTGGCCAGCAGCCGGGCCAGGCCGCTGCTGTCCTCGCTGAGGTGCTGGACGATCGCCAGCGGCCAGGGGAAGCGGACGGACAGCCCGCCAAGAAGCCGACGCAGGGCCTGCACGCCCCCGGCCGAGGCGGCCACCACGACCAGGCGCGCGTGCTCAGGTGCCGGCATGGCCGCTGCCCAGCCGGTATAGCGAGGTCACCCCGGCGACCGGCTCGAAGCTTTGCGAATCTTCCGAGAAGGCGAGGGTTTCCTTGGTGCCCAGGCCGAGGAAGCCGCCGCGCACCAGGCTGTCGCGGAACAGGCGGACCACGCGTTGCTGCAGGCCCGGCCGGAAGTAGATCAGCACGTTGCGGCAGAGGATCAGGTGGGCCTCGCAGAACACCCCGTCCGTGGCCAGGTTGTGCGTGTCGAAGACGATGTTGCGCTTCAGGGCGTCGTCGAGCTTGATGTGGCCGTAGCGGGCGTGGAAGTAGTCGGAAAGCGTGTGGCGTCCCCCGGCGCGCCGGTAGTTCTCCGAGTACTGTCGGGCCTCGCGCGCCGGCAGGATGCCCTCGCGGGCGATGTCGAGCGCCTTGGCACTGATGTCGGTGGCGTAGATGCGTGCCCGGCCGTAGAGCCCCGCCTCCACCAGGAGGATCGCGAGCGAGTACACCTCCTCGCCATGCGCGCAGCCGGCCTGCCAGATATTGAAATGCGGATAGGAAGCCAGCACCGGGAAGACTTCGGTGACCAGGGCCTTGAACACCTCGGGATCGCGGAACATCTCCGAGACCGGTACCGAGAGGCGCCCCACGACCTCGGGCAGGAAGCTCTCGTCATGCAGGAGCTTCTCGGTCAATGCCGACACGCTGGACAGTCCGCTGTGCATCAGCAGGGCCTGCACCCGGCGCTTGAACGAGGCCGGTGCATAGCCCGAGAAATCATGGTCGTAGCGCAGCTGCAGGGCGCGGACCAGCAGTTCGATCTCGATGTCCTGGATCTTCGAGTCACGCATGGCGGCGCCGGGCTAGGGGGACCGGGCCCAGACCCGCAGCAGCGACAGGAGCTTTTCCATGTCGATCGGCTTGGTCAGGTAGTCGTTGGCACCGGCTTCCAGGCATTTTTCGCGGTCGCCCTTCATGGCCTTGGCCGTCACGGCGATCACCGGCAGCTCGCGCCACTGCGGGCGCTTGCGGATCTCGCGCATCGCCTCGTAGCCGTCCATGCCCGGCATCATCACGTCCATCAGTACCCAGTCGATCTCCGGGTGCTTTTCCAGCTGCTCCAGCGCCTTGTAGCCGTCCTGGGCCACCACCACGTTCAGGCCCTGTCCGCGCAGGCTCTTGGACAGGGCAAAGACATTGCGCATGTCGTCATCCACGACCAGTACCGAACGCCCGGACAGGTCGCCCGAGGCGGCCGAGGCCGGTGCCGCCGAGCGGGAGGGCCCTGCCATGGCGTGCAGGAACAGGGAGACCTCGTCGAGCAGCCGGTCCTGGGCGCGCGTGCCCTTGATGACGATGCTGTCGGTGTACTCGCGCAGCTTCAGATCCTCTTCGCGGCTGAGCTCCCGGCCGGAATAGATGACGATCGGAGGCACTGGCGGATGCCGGGACAGCTGCTCCAGGAAGCCGAAGCCGGAGACGCCGGGCAGGCCCAGGTCGACGATCACGCAGTCGTGGCGCTGCTGCCCGAGAACGGCCAGCGCCTCCTCGGCCGTGCGGGCCTCGGTGATCTCGGCACGCACCTCGCCCAGCAGGCGGACGATGGCCTGGCGCGAGGAGGCATCGTCGTCCAGCACCAGGACGCGTCGCGGCGCGTCGGCATCCGGGGCCATCACCCGTCCCAGTGCTGCATCGAGCGAGTCGCGGGTCGCCGGCTTGGTCAGGAAGCCGACGGCGCCCAGCGCCAGGCCGCGCGCGGCCTCGTCGGCGGCGCTGATGAAATGCACCGGGATGTCGCGGGTCAGTGGATGGTCCTTGAGGCGCTGCTGCACCGTCCAGCCGTCGATGCCGGGCAGGCCGATGTCGAGCAGGATGCCGTGCGGGCTGTAGTCGCGGGCCAGTTCCAGGGCGGTTTCGCCGTCGCCCGCGAGCAGCACACGGTAGTTCTTGCGCCGAGCCATGTCGGCGAGGATGCGCGCGAAGGACGGATCGTCGTCGACGATCAGGATCACGCGGTCACCAGCGGCGATGGCGTCGCGGTCATCCGGGAGCTGCGGGCCACGGACCGGCGCCGCTGGCGGGGCCGTGGCGATCTCCGGCGCCGCCGGAGCCTCCGTGGCCACGGCGACGGTGCCGGCGCTCGGGGGGCGACGGGGCAGGTGCAGCGTGAAGCAGGAGCCTTCACCTGCCGTGCTCTCGGCCCGGATGTCGCCGCCCAGGAGCTGGGCCAGGCCGCGGCTGATCGACAGGCCCAGGCCGGTGCCACCGTATCGGCGGCTGGTCGTGCCGTCGCCTTGCTCGAAGGCCTGGAACAGCCGGGCCAGCTTCTCGGGCGGGATGCCGATGCCGCTGTCGCGGACGGCGATCTCGATCGTCTCCGGCGAGGGCGCCGACACGGTCAGCGAGACGCTACCGGCATGGGTGAACTTGAGGGCATTGCCCAGCAGGTTGGTGAGGATCTGCGTCAGTCGCGCGCCGTCGGTAACGATCTGGGCCGGGACCTGAGGCGCCATCTCGATGCGCAGCGCCAGGCCGCGGTCGCGCGCAAGCGGCTTGAAGCTGCGTTCCAGGCCCTGCAGGAAGGGCTCCAGCGGCAGCTCCTCCCAGCTGACGTCCATGCGCCCGGCCTCGATCTTCGACAGGTCGAGGATGTCGTTGATCAGCTTGAGCAGGTTGTGGCCGCTGTCATGGATGATGCGCGCCGACTCCACCTGCTCGGCATCCAGGTTGCCGCTGCCGTTGTCGGCGAGATCCTTGGCCAGGATCAGCAGGCTGTTCAGCGGCGTGCGCAGCTCGTGCGACATGTTGGCCAGGAACTCGGACTTGTATTTCGAGGTCAGTGCCAGCTGCTCGGCCTTCTCCTCCAGGGCCTGGCGGGCCTGCTCGACCTCGCGGTTCTTCCGCTCGACCTCCTGGTTCTGGTGGGCCAACAGGCGGGCCTTCTCCTGCAGCTCCTGGTTGGTCTTCTGCAACTCCTCCTGGCGGTGCTGGAGTTCCTGGGCCAGCGACTG
>DASUDL010000095.1:0-21616 GCA_036275615.1 Solimonas sp.
GCTCCCCTCGGGGCCCTGGCCTATGCCGTCTCCCCGCAGGCCTGGATGACCGAAGCCGTGTTGTCTTCCGCCGCCTTCCTGGTGGCGCCGTCGGTGTACGTGGCCCCCGCCGTCGGCATCGCCCCGGGCGTGGTCGTGCCCGGTGGCATCGGTCACTGAGCCGCCCATGCCGATCGTGCTTGCCAGGAACGGTGCAGCCGATCGGGCGACTGGCGATGTGCGGCGTCGGCATGCAACGCCGCCTGGTCCTCCCGCAACCGCAGCACTCCGGAGCCCCCGATGTCTGCCTCCCAGTCTGAGCTGATTGCTGAACTGCTCCTCGCGGTCGGTGCCGGAGACCGGCGCGCATTCCGGCGGCTGTACGACGCCACCAGCCCTCACCTGCTGGCCATCCTGATTGGCCGGCTGGGTCACCGCGATGCGGCCGAGGACGTTCTGCAGGATTGCTACGTGAAGATCTGGCAGAGCGCCGGTTCCTTCGACCCGGCCCGCGGTCCGGCCATGGCCTGGCTGAGCACCCTGGTGCGCAACAAGGCCATCGACGCGCTGCGCGCGCGGCGGCCGGAGGAGTCGGGTCCCGAACTGGATGCTGCTCTGGAAATGCGTGCAGACCCGATGGCCGATCCGTGCCGCGATGCCGAGGCGGCCGACGAGCTGCTGCGGCTGCGCCAGGCCCTGACGGGTCTGCCCCCGCAGATGCGCCGCAGCCTGCTGCTCACGCAGCACTCCGGGTACACCCAGGAGGAGTGCGCCCGGATGATGCGGGCGCCGCTGGGCACCGTGAAATCCTGGGTCCGTCGCGGCCTGGAACAGTTGCGCAACGACCCAACGTTCCAGGGTCAGGCGCGCGCCGGCTGAATCGCGGCACAGCGGCAGACTGTTTCCCGGTGCCCGCCCGCAGGGGCGTGGCTTGCGGTCTAATGCGCACTCCACGGCCGGGCCACGCCCGGCGTTACCGCGCACCCACCAACGGGATCGTCGAACGATGAAGCCAGGAATCCTGCCCCTGCTGGGGCTGCTCGCCACCCTGGCGGGCTGCGGCAATTCCTCGCCGGTGGGGCGCGCGTCGCCAGGCCTGCCGCCCGGACCTGTCAGCTGCCCGCGGACCGGCGACCTGACCACGGCCGCCGAGATCCTGCCCGAGCGCCTGGTCGACGAGGCTACGCTTCAGCGGTGGCAGACCGGCATGGTGGCGCTGGGCCCGCGCTTCACGGGCAGCCCGGCGCACGCGGCCTTCAGCCAGTTCATGGCGCGGGAACTGCAGGCGGCCGGCCTCACGGTGACGCGCGAGCCCCGAGCGCTGGAGTGGTGGCTGCATCGGAAGTACAGCCTGCACCTGACGGTCGCCGGCGTCACGACGGAGTATCCGGTGGCGTCGTACTACCCCTACTCGGGCTCCACCCCGGAGGGCGGCATCACGGCCGCGGTGGCGGATGCGGGCCGGGGCCTGCCCACGGATTTCACGCTCGGCGACTTCGCCGGCAAGATCGCCTTCTACGAGGAGGACATGCTGCCGCTGACCGCGGCGCTGTTCTATGCCACGGCAAGCTACGTCCATGATCCCGACAACACCCTGACGCCGGCCGAACCCTACCGGCGTGCGTCGGTTTCGTTCCTGACGCCGCAGGAGATGACCTCGCTGGGCAGCGCGCGCACGGCTGGCGCGGTCGGTGCGATCGTTTCCTACGATGCCTCGTTCGCCAATGCCGCAGGCCAGTACACGCCCTTCCTGACGGCCCCGTCGGCTGATCGCGAGGTGCCGACGCTCTACGTCGACCGCCTCACCGGCAATGCCATCAAGGCGCAGATCGCGTTGGGCGCCACCGCGCGGCTGGAGCTGGTGGTCGACAAGCATCCGGACGGTGCCACCGAGGACATCTTCGCCACCCTGCCGGGCATGAGCGACGAGCTGCTGATCATCAACACCCACACCGACGGGACCAGCGCCGCGCAGGAGAACGGCACGCTCGGCATCCTGTCGCTGGCCCGCTACTTCGCCTCGCTACCGCAGAACTGCCGGCAGCGAACCCTCTACATCGCCCTCACCCCGGGCCATTTCCACACCGGCTTCGAGGGCGATACCCAGGGCTTCATCAACCGCCATCCGGACGTGATCGCCAAGGCGGTCGGATCGCTCACCCTCGAGCACCTGGGGCAGACCGAATGGATCGACGATCCCATCGGCGGTTTCCGGCCGACGGGGCGTGTCGAGCCCGCGGCCTGGTTCGGCTCGGCGTCGATCCTGCAGACGATCATGACCAACGCGGTGATCGCCGAGGACCTGCGCCGCACCTTCGTGGACCGCCCCATCGGCGTCATCTACTTCGGCCTCGGCAGTCCGCTCAATGCGGCCGGTGTGCCCAATGCGGCCTTCATCACCGGCCCCAACTCGATGCTGTCGTTCGCGGACAACCAGCACCTGGACAAGATGGACTACGGCCGCATGGCCGCCGAGATCCGCACGGCGGCGCGGGTGTATGCGGCGATGGATGCCACGCCCACGGCGCAGCTCTGCGCCGGCATGGTGTCGCAGTCCGGGCTTACCACCGGCTGCACGCCGACCCCTTAGCGGCGCGCCGGCGGATGCCCGGCGCGATTGCCGCCTGCCTAGCCACTGGGCAGGGTCGGCGACTCCGGTGGCTTCACCGTTGCCAGCAGATTGCCCAGGGCGCCCAGGTTGCCGAGGCCCGGTGCCTGCTGCAGCAGGGGAGCGAGGGTGGCCAGGGCCCCGGTCAGGTTGGGGGCGCCGAGGCCGCCGCCGTTGGCGAGCACGTCCAGGCCGGTGATGGTCGGCAGCGGTGGCTGCGCCATCTGCAGCGCCGGATGCGCGCGGCCGACCACCTCGGAGATCTGCAGGCGGCCCTGCGCCGCTTCGGTGTAGAGGCCGGCGGAGGCCAGCTGCACGATGGTGCTCGTGCCCTCGTCCGCCATGAGCTCCTTGACCGCGGGATCGCCGGCCTCGGGCTCGCGCAGCAGCAGCGCGCGGTCACCGACGAAGCCCAGCAGGGGCAGGGTCCAGAGCGGGCTGTCGACGCCGATCTCCGCCAGTTGTGGCGCGTCCTGGCGCAGGCTGGGCGCGCGACGGATGGCCGCTGAGGCCAGTACGCCCAGGTAGTAGTGCCGGTTGCGGTTGATGTGCTGGACCAGGGCGTCGGTGTACGGGTTGTAGTCCGACATGCGCGGGTTCAACTGCACGCGACCGTCGGTGCTGGGGCGGTTCGGGCCGACCTCCAGCTCGCCGGCATTGAAGGTGCCGAGGTCGTCGAGGAAGGCCGAGCCGTCGTAGCGGATCTCGATGCGCGTCACGCGCGTCGTGCCATTGGCCGGTACTGGCATCGGCAGCCAGGAGGGCGTGCGCTGCGTCAGCGTCAGCAGGGCCTCCGTGAGGTCCGCTGGCCGCACGGGCGGGTTGAAGTTCAGGCGGGCCGTGGTCGCGCCGGACCCGGGACGCAGCGGGATCGTCATCCGCCGACCGCCGACGAGCACCGACAGGTCGGCGCCGGCACCGGTGGCCGCGTAGTCCACCAGCATCTGCAGGCTGTGGATCGGCTCGCCGCCCGCGCGCAGGTCGGACAGCGAACGGCGCAGCAGGCCGAAGTGGGCGGCCAGCTGGGGCTCCAGCAGGCGGGGCTGGAAGAACGGCCGGTACTCGACGACGTCGGCCGGCGGGAACATCGGTGGCGACTGCGACGGAGGCTCGCTGAACACCTTCTCCTCGACGATCTCCACGACGTCCTCGACCCGTGAGGTGACCGCATACACGTCGTACATCACGAAGCGCAGCAGGTTCACCGCCCGTGCCAGGCTGGGGTTGATCTGTGCCACGAGTCGCGCATTGACCTTGGCCTGGGCGTCGAGCGTGGCAGAGATCTGCACGCGCACCTGGTTGACCAGGGAGGCGGCCGCGTTGATGCGCGCGGAGGCCAGCAGCGAGCTGCGGATCGACAGCTCGGTATGCGCATGCACGTCCAGCTCTGCATCGAGCGAGGCGCCTGCCTTGACCCCGACCAGTTCGCCAAAGATGTCGGCGGCACTGCCAAACCCCCCCGTGAACAGGCCAACGCCGGCATGGGCCTTGAGGTTGGCGTCCAGCTTGGCGTTGACAGCCACGTCCAGGGCGCTATCGATGGCGGCCTGTGCGCTGAGCTGTCCGGCCAGTGAGGCTTGCAGGCGCGAGGCGGTGCCGGCATCCAGGGTCAGGCCGGCCTGCACGCTGGCGGTGAGCGTGGCGTCCAGGGTGCCCGTGACGCTCGCCGGATCGAGCGCATCCACCCGGGTGAGTTCGCCCAAGGTCAGGCCGACGAAGATCCATTCCTGGCGGATGCGCACCACGAAGCGCCTGGCCCGGTCCCGGCCGACGAGCCGCAGCACCGAGAATTCCTTGTACAGCGGCATGCGCGAGGTCGAGATGCCCTGGGTGGACGTGTCGATGCCGGGAATCGGACCCTCGGCCACCGCGAGCAGGCGCGCAACCGAGTCGCCCAGGGAGGGACTGAACGAGATCGGCAGCCGCGAGACCACGCTGTCGGTCGGCACGTCGTCAGCAAGGCTGGCCGCGGCTGCGCCCAGGGCCGCCGCGGCCTCGGTGAGGGCGGCTGCGGTATTGCGGATCTCGGTGGCGGCCGCAGTGATCGCGGTGGCGGCGTCGTCGAGGGCATCGCCAGCCGTCGCCGTGCTCGCAGCAAGGGCTTCCGCCGCCTCGTTCAGGGCGGTGATCGCGTCGGTGAGCGTGGCCGTGGTGGCATCGACGTTCTCGGTGGCGTCGCCCACCAGCTCTCCGGCGGTGCCGACGGTTTCGCCGGCGATGCCCACGGCCTCCTCGGGGGCGATGCGCGTATGCAGCACCAGGTGTTGCTGGCCCGCGGGAACCTCCAGGGACAGCGGCGCCGGTGCGGTGCCGAGGCGCAGCGTTGCCGGCAAGGCGCCCATGGCATCGCCCATGCCCTGGGGAAACCTCAGCAGCACCAGTCCGCGCCGGTCCACGCGGGCGGTGTCGAGGAGCGTCCGGCCGTCGGCGCTGTAGAGGCTGGCGGTCGTGCCGCCGGCGCGGCCGCCATCGGTGGTGTCGACCTTGACGAGGACCACACGGGCGCGGCTGCCGTCGGCCTGCCGGGTCGCGGCGGCGCCCAGCCGCGGCGGCTTGGCCACCAGGGTGCCCAGCGGCGTGCGCGGGTCCTCGAGCACGCCGGCCAGGCCCCTGACGATCGGGACCCGCGGTCCTCGGGCCAGCAGGGTCTTGAGGCGGTCTCGGGGGTTGGCGGACAAGGTGCTGAGGACGTCGACATCGTCCAGCCTGGCGCGTGATGAGGCCATGGTCGCTCTCCCTGAGTCGTTGTCGCGCGCATCCTTGCGTGCCGCCGGCAGGCTACGTCCGCTCCAGAGCGCCGCTCAAGGCGCCGCCCGATCACCGGCTGAACCCCCGATGAACCCCCAGCAAGAACGGGCCCGTGGCGCGGCCGGACGGCCAAGTCCCTCCGCGGCGATCGCGCAATGCGGCGGCGCGGTGGCCGCTGGCTAGAATGCGCGCCATGCGCCCGTCCTCCCGTGTCGCCGCCCTCCTGGCGGGTCTGATCGTCCTCGCCGTCCTGGCCGCCGCCGCCGTGCGGCTGCCCTGGCGCACGCCGGATGCCAAGACGGCCCTGCAGGCCCCCAGCCCGGTGGACATCGGTTTCGCCCAGTCGATGAGCCTGCACCACCAGCAGGCCATCGGCATGGCGCAGATGATGCTGGACGGGCGGCCGACCCCCCTGGCGAGCATGGCGCGGTCCATCGCCACGGCCCAGCTGGTCGAGCTGGGCGAGATGCGCGGTTGGCTGCGACTCTGGGGCCAGCCGCTGCAGCGTCCCGCCCGCGACATGGGCTGGATGCTGCTGGGCGAGCGTCCGCCCGATGCGGCGCTCTCGCAGTACCTGCTCGACTGCCAGCGCTCGCCGACCGGCATGGCGGGCCTGGCCTCCGATGCCGACCTGGCCCGGCTGCGCCGGCTGGAGGGGCGCGAGCGCGACGCGCTGTTCCTGGCGCTGATGCGGGCGCACCACGAGGGCGGGTTGCCCATGGCCCGCTTCGCCGCGGCCGAGGCGCAGCACCCGGTGGTGCGCCAGCTGGCGCGGCGCGTGGTGCTGGAGCAGTCGGAGGAGGTGGTCCGCATCCTGCGCACCCAGCAGGCCCTGATGGCCGCCGGCCCTGCCGCCGCCGTCCCCTGATCCGCCGGCCGGCGGCGGCCCTTACCGGGTCGATATACTGGCGGCTCGTTGCTCCGAGACCGCCATGAACGTTTCCCTCAAGACCCTGCTGCTCCTGGCTACCACCACGCTCGCCGCCTGCGGCAGCAGCGGCAGTTCCGGCGATGCGCCGCCGCTTTCGGGCGGCCCCACCCCGAAGGCCGTCTGCGGTCCTGGCTCCAATCCGGAGACTGGCATGCAGGGCCGCGTCAGTCGCGAGGACCACGAGAGCGGCCGCGCCGCCGAGGGTTACACCTGCAATACCGAGATGGTGGGCTTCTTCGGCGCGGAGAATCCGATCGGCACCGTCGGCGGCTTCAAGGTCGAGCGCTACGTGGACAGCACCGGCCGCGAGTGCGCGTACTACGACACCACCCTGCTGTATCCGACCAACCTCGGCGACGCCGAGGCCGGCGTGAATGTGCTCGACATGAGCGACCCGACCAATCCCGTACGCACGGCCCGTCTCGTGACGCCGGCGATGCTCTCGCCGCATGAGTCGGTGGTGGTCTCGCAGCAGGGCGGGGTGCTGGCCGCGGTGATGGGCAATCCGGCTTTCTACCCGGGCGTGGTCGACGTCTACGACCTCTCCGGCGATTGCCGCAACCCGGTGCTGCGCTCGACCTCGCCGGTCGGCGCCCTGGGGCACGAAAGCGGCATCTCGCCGGACGGCAAGACCTTCTACTCGGCCTCCCCGGGCTCGCCGACGCTGACCGCCGTCGACATCACCACGCCGCTGGTGGCCACGCCGCTCTGGACGGGCGACTACACCTCGCATGGCCTGTCGATCAGCAACGACGGCAACCGCGCCTATCTCGCCGCCGGCAACGATCACGGCGTGCTGATCCTCGACGTCTCCGACATCCAGGCGCGCAAGCCTGATCCGCAGGTGCGCGAGATCGCCAGCCTGTCCTGGCCGACGCAGAGCATTCCCCAGAATGCGATCCCGTTCACCCGCAACGGTCGTCCCTATCTGCTGGAGATCGACGAGTACTCGGTCAACGAGGGCAGCGTCGCTGCCCATGGCAACACCGTCGGCGCCGGCCGCATCATCGACATCAGCGACGAGACCAAGCCCTTCGTCGTGTCCGACCTGCGCCTCGAGGTGCACCAGCCCGAGAACCGTGCGGCGATTGCCGACGACCCGGGCGCGCAGCTGCCGGTGCAGGGCTATGCCGGCCACTACTGCAACGTGCCGAGCCGCGTCGATCCGCCGATCGCCGCCTGCAGCATGATCGTCTCGGGCCTGCGCATCTTCGACATCCGCGATCCGAGGAATCCGCGCGAGATCGCCTACTTCAATGCGCCGGTCAGCCCGCGTGTTACCCCGGTGTTCGAGGCCAGCAACTGGGCCATGTCCAGCCCGTCGTTCGTGCCTGAGCGCAAGGAGATCTGGTACACGGACGGCTACGGTGGCTTCTACGTCGTGCGCGTGACCAACGGCGTCTGGTAGCGCGGGTTTCCTGGCCGGTCTCGGCCTGCCACGGGCGGCGCGAGCAGACCGCCGCCTGTCATCGGTTCTTCATCGGCGGCCTCTAGGCTGAGGGGCTGATTGGTCGCCAGATGCGCCGCTACGACAGCGCCCCCGAGGAACCCATGTCCCAGCTGATCCCGTCTGCCCGCCGCGCCTGGTCACGGCGCGAGTTCATGCGATACGCCTTCTGGTCGGCCGGCGCGGCCGGCGCTGTCACCCTGCTGCCGGGCTGCAGCAGCTCCGGTGCGGTCGACAGCGGCGTATTGCCGCCCACCGCGGCACGATCCCGCTTTGCCAACCTGGGGCCCCTGGGCGAACCCGATGTCAACGGCCTGCGCCTGCCCGCGGGCTTTAGCTCGAGCGTCGTCGCGGTTTCCGGGGAACTGCCGGTGCTCGGCAGCGCCTATGTCTGGCACACCTTCCCGGATGGCGGCGCCACCTATGCCACGCCCGACGGCGGCTGGGTCTATGTCTCCAACTCCGAAGTGCCTGCGGCGGTGCTGGTCAGCGGCGGTGCCGGGGCCCTGAAGTTCGCGGCCGACGGGACGCTGGAATCCGCCTACGGCATCCTTTCCGGCACCTCGACCAACTGCGCCGGCGGCGCCACGCCCTGGCAGACCTGGCTGTCCTGCGAGGAGGCCGACGACGGCGAGGTGCACGAGTGCAACCCGTTTGCGCCTGGCAACGGGGTCGCGCTGCCGGCCCTGGGGCGCTTTGCGCACGAGGCCGTGGCGGTCGATCCGGACACGCGCGTGCTCTATCTCACCGAGGACGAGAGCGACGGCCGCTTCTACCGCTTCGTGCCGACGGCCGCCGACTGGCCGGCCGGCGCCACACGTCCGGCGCTGCAGGACGGCCGCCTGCAGGTACTGCGCTTTGCCGGAGCGCCGCGCGGGGCGACGCTGGACGATGCCGGGCTGGCGGTGGCGGGAAGCCATCCCGTGATCTGGGAGGACGTGGCCCAGCCGGAGGTGCCGCAGCTGACCGTGCGCGGGGCGCTGGGTGCCGAGGCGCCGGGCTCGCGCTTCCGCGGCGGCGAAGGCCTCTGGTACTTCAACGGCTTCGTGTACTTCTCCACCAAGTCGGACAATCGCATCTGGTGCTACGACCGCGAGCGCCAGACGCTCGAGGTGATCTACGACTTCGCCACGGCCACGCCGGACAACGCCATCCTCAGCGGCGTCGACAACCTGGTCATCAGCCGGACCGGCGATATCCTGGTGGCGGAGGACGGCGGCGACATGCAGATCTGCGTGGTGCTGCCGGACCGTCGCGTGGTGCCGCTGGTGCAGGCCAGCGACAACCAGGCCGGCACCGAGCTGCAGTCGGAAATCACCGGGCCGGCCTTCTCGCCAGATGGCCGTCGTCTCTACTTCAGCGCGCAGCGCAGCGGCCGCAATGGCCTGCCCGGGATCGGCATCACCTTTGAAGTGACCCTGCCGTTCTCCGCCTGATCCGCACACCGCGGCGGCATCGCGCCGTCGCTTTTGTGGGGCATGCCACGTTTCGCGCTCCGACCTGCGTGGCCGGTACTTCAATCGCGCGTCCGCCTTTGCCACGGTAGCGGCACGGCGGATCGAGGCGATCCCTGTGCGCGGTGACCGGAGGCAGGAAGCCCGACGTCCCCATTCGCAGGATCGCCTCGCGGCGAAAGCCCGCAAGCGCGCTCCCTACGAGGGATGGCGATACCGGGGACGAACCGCACCGCCGCATCGTCGGTCCGCGAGGACCGTGGCGGCGCACTCAAGGACCGGGACGCCGTCACCCAGCACAGGTCCCCCCAATGTGTGTGGAGAGCAACAATGACAACGGCCATCAAACTCAAGTCCCTCGGCGCCCGTCGCCGCAACCTCTCGGCGCTGCGCTTCCCGAGCCGGATGCGTCCGGTGGTGAAGTTCAAGTTCAACATCGCGCCGCGCCCGCAGCTGTTCAAGTCGGACATCAAGCTGCAGAAGGGCGGCCTGGTGAAGCTGCAGGCGCTGCGCAATCCCGGCGAGTTCGGACGCATCGTCCCCTCCGGCGAGCCGACCTCCGACAACAAGGGCGACTGGGCCTGCAGCATCACACCCTGGAAGGGCGAGATCACCAGCCGTGAGCCGGCGGTGCTCAACCCGAACTTCCACCTGATGTATCCCGGCGCGGTCTACGACTACCGGCATATCGCCGATGGCAGCTACAAGACCCTGGGCTATGCGCGCAAGCCGCTCACGGTGAACGTTGACGGCGTGAACTTCTCCAAGCCGGCTGTGAAGGTGAACCAGCCCAGCCAGGCCAGCATCCGCCAGGCCATCGCTGCCATCAAGGGCAGCCAGAAGGTGCAGGGCGGAACCCGCACCTACGGCGCGGCCTTCGAGGTGCTGTCGGAGGAGGATCTGTTCCTGCGTACGGCCGGCTCCGGCTACTACCTGGGCTTCGGCGGCTCGCACCAGGTCGACTACGGGTCGACGCGCAAGTCGCACCAGTACTTCATCGAGGTCTCGCAGGCCTACTACACGGTGAGCGTCGATGACACCGTCAACGAGCCCTCGGACTTCTTCGTCACCAAGGCCGAGCAGCCCACCAACCCCGATGCGGTCGAGGAAAGCAAGATCGACCCGAACTGGGTCTACGTCGAGAGCGTCACCTACGGCCGCCTGCTGCAGGTGATGATCCAGAGCGACGAGGCTCTGGAGACGATGGGCATCGATGTGGAGGCCCATGCCGACATGATCGTTGCCGGCGGCGAGGGCAGCATGAGCCTCGACCAGCGCAACCTGCTGAAGAAGGCGACGATCACCGTGTCCGCCATCGGCGGCCGTGGCGACCTGGCCGGCAAGCTGGTCAACAGCAGCTTCGACGAACTGCGCGGCCGCATCGACCAGTTCTTCTCCGGCACCGACGACGAGGTGCCCATCGCCTATGGCCTGCGCACGCTCGACGGCGCGCTGGTCGGCACCCACATCGCCACCGACTTCAAGAGCCGCCAGTGCGCGCCGGTGGCCACGCGCTACAAGGTCACCTGGCAGGACGTGCGCTGCATCCGCGCCAACGACCAGAACCGCTCGGGCGACACCGAGGAAACCCAGCTGTTCGTGCGCGTCCGTGCCTGGGACGGCAAGGGCAACGACCTGGTCGACATCGAGAAGAAAAACGCCAACGTGGTGAACACGGCCAAGGCCTCGAAGCAGACCAATGGCCTGATCGGCACGTCCTGGACCTTCGTGGAGGGCAGCAGCAATCAGCCGATCCCGCTCGACATGGAGCATCCGCGGCGCGACTTCAGTCACCGTCACCTGACCTTCAAGATCCCGGCCGGGGACAAGAACGCCAAGATCGGCATCCGGGCCGACGTCGTGGAGTTCGACGACATTGACGGTGACGATCACTTCGCCGACGAGGCCAAGACCTTCACCATCGCCGAGGTCGGCAGCGGCAAGAACGTGAAGCTGCTGTGCACGGACGGCGGTTCGCGGATCGAGTTCGGCTTCCGCATCGAGCCGATCTACGAGTAAGGGCTCCTCCGGAACGGCGTCCGGGTTCTCCGCCCGGCGCCGCTTCCGTCCTCGCTCCCCGCGGTGGCGCGGGTCCCGGTCCGCCGGGCCCGCCTGCCGCGGGGCTTTCTTTTCGCGGCACTGGTTTGAAGCGCCGCGGGGCCGGGGTGGTGTGGCGGGTGTGATCGGCGGGCCGTCCGGCCTTGCAGTCGGCGCGCAGGCGCGTGAAGGACAGCCAAGCGAAGAAGCCCGCACGCGGCGGGCCTCTCCTGCAGCACCAGCGGTGGCTTACATCGCCAGGGCAGCCTCGACGTCCTGCACCTTGCGACGGGCCATGGCCAGATTGGCCTTGGTCTTGTCGAGCACCACGTACAGGAACAGGCCGGGCTTGCTCGCGACCAGGCGGATGATGTGGTAGTGCTTGCCCAGGGTGATGAGGATGTCCTCGATCTTGTCGTTGAGCTTGAGGCTGTTCATGGTCTTGAGCTTGGCGCGGACCACCTCGGTGTTGCCGGCCGCGGCAATCTCCAGGTCCACGCCGGTACCGGCATGGCCCAGCATCATGCCGCTGTTGGCATCGACCAGGGCGGCGCACATGCCGCCGTCCAGGGTGAGGAAGCTGTCGAGGGAAGCTTGGACATTGCTCATCGGGGTGACTCCGTTTTTCTTCAGGGGTTGGTGATCAGTTGCCGCACGCAATCGCGCGCAGCCCACAACAGGGTTCCAGTCACGAGATCGGCCTTGCCGACGGCGGCCAGCACCATCGGGTGGCCGTACAGCGGGACCTCCAGCAGCAGCAGCTTTCCGTCCTGGCCTTCCACCAGGACACTGCCGCCACCATTCATGCCGAGCTCCCGCAGCGCTGCCTGGCTGAGGGCGACCATGGAGCTCGACAGCGCCGACAGTCGCGACACCGGCACGTCGCCCCGCGTGCGGCTGGCGACCTCGAAGCCGTCACTGCGCGAGAGCACGGCCCCGGTCAGGCCCGGCACGGTCGTCATGAGGTGGTCGAGCGCGGTATTGCAGCGCTCCAGGGGCAGGCGGGGATCGGTCGAGGCGTCCATGGTCGGGATCAGGCGGGGGTGGCGGTCGTGATCAGGGCCGCGGCCTCGATCTGGTTGAGCAGGGCATCGAGCAGCAGCAGCACGTCGTCGCGCTGGCGCACATCGACGGTGAACACCGGTGCGGTCAGGCCGGCCCGGCCAAGCCAGTCGCCGTAGTCGTCGAGGGTGACGCCACCGTCCTGGCTGCGGCCGACGCCGACCACCAGTGCCGAGCGCTCGGCGAGGCTGCGGAAGGCGGTGACATACAGCGCCAGATCGGCGAGCGGATCGGGGCGGCTGTTGTCGAGCAGCACCACGACGCCCAGCGCACCCTCGCGCGCGGTTTTCCAGATGAAGTCGAAGCGATCCTGGCCGGGCATGCCATACAGGCGCAGGCGGTCGCCGCCTTCCAGCGCGACCTCGCCGTAATCAAAGCCGACCGTGGTCATGGCCTTGTTGTGCTGGGCCTTGTCGCTGTTGACGGCCTCGGTGGCTACCGGGGCGATATCGCTGATCGCAGCGATCGCGGTGGTCTTGCCGGCGCCCATGGGCCCGGCGAACAGCAGCTTGTACTCGCGCGGCATCTTATTCAGTGATCGCGAAAGCCAGGCGGATGCGGCGCAGCATGCCGCCGAGGCCGGAGTCGGTGGCGGCAGCAGTCGTGGCTGGCGCGGGCGACAGTTCGGCGACCGGCGCCGCGCTCTCCTCGAGCAGGCCCGCCAGTGCGCAGGCATTGAGGAAGCCACCGATCACGCCGAGCGGGATGCCCGCCAGCAGCGACAGGTGCGTGGGCGTGAGCGGGCGCTGCATCAGCAGCGAGCAGCAGCGCAGGTCGAGCGCGCGCCGGCCGATCACGCCGAAGTTGGGCCAGCGCCGCAGGCGGTAGGCATTCGTCGCGTCGAGACGCGAGAGCAGATGGCCGCGCGAGCGGGTGATGCCCACCGACCAGAGCAGGGTTTCGGCCGGGACCACGTGGGTGCAGCTCGCCGCCAGGCGGCGCAGGCTGGCGGTGTCGGCCAGTCCCAGCGCCTGCACGCTCACCTCGCCGGCGAGGAGCCCGGCCATCTCGTCCAGGCCCAGCGGCTGCGACCAGTGCAGCTGCTGCTCCGGCAGGCGGATCCAGCCGGTCTGGTCGCCTGCGCGCAGCGCCACGGCCACCGCGCCCGGTGTGCGCAGGGCCTCGTCGAGACGCTGGCACAGGCCGCTGTCGTCGGCCTCGGAGTAGGTGGCGCCAGCACCCGCCAGCTGACGCGACGCATGGTCGAGGCAGCCGATCAGGCGACTGGCGCCGAAGGGGTAGCGCAGGGTGAGTTCCTGCTCGTCCTCGCTGCTGGACGGGAAGAACACGCGCGGCGCACCGTCGCCCTGGCAGCGGCGCACGAGCGCCTGGGCCAGGGTGTTGCGGGTTTCGTAAACGATGACGTCGGCGGTGAGCTCGTCCGAGTACTGCCAGTGGTCCTGCGTCTTGCCGCGCAGCAGGGCCAGGGTTTCCTTGAGCGAGACCTCGGCGCGCCAGTCGAAGCCGAGACAGGTAATGCGACGGGAGCGAGGGGTCGGCACGCTGGCGTTGGTCATGGGATTTTCTTACTGGCCGCTGTGAGTAAGAAAAATCCTACAAGCGCGATCCGGGTGATAGGCGCGGCTGCGGATGGAAGGCCGTCGGCGAGCGACGACAGGCGTCGAGGCCGGTCAGCGCGGGGATTCCCCGACGACGTCCTGCACCAGACCGGCGTCGCGCGCACGCCGATAATCCTCGGGACGGTCCAGGTCCCACAGCGCCGGCAATTCCGCGTAGTCCTTATCGGCACACCAGCCCGCAGACTTGAGCCGCGCCCGCGTCTGCGCCATCACCGCGTCGCTGCCCCAGGGCATGTCGACGAATGCCGACGGCAGCGGGGTACGCGCGCCCACCAGCACATAGCCGCCGTCCTCGGCCGGCACGAACACCATCCGCCGGTCCTGCAGTTGCGCTGCGGCCGCCTGCAGGGTCGCGGGATCCAGCGCCGGGCAGTCGCTGCCAATTAGCAGTGCCGTCTCGGCCTGTGCGAGGAGTTCATTCAAGGCCCGCAGCATGCGCGTGCCCAGATCCTTGCCCTGCTGCGCGACTCGGGGCACGCCGTGCCGCCGGATGCAGTCCGCCCAGGTCGGGTCGTCGCCGCCGTCCGTATACAGCGTCACGGCGCCCGGAAGCGCGGCGCCGGCGGTCGCCAGGCTGCGTTCGATCAGCTGCGCCTGCAGCCGCGCCGCGCCTTCGGCGCCCAGCAGGGGTGCCAGCCGCGTCTTGGCATGACCGGGAATCGGCGCCTTGGCGAAGACGCCGATCGCGCAGGCCCGCCTCATCCGCGCCGCCAGGCGTGGAAGCGTTCCAGCAGGCGCAGCAGGCCCTGCGGGGCGTGGGCCTGTTTCCAGCGGCCGGCCACGGCTTTGCCGGCCTCCATCCAGGTCGGGTAAACGTGGATCGTGCCCAGCAGGGCATTGAGTCCCAGGCCATGGCGCATCGCCAGCACGAACTCCGCGATCTGCTCGCCGGCCTGGGCGCCGACGATGGTCGCGCCGAGGATGCGGTCGCGCCCCGGCACCGTCAGCACCTTCACGAAGCCCTGGGTACGGCCCTCGACGATGGCGCGGTCCAGGTCGTCCAGGGGATAGCGCGTGACCTCGAAGGCGATGCCCCGGGCGCGGGCCTCGGTCTCGCTCAGGCCCACGCGTGCCACCTGCGGGTCGGTGAAGGTGGTCCAGGGGATGACCGAGTAGTCGGTGCGGAAGCGGCCACCGCGCAGGGCCAGCAGCGGGCCGAGCAGGCTGTTCACGGCGGCATACCAGGCGGTGTGCGCGGCGACGTGGGTGAAGGGGTAGGGCGAGGCCACATCGCCGCAGGCGTAGATGTGGGGCAGGCGGGTCTGCTGGAAGGCATTCACCTCGAGCTGCGGGCCGTCGAGCAGACCCAGTTCCTCGAGGCCGTAGCCCTGCAGGCGAGCGCGGCGCCCCACGGCCACCAGCAGATGATCGGCCACCAGGCGCTGCTCGCTGCCGTCCGCCGCGCGAGTGACGAGCACGCGCCGCCGACCCTCGGTTTCCACGCGCAGGACCTGCGTCGCCCGGTGCAGCGCCACGCCCTCGGCCTCCAGACGGGTGGCGACGAGTGCAGCGACCTCGGCGTCCTCGCGCGGCAGCAGTTGGGGCTGCTGTTCCACCAGCGTGACGCGGCTGCCCAGGCGGGCAAAGGCCTGCGCCAGCTCGCAGCCGATCGGGCCGCCACCGAGCACCAGCAGCTGCGCCGGCAGCTGGCGCAGGTCCCAGAGTGTCTCCGAGGTGAGGTAGCCCGCCTCGCGCAGGCCGGGAATCGGCGGCACGGCGGGCTCGGCGCCGGTGGCGATGATGATCTGGCGCGCGCTGAGACGCTGGCCGTCGACATCCACGGTCCAGGGATCCACCAGGCGCGCCTGGCCCCGCAGGCACTCGACGCCCAGGCTTTCGTAGCGCTCGACCGAATCGTGCGGCGCCACCTCGGCCACGGCCTGCTGCACGCGCTGCATCACCCGCGCGAAGTCGACACGGCCGCCCACCTCGCGCAGGCCGTAGGTCTCGGCGGTCTTCAGCTCGTGCGCCAGCTTGGCGGCGCGGATCAGGGCCTTGGAGGGCACGCAGCCGGTGTTGAGGCAATCGCCCCCCATGCGCTGGCGCTCCACCAGGGTGACCTTCGCCCGCAGGGCGGCGCCGAGGTAGGCGCTGACCAGGCCGGCGGCGCCGGCACCGATCACGATCAGGTTGCGGTCGTAGCGGCGCGGGCGTGTCCAGCGCGCATAGCGGCGCCGGGTCTGCCAGGCCGCGAGCAGGCGTCGCGCCAGCAGCGGGAACAGGCCCAGCAGCACGAAGGCGCCCAGCAGGCCCGGCGAGAGCACGTCGCGCGGCGAGTGGATCTGCGCCAGCTGCGTGCCGGCGTTCACGTAAACCAGCGTGCCGGCGAGCATGCCGACCTGGCTGACCCAGAAGAAGGTGCGCACCGGCATGGCGGTGAGACCCAGCAGCAGGTTGATCAGGAAGAAGGGGAACAGCGGCACCAGGCGCAGCGCGAACAGGTAGCTGGCGCCCTCGCGGGCGATGCCGGCATCGATCATTGCCAGCCGCGCGCCATAGCGGGCGCGCAGCGGCTCGCGCAGCAGGTAGCGGGCACTGAGAAAGGCGCCGGTGGCGCCGAGGGTCGAGGCGAACGACACCAGCACCGTACCCCAGAGCAGGCCGAACACCGCGCCGATGCCCAGGGTCAGGATCGTGGCGCCGGGCAGGGACAGGGCCGTGACCAGCACGTACACCACGAAGACCGTGGCGGCGGCGCGCAGCGGCGCGGCCTCGCGCCAGGCCAGGAGGGCCTCGCGCTGCGCCTGCAACTGCTCCAGGGACAGCCAATGGCCCAGGTCCAGCGCAAACCAGGCCGCGACGGCGCCAAGGATCAGGGCAAGGAGCAGGAGGCGGCGCATGTCCGGGCTGGCGGGCGTGGGTAAGGGGCTGGCGTCGATCTTACGCGGCCCCTTCGCGCACGGACGCGCCCGGCGTCCGCGAAACATGACCCGGCGTCCGGCGCCAGCCCCCGGCGGGGTGGCGCGGGGCCGCCCGGCGCTGGGCTAGAGTAGGCCGAGGGGGAAACCAGACCATGCCGACATCGACGGCAGACGAGCGCGTCCCGAGGGGCGAGCGGCAGGTGCGCGAGCGCAGCCCATGGCAGCAGCTCATGTACTACTCGCAGTTCCTGTACCGCTACGTCTTCGCCTACCTGCTGTTCCTGTACATGCGGGCGCAGGGCATTACGCCCGGCTTCATGGCGCAGCACGAGATCGCGGCCGCCATGCTGGTCTACGTGCTGGCCATCGTCGTGCTGATGGTGCTGGCGCGCGGCCAGCGGCTGACACCGCCCCTGCAGCGGGCCCTGGTGCTGCTCGACCTCTGCGCCCTGGTGATCGGCGTGCCGCACGATCCCAACCCTGGGCTGCCGACCATCTTCGTCTTCTACCTGGCCTATGCCGACCTGGGCCTGCGCCACCAGTTCAAGCTGTACCTGGAAGCCCTGGCCATGGGCGCCGTGGCGCTGGCCCTGATGCTCTACCTGCGCGCCTTCCACACCGCCACCGGCCTGCAGCCGGCCGACGCCTGGCAGGCGCTGCTGCTGACCGTGATCGTCCTGCACGGGCTGCAGGTGTTCTCCGGGCGCGACAAGGCCCGGCGCCTGATCCAGGCGACGCAGGAGCGCCTGCGCCTGGCCCTGGACTCGCCCGGCCTGGGTGCCTGGTCCAGCAGCGATCCGCTGCGCGAACTGAAGGTGGACGGCCACATCCAGCAGGTCCTGGGCCTGGACCGCGGCCACGAATCCACGCGCATGACCGACTACGTGGCGATGATCCATGCGGCCGACCGCGATCGGGTCATGGGCAAGTACGCGGCGTTCCTGAAGGGCGGCGGCGAGGACTACGACGACACCTATCGCGTCGTGCGCCCCAACGGCGAAGTCCGGCATATCAACTCGCGCGCCAAGGCCGTGCGCGACCGCCAGGGTCGCGCGCGCAGCGTGGCCGGCATGGTCTGGGACCTCACCCAGCAGCGCGAGCAGCAGGAAGCCCTGCAGCGCATGGAGGAGCGCTACCGACTCGCCACGGTGGCGGCGCGCGTGGCGGTCTGGGTCTGGCATGTGCCCGAGGATCGCTTCGAGCACGACTACGCCATCAACCGCCTGCTCAACCTGCCGGCCGACGCCCGGGCCACCGCGCTGGAGCAGGCGCTGGCCCTGGTGCATCCCGAGGACCGCGAAGGCTTTGCCCGGCGCATCCGGGCCGCGATCGAGGGTGCGGACCGCGAGTTCTTCGACGAGGTGCGGGTGATCCCGCGCGACGGCCGCACCCGCGTGATCCAGTGCCGCGCCACCATCTACCGCGATGCCGAGGGCCGTGCCCTGCGCCTGGCCGGTGCCAACTGGGACGCCACCGAACTGGCGCAGGCCCGCCAGGAGCTGGAGCGCTCCAACCGCGAGCTGGACGACTTCACCTACATCGCCTCGCACGACCTCAAGGAGCCCCTGCGCGGCATCGCCAGTTTTGCCGGCTACCTGGCGCAGGACTACGGCCCGCAACTGGACGAGGGCGGCCGCGGCATGATCCAGAAGATCCGGGACCAGGCCCGCCGCATGGAGACCCTGATCAACGAGCTGCTGCACATCTCCCGCCTGGGGCGCAGCCAGCTGCAGCGCGAGACCACCGACCTGGACGCCCTGCTCGACGAGATCCTGGCCTCGCTGGATTTCAGCCTGCGCGAGAAGGGCGTGCTGCTGCGCCGGCCGGTGCCGCTGCCCAGCCTGGCCTGCGACCGGGTCCGCGTCGGCGAGCTGCTGCGCAACCTCATCACCAATGCCACCAAGTACAACGACAAGCCGGAGCGCTGGATCGAGATCGGCTGGCGTACCGACGGCCCGGAGCCGGTCGGCTATGTGCGCGACAACGGCATCGGCATCGCCCCCGAGCACCAGGGCCGCGTCTTCACCCTGTTCGAGCGCCTGCACAAGCGCGACGCCTATGGTGGCGGGACGGGCGTGGGCCTGACCATCGTCCAGAAGATCGTGCACATGCACGGAGGCCGCGTCTGGCTGGAGTCGGAGCCGGGCGTGGGCACCACCTTCTACTTCACCCTGCCGCAAGGAGACGCCGCATGAGCGCCCCGCTCGCCGCCAACAGCTTCCTCATCGTCGACGACAACCCCGACGACTTCTTCGCCGTCCAGCGCAGCCTGGGACAGGCCGGCCTGGGCAATCCCCTGCATCACTGCGAGAGCGGCGACGAAGCCCTGGCCCTGCTCGATGCCGCGGCGGCGGCCGGCACCCTGCCGGCCCTGGTGCTGCTGGACGTGAACATGCCCGGGATGAAGGGCGGGGAAGTGCTGGCCGCCATCCGCAGCCGTCCGCCGATGGCGAGGCTGCCGGTGGTGATGCTCACCTCCTCCAGCGACGACCGTGATGTCGAGGCCGCGTTCAAGGGCCGCGCCAGCGCCTACCTCAACAAGCCGCTCGACTTCGACGCCCTGATCCGCGCGGTGCAGCGCATCCGCACGCACCGCTTCGAGATCGTGCTGCGCGCGGTGTGAGCGGGCGGTGGCGGCCCGCGGCTCAGGCCGCGGTCGTGCGCAGGCGTGCCGCCATCGCTTCCTGCAGGGCCTGAGGCCGAGCCTGCAGCAGCCACAGGCTGAGCAGCAGTTCCGCCACGAACGCGGGCATCAGCACCGCCGGAAAGAGCGCGGCGGCCAGCGTTGGCGACAGCAGCAGGGCGAAGCTGTTGACCAGGTAGCACAGGCCAGCCAGCACCAGGAGCGCCCCCAGAGTCCGCGGTACGTACCCGGAGCGGACGATCAGGGCGCCGCGCAATACGCAGGTGACACCGAAGAACAGCAGACCGATCGCGAAGCCCGCGCCGTGCAGGTTGATCAGGCCCATGGCGAGGGTTGGCGCCTCCAGCGCGCCCGGGGCGCCGGGCGGCACGGCCAGCAGCGACAGCACCGCCACCAGGCTCAGCTTGTTGAGCGCCAGCACACAGGTCTGGACCAGGTTGAAGGCGGTGGCCAGCAGCGCCAGCGCGGGGCTGACCGGGCGCAGCAGCAGGTAGAAGAAGACGATCAGCGGCACGTCGAGCAGATGCATGGTCAGGTCGCCCGCGATGCCGAGGCGCCAAAGCGATTCATCCGCCAGGATGTTGCGCGCCGTGGCGGCGGCGTCGCCGCCCACCACGAGCCCGCCGCGCACGACGCCTTCTCCGAACAGGCCCAGGCCGATGACCGCCAGGTAGAGCAGGCCGGCCAGCCGGGGCGAGAGCAGGATGGAGGGGGACGAGGGCGTCATGGCGGGCGGTGGCGAGTGGGGTCGAGAACGAACAGCGAAGCGGGACGGCGTGCAGCGATGGGGGGGGCCTCGGGGCCGCCGTCGCGGCACCCCGGAGGCGCTAGCGCTTCCAGGGATTCTTGCGCGGCGCGGGTCGTGGCGACGGGCGCGGTGCCGGTGCCGCCTCTGCGGTCGCTGTCGGGTTGACCGGCTCCGTCGGCCCCATCGCCGCCAGGCGACGCGACAGCCGGAAGGCGGTGGTCTCCACCACCCGCCAGTCCCAGTCCGCGACCGGCCCCAGTTCCGGATAGCGCGCTTCGCGCGTCAGGGCCCGCGTCTGCGAATTGACCGCCACGCGACACTGAAGTCGCCCGCCGGCGCCGAAGTACAGGTGCAGGTGGATCAGGCCCCAGCCACCCAGCGAGTGACGGAAGCGGTGGCCGTCGCGCGGCGGATCCAGGTCCACGCGCCGCTCGATGCGCAGGCCCTTCATCGACGGATACCAGAAGGCGAAGGCGTAGTCGTGCAGGCCGGCGGCCGCGCACTGCGCGACCTTGTCCTTGATCGCGGCGGCGGACGTGAAGTGCTCCAGGTCCTGGCCCAGCGCCGACTCGGACGAGGACACGAGCGGCGTCTCCGAGGCGAAGGCCTCGTCGACGAGAGTGCCGAAGTCGGCGGGGGTGAGGAGGGTGGCGAGGGTCATGGGGCTCGGACGGCAAGAGACGGCTTGGCCTGCGGTGAGGTCATGACCGTGGTGGCGTGGCTGTTCGGCGCGGGAAGGAAAGCGCGACCACTAGGAGTTCCAGGCGACATAGTAGAGGACACCATCCCGGAGCACAGCGATCTCGCCAGCCTCCGGGTTGGTCGAGGGATGGTGATAGACCAGAAGTTGCGCTTGGCCTCCGTCGCCGCCTGGCTTGCCGAGATCCGGCGGTGTCCACCACGGAATCTCGCACCGGTGTGGCAAGGCGTGAATGCCGCGACCCGGCTGGAGACCGAGTGTCCGAACATAGACCGCGAACTCCGCTGGACTGATTTCAACCCGGATGCAATGGATGAAGTCCGGGAGGAATCTGGCGGGCTCGTAGAACTCCTGCATGCGGGCGATGGCCTCTGCCGTAAGGCCACTGTGAACCAATTGTTGGCGCGACGGAGGAAGGAGCTTCCAAGCGGCCATGGCCACTCCAAGGGCCAGCATGGAGGCGATTCCGAGCGTTCGCAGTCTCACGGTCCTGGAGAACATGGCACCCTCGAAACTCCGCGACCAGGGGACAGGGGCAGCGCGTACTTGTCCCCGCGCACCGGGCCAAAGTGGCCCCCCAAAAACCATGGCCCACCGATCCGCAGACCTGCGCCAGGATCGACCGGCTGGGCCGCATGACGGTCAGCGGACAAGCGCTGCCCCCGCATCCCCCAGCACCACCACCCCGAGCACTACCAGAATCACGCCCATCGCCCGGTCAATCCGGTGCGCATGCCGCCGCAGCCCCGCCCGCAGGCCGGGGTGGGAGAGCAGCAGGGCCACGCTGGCGAACCAGGCGAAGGTGGACAGCGGCAGC
>DASUDL010000096.1:0-80239 GCA_036275615.1 Solimonas sp.
TCTGATCGGCCGTCCATTGGCGCGCATGCGCTTTTTTTGCGTATCGCGCTATAGTACTTCGTTCGCCTGAATTCACGTTCCCATGGACTACATCCGCATCCGCGGCGCTCGCACGCACAATCTCAAGAACATCGACCTCGAGCTGCCGCGCGACCGGCTGATCGTGTTCACCGGACTGTCGGGCTCCGGAAAGTCCTCGCTCGCCTTCGACACCATCTATGCCGAGGGCCAGCGGCGCTACGTCGAGTCGCTGTCCGCCTACGCGCGGCAGTTCCTGTCCATGATGGAGAAGCCGGACGTGGACTCGGTCGAGGGACTCTCGCCCGCGATCTCGATCGAGCAGAAATCCACCTCGCACAACCCGCGCTCGACGGTCGGCACCGTCACCGAGATCTACGACTACCTGCGCCTGCTCTATGCCCGCGTCGGCACCGCGCACTGCCCGGACCACGGCGTGGCCCTGGAAGCACAGAGCGTCTCGCAGATGGTGGATCACGTGCTGTCGTTGCCGGCCGACTCCGCCTGGCTGCTGCTGGCGCCCGTGGTGCGCGGCCGCAAGGGCGAGCACCTGGAATGGTTCGAGCAGGCCCGTGCCCAGGGCTTCGTGCGCATGCGCGTCAACGGCAAGGTGCACGAGCTGGACGAAGTGCCGGCCCTCAACCGCAAGCTCAAGCACGACCTCGAGATCGTGGTGGACCGCTTCAAGGTGCGCCCCGATCTCAAGCAGCGCCTCGCGGAATCCTTCGAGACGGCGCTGCGTTTGGCCGATGGCCTGGCCTACGTCGTGCCGCACGCCGGCGAGGGCGAGACCCTGACCTTCTCGGCGCGCATGTCCTGCCCGCACTGCGGCTACTCGCTCGAGGAGCTGGAGCCGCGCCTGTTCTCGTTCAACGCCCCGCATGGCGCCTGCCAGAAGTGCGACGGCCTGGGCAGCCTGCAGACCTTCGACGAGACCCGTGTCGTCGCGCATCCGGAGCTGAGCCTGGCCGCTGGCGCAATCCGCAGCTGGGACAAGCGCAACCCCTACTACTGGCACTTCATCAGCTCACTGGCCCAGCACTACCGCTTCGACACCGACAGGCCGTTCAACAAGCTGAGCGAGAAGGTGCGCCGCGTGCTCCTGCACGGCAGCGGCGAGGAACGCATCGAGTTCCAGTACCCGGACGAGCGCGGAAAGCTCACGATCCGCAGCCACCGCTTCGAGGGCATCATCCCCAACCTCGAGCGCCGCTACCGCGAGACCGAGTCCGATGCGGTGCGCGAGGAGCTGGCGCGCTACCTGAGCCAGCAGCCCTGCCCCGACTGCCAGGGCGAGCGCCTCAATCGCGCGGCCCGACACGTGTTCGTGGCCGACCGCAACCTGCCCAGCATCAGCGCCCTGTCGGTGCGCGACGCGGAGGCCTTCTTCACCACGCTGCGCCTGCCGGGACACAAGCAGGAGATCGCGGCCAAGATCGTCAAGGAGATCTCGGCGCGCCTGGGCTTTCTCAACAACGTGGGCCTCGAGTACCTCACCCTCGCCCGCAGCGCCGAGACACTCTCGGGCGGCGAGGCCCAGCGCATCCGCCTGGCCTCGCAGATCGGCGCCGGCCTGGTCGGCGTGATGTACGTGCTCGACGAGCCCAGCATCGGCCTGCACCAGCGCGACAACGAGCGCCTGCTGCAGACCCTGTTCCGCCTGCGCGACCTGGGCAATACCGTGATCGTGGTCGAGCATGACGAAGACGCGATCCGCCATGCCGACTACGTGGTCGACATCGGTCCCGGTGCCGGCGTGCATGGCGGTGCGATCGTCGCCGAGGGCACGCCCAAGCAGATCGAGAAGAGTGCCGAGTCGATCACCGGCCGCTACCTGTCGGGGCGCTCGCGCATCGAGATTCCCGATCTGCGCACGCCGGCGCAGCCCGGCAAGGCCATCGTCGTACGGGGCGCCACCGGCAACAACCTGAAGAAGGTGACGGCGGAGATTCCGATCGGCCTGATCACCTGCGTCACCGGCGTCTCGGGCTCGGGCAAGTCGACGCTGATCAACGACACGCTCTACGGCTACGCGGCCCGGCAGCTGAATGGCGCCGCCACCCACCATGCGCCCTGCGAGGCCGTCGAGGGCCTGGACCAGCTCGACAAGGTGATCGACATCGACCAGTCGCCGATCGGCCGCACGCCGCGCTCCAACCCGGCGACCTATACGCAGCTGTTTACCCCGATCCGCGAGCTGTTCGCGGGCGTGCCCGAGAGCCGCGCACGGGGTTACGAGGCCGGGCGGTTCAGCTTCAACGTCAAGGGCGGCCGCTGCGAGACCTGTGAAGGCGACGGCGTCATCAAGGTGGAGATGCACTTCCTGCCCGACGTGTACGTCACCTGCGACACCTGCAAGGGCAAGCGCTACAACCGCGAGACCCTGGAGATCAAGTACAAGGGCAAGAGCATCAACGAGGTGCTCGACATGACGGTCGAGGACGCGCTGGATTTCTTCAAGGCGGTGCCGGCGCTGAGGCGCAAGCTCGAGACGCTCATGGACGTGGGCCTGTCCTACATCACGCTCGGCCAGAACGCGACCACGCTCTCCGGCGGCGAGGCGCAGCGCGTGAAGCTGGCCAAGGAGCTGTCACGGCGCGATACCGGGCAGACGCTGTACATCCTCGACGAGCCCACCACCGGCCTGCACTTCCACGACGTGGCGCAGCTGCTGCGCGTGCTGGAACGCCTGCGCGAGCACGGCAACACCGTGGTGATCATCGAGCACAACCTCGACGTCATCAAGCGCGCCGACTGGATCATCGATCTCGGTCCGGAAGGTGGCGATGGCGGCGGCGAGATCGTTGCGGCCGGCACGCCGGAGGACGTGGTGAAGGTCCGGCGCTCACACACCGGGCGCTTCCTCAAGCCGCTGCTGGCCTGAAGGACCGCCCGACGATCAGTGCGCCAGGGTCCGGCGCACGGTTGGCGGCGGCAGTTCGGGCACGCGCAGCGGCACGATCGTGAGCTCCGCACCGCGGAGCATCAGCCAGCGCTGGATGGCCAGCGGCATCTGGTTGTGCAGGAAGCGGATGTAGAAGTGGTCGCGCGCAAACATCAGCTGGCTGGCAAAGCAGTGACTGTCGGGGTAGTCCACCAGCACCTTCTCGAGCAGCGTTCCGAGCTCCTGCTGGGGATCGCTGCCGTAAGCCTCGTAGCGGGCCGCGTGCAGGCCCTGGCTGCTGCAGTAGCTCGCCAGGTAGCGCAGGGAGTTGTCCAGGCGCGTCTGCAGGGATTTCACCGCGCCGGCGGCATCGAAGCTCTGCTTGTCGACCTCGCCGACCGACACCAGCACGATGTTGGTGAAGCGCCCCGGGAAGGTGCGGCGTATCCACTGGATCGTGAACATCGCCGCACCCCGGTTGGCGCCGACCAGCACCACGGCCGTCGGCGCGCAGCGGTCCTCGGGCGGGCGCTCGGCATCGACGTCCCACTCGGCCCGCGGCGCATAGTGCTCGTCGATGCGCCGCATCTGCCGCTCCACCGAATCGTAGTGTGCGCGGATGCTCAGCCCCAGGGCGGCCACGCCTCCGGTGATCAGCATCGTCAGCCAGCCACCGTGGCTGAACTTCTCAACGAGGGTCACCAGCAGGATGAAGGCACAGACCGTGAAGCCGAGCAGCGACAGGCAGAACGGACGGAACCAGCGCTGCATCAGGCGTCGCTGGTCGAGCCAGTGCCGGCACAGGCCGAGCAGCGACAGGCTGAACGTGATGAACACATTGATGCTGTAGAGCACCACCAGCAGGTGCACGCTGCCACCGCTGCCGACCAGCACCGCGAAGGCGGCCGCACCCATCAGCAGGATGCCGTTCTGGGTCACGAGGCGGCTCGACAGCTGCCGGAACTGGCGTGGCGCCCAGCGGTCCGCCGCCATGTTGGCCAGCACCGCCGGACCGCCAAGGAAGCCGGTGTTGCCGCCGACGAACAGCAGGCAGGCCTCCAGCACCAGCACGCCGACCAGCAACCCGTGCTCCAGGCCGGCGTCGCCGAGGCCCAGGCTGCCGATGATGGCGGCAAAGGTGACGGCATTGAGCGTCTGCCCTGCCACAGGCTGCACCTGCCAGAGCAAGTACAGCAGCAGGATGCCGCTGGCGACGAAGGCCAGCGACAGCGCCATCATGACCATGGTCAGGTGGCCGGTCCGTACGCGCGGCTCGGCCAGGATATTGACGTTGTTGGAGACCGCTTCGAGGCCCGTGTAGGTGCCGCCGCCCAGCGAGTAGGCCTTGAGCAGCAGGGCGATCGTGAACAGCCAGCCGGCACCCTCGGCCATCTCGTGGGTTTCGGCCACGGTCGCCGCGAACAGGCCGCCCAGCTGTCCGGACTGCGCATGGATGCCGTAGACAATCAGGACCACGTGCGAAACGAAGAAGCCCAGGAACAGCGGCAGGAGCACGCGGATCGATTCCTTCATGCCGCGCAGGTTGAGCGTCAGCAGCAGGAACAGCACGCCCACCTCGGTGGGTAGCTTGTACGAGAGCCAGTCCCGGGGCAGGAAGCTGAACAGGGCATCGACGCCGCTCGCCACCGAGATCGCGATGGTCAGGACGTAGTCGATGATCAGCGCCGAGCCGGAGACCAGGCCGGCGCGCGGACCGATCAGGCGCGTGGCAGCCTTGTAGCCGCCACCCCCCGAGGGAAACAGGTCGATGACCTGGTTGTAGGCCAGGGCGATGATGAACACGGTGGCGGCGGTGGCGAAGACCAGCCACAAACCAAGCTGGGAATGCTCGCCGAGGGCCCGGAACGCCTCCTCGGGACCGTAGCAGCTGGAGGAGAGACCATCGGCCCCCAATCCGACCCAGGCCAGGAAGGCCACCAGCGCGAGACTGTGGCGCGAGCGGGGATCCAGCGGATCCAGCTTGCGGCCCAGAAGCAGGCGGCCGATTCCCGGCCAGGGAGCGTTCATGGAGACAGTCGGGTAGCCATGAGGGCGCGCAGCATACTGCTTTTGCGCCACGGCATCTGCCTCAGGCTCCCTCCGGCCGTCGGGCGCCGCCGGACGGCCCTGAAACGCAGCGGGGGCGCCGGCAGCGGTCCGCTGGACCCCGCCGACGCCCCCACCGGGACCAGGCCCCTCAGAACTGCAGCTTCACGTAGGCGCGTGCCATGTCCTTGTCGCGATAGATATTGGCAACGCCACCACCCGTGTTCCAGGTGTAGCCGAGGTGGAAGGCGAAGTTCGACTTGTAGCGGGTCTCCCAGTTCAGGTCGATGGCCTTGCGGCCCTCGATGAAGTTCTCGCCCGGGCCCGGCGCCGTGCCGTTGACGTCGTGCTTGTAGATCACCTGCGGCTGGAACGAGATGCCCGGCAGCACCGACTCGTAGCGGACGATGGCGATCAGCACGTAGCCCCAGGAGAACTTGTCCGGGTAGAGGTCCAGGTTGGCCTGGGAGGGATTGAAGCGCAGGCCGTCGATGCCGAAGGAGCAGGACTCGCGCGGCTGCAGCGTGACCGGATCGTAGGAGCAGGCCTGGCGCGAGCGATCGCTGCCCGTGCCGTCGGCGCCGGCGCTGGCGTGGCTGTAGGTGCCGGCGGCCTCGAACTGCAGCAGGTCCAGGTCAGGCAGGTCCGGCACGTAGGTAGCACCGGTCTCGAACACGAACAGGATCTGGTCGGCGCCGATCGGGTTGTCCGTGGCGCCCAGCACCTGGGTGCCGCCGAAATTGAACTGGAACACCTTCATGCGCTCGTAGCCCTGGATGTAGCAGGGGTTGGAGCGGGTGTAGGGAATGAAGTTGGGGTTCACGTCACCGCGGGCAGCGGCACTGGCGCGGCGGTTCTGGCTGCCCAGGGTCGGCGGCTCGCAGGCCGCGTTCTCGCCGGCCTCGACGCCGCGGTAGGGCGTGATGAAGGCCGGGAAGGCGCGGGCCGAACCGGGGGCATGGCCGATGGCGAGATCGAACGTGTCGGTGAAGTTGCCGGCCGTGCCATTGCCGTCGATCACGTAGTCGCTGGGGGCGTAGATGCCCTCGCCGGCGCCCAGCGGGATGGCCGTGTCGAAACCGTTGTCGACGTAGGAGCCGACGCCGGCGGTGGTACCGGCGCAGCCGAAGCCGGCGGGCACGACGTTGGGCACGCCGACGATGCCGCCGGTGAGATCGTTGACCGCGCCGAAGATGGCCTCGGCCTGGCCCAGGGCATTGGTCAGGGCGTTGGCCGGCAGCAGGGCGCGCTCGAGGTTGGGGTCATGGCAGCGCGACAGCGTGGGCCCCAGGGCCGCGAACACCAGGTCCTCGGTATCGACCTGCAGCGGCAGGTTCGGACGGAAGGCGACCTCGCCCTGGAAGGACCAGCCGAAGGCCGTGGTGTTGAAGGAGACGCCGAACAGCTGGATGTCCTCGGGGTACTCGACCAGGAGCTTCATGGTGTCGAGCGGCACGGCATTGCTCTGCGCCTCGGCCGGGTCGCGGCCCGTGGCCTGATAGAGCACCGGCAGGTCATCGCAGGTCGCCAGGAAGCTGATCGGATCGTAGGCGTCGATGCCGAGGTCATTGCCCTCGCGGCGGGCGCAGCTGGCCACGGTGGAGAAGAAGCTCGCGTACGGCAGGCGCGAGTGGTAGTTCATGTAGAACAGGCCGATCTCGGTGCCGTTGTTGAGCTCTTCCGCGTAGTACTTGAACGACAGTCCGTACTGGCCCTGGGCGTCCGGCTCCAGGTCCTTGAGGCGGTCGAACTTGGTGGAGGTGTTGGTCACGCCCGAGAGCGGGGTGAACAGCGGGTCGCCCACACCCTCCGGGTCCTCGGCGCCGCCGCCGAACTGCACGAAGGCGTAGTCGATGGCGTTGTTGGTGCCGACCGTGTCGGAGAGCTGCAGCATCGTGCCCGGGGCCGGCGCCTCGACCGGCAGCCATTCGAGCTGGTAGAAGCCCTCGATCGTGCCGTTGGTGAAGGGTTCGAACGATAGCGACAGCATGTTCACCGGCGTGAACACTTCCTCGACCAGGAAGCCGACGCGGTAGAAGTTGTTGGCATTGATCGGGTTGGCCTGGTTGATCGAGTTCAGCGCCAGCAGCGTGGACTCGCCCCAGTTGACGGTCTGGCGGCCCAGCTTGAAGCCAAGCTGGCGCTCGTCACCCAGGGGAATGGCGCCGAACACGTAGGCGTCGAGCAACTGCAGGTTGGTGCCCGTCTGGCTCAGCAGCTCGCCGCTGCGGCGCTTGCGGTTCACGCGCTCGCCGGGGCCGTACTGGCGGTCGCCGAAGGTGGTGTCGGTGGTGCCGACGCGATCGCGGTTCTCGCTGTTGATCTCGTTGGGGTGGTACTCGTCGAAATCGACGTTGACCCAGTCGTAGAAGTACAGGCCCTTGGCGAACAGGCCGAACTCGCCCAGGGTCAGGGTGAGGTCCTGCGTGATCTTGGCCACGCCGGAGGTGAGATCGCCCTTGTCGTAGTTCCAGTTGCCGTCGTCGAAGTTGGGGCTGAACTGGCCCGGCTGCGCGGCCAGCGCGGCACCCGGATGGCCCTGGTCGCGGAACAGGCCCTGGCAGGACTGGTTCAGTCCGCCGCAGACGTTCGGATTGACGTTGGCCTTGCCGAGGTAATCGGTGTGGCGGTCCTCGGTGCGGATCGAGGCACCGATCGTCACGGTGGTGTTGAGCACCCCCTCGATCGTCGATTCCTCGTTCCAGGGCAGGCTGAAACTGATCGCCTGGGCCAGACCGGCGTGCAGACCCAGGACCAGGCCAGTGGCAACGGCCCACGATGTGCGGCGGAACGCCTGCTTGCTCATCAATCTCCCCCATCTGAAACCAGCGTGACATCCGGCGGCGCGCTCTGGGGCGGCTCGTCCGGACCCGGCCCGGCGCATTCCGGGCAGTCCAACAGTGGTCACGATTATGGAGAAAAAAACCTGCCGCGCAAACAAGTTGCGCAGATTACCTGTCGCCGGAACTCAAGGGACGTCGCGATGGCAGGCACGGGAATGGAGGGGGTCACCGCGCAGGGGCGGTGGCTCGCGATGGCAGGGCGCGAAGGCCTCGGGACAGCGCTCTGCGAAGACGCAGCCAGCGAGGGCCTGGCGCGCATCGGGCAGCCGGCCCGGGATCGCCGCCAGCGGCCCGGCGCTGGCGCCCAGCGAGGGCCGCGCTGCGAGCAGGGCGCGGGTGTAGGGATGGGCGGGGGCCTGCAGCAGGGCCCGGGTCGGGCCGCATTCCAGGCCGCGCCCCGCGTACAGCACCTGGCTGCGATCGCAGAGCTCGGCCACCAGGCCAAGGTCATGGCTGATCAGCAGCAGCGCCAGGCCGAGCTCGCGACGCAGACGGTCCAGCAACAGCACCAGCTGCGCCTGCAGGCTCACGTCCAGCGCCGTGGTCGGCTCGTCGGCGAGCAGCAGCCGGGGGCGGCCGATCAGGGCCATGGCAATGGCCACGCGCTGGCGCAGGCCGCCGGACAGCTCGTGCGGATACTGGCGCAGGCGCCGCAGGGCCTCGGGCACCTGCACCGCATCCAGCCAGCGGGCGCTCTCGGCCAGCGCGGCCGCCCGATCCAGGCCGGCATGTACCTCCGCCACCTCCGCCAGCTGCAGGCCGATGCGCAGGTGCGGGTTGAGGCTGGTCATCGGGTCCTGGAAGACCATCGCGATCTGGCGGCCACGCAGCGCGCGGCGCGACGGTGCGGGCAGTGCCAGCAGATCCTCGCCACCAAACCGCAGCCGGCCCGAGAGGCGGGCCGTGGCGGGCAGCAGGCCCATCACCGCGAGTGCCACCTGGGTCTTGCCCGAGCCGGACTCGCCGACCAGTCCCAGCGCCTCGCCCTCGGCCAGCGCCAGGTCCAGGCGATCAAGCACGCGGGCCTCGCCCTGCCCCGCTCCGCCCGGATAGGCGATCGACAGCTGGTCCAGCTGCAGCAGCGGACGCGGCATCTCAGCGCACTCCCGCGGGCCGCAGACCCGGGTCGAGCCGGTCGCGGAGGCGGTCGCCGAGCCGGTTGAGCACGAGCAGGGTCGCGGCCAGCAGCAAGGCCGGGAACAGCAGCGGCCATGGCGAAGCTTCCAGCTCGCGGCTGCCCTCGTTGACGAGCGCACCCCAGCTCGTGGCGGGCTCCTGCACGCCCAGGCCAAGAAAGCTGAGGAAGGACTCGGCGAGGATCACCTGCGGCACGGTCAGCGCCGCGTACACGATCACCACCCCCAGAAGGTTGGGCACGATGTGGCGGCGGATGATCGCGGCCGGCGGCAGGCCGGCCAGGCGCGCGGCCTGCACGAACTCACGCTGCTTCAGGCTCAGGGTCTGGCCGCGGACGATGCGCGCCATGTCGAGCCAGTTGACGGCGCCGATCGCCACGAACACCAGCAGCCAGTGCCGCCCCAGCAGCACCATGAGCAGGATCACGAAGAACATGAACGGCAGCGCGTAGAGAACATCGACGGTCCGCATCATCCAGGCGTCGACGCGGCCGCCGACATAGCCCGCCACGGCGCCCCAGGCCACGCCGATCAGCAGCGACACCAGGGTGGCGGCCAGGCCCACGGCCAGCGATACCCGTCCGCCCTGAAGGCTGCGCACGTAGAGATCGCGGCCCAGGCTGTCGGTGCCGAACCAGTGGCCGCTGTCGAGGCTGGGCGGTGCGCTCCAGGCGCCGGCGAAATCGACCTCGTCCTGGTCCCAGGGACTCAGCCAGGGACCGACGATCACCACCAGCACGATCAGGCCCAGCGCCAGCAGGGCACGGCGTGTCGCCGGATCGCGCCACAGCAGGTCGCGGAGCGCGGTCATGCGCTGCGCACCCGCGGGTCCAGCGCCGCATAGGCCAGATCGACCAGGAAGTTGAACAGCACGATCAGCGCCCCGTAGAACAGCACCACGCCCAGCACCAGGGTGTAGTCGCGGTTGAGAGCGCCCTGCACGAAGTAACGGCCGATGCCCGGCAGATCGAAGATCTGCTCCACCACCACCGAGCCGGTCAGCAGGCCCGCGGCTGCCGGCCCGAGATAGGACAGGATCGGCAGCAGCGCCGGGCGCAGGGCGTGGCGCAGCAGCACTAGGCGCTCCGGCAGGCCCTTGGCCCGGGCGGTGCGGATATAGGGCGCCTCCAGCACCTCGGCGAAGCTGCTGCGGGAGAGGCGCGCGATGATGGCCAGCTGCGGCAGGGCCAGGGTGACGACCGGCAGCACGAGATCGCTGGGCCGTCCCGGCATCCAGCCGCCGGCAGGCAGCCAGCCCAGCTGGACGGCGAACAGCAGGATGAGCAGCGGCGCGATCACGAAGCCGGGCAGCACCAGGCCCAGGACGGCCAGCAGGCCGACGGCATGATCACCGGCCCGCCCCCGGTTCAGGGCGGCATGCAGGCCGGCGGCGCCACCCAGCAGCAGCGCCAGGCTCATCGCCAGCAGGCCCAGGCTCATCGACACCGGCAGGCCGGCGGCGATCAGCTCGCTGACGCGATAGCCCTCGTACTGGAACGACGGCCCGAGATCGCCGCGCAGCAGGCCGCCGAGATAGTCGAGGTACTGGCGCCAGAGGGGCGCATCGAGCCGGTACTCGGCCACCAGCGCGGCCTCGATCGCCGGCGGCAGGCTGCGCTCCGCGTCGAACGGCCCGCCCGGCGCGGCACGCATCAGGAAGAAGCTCAGGGTCAGCAGCACCAACAGGGTCGGCAGGCTGGTGAGCAGACGGCGGAGGGCAGGAATCATCGGCGTGCAGTGTCGGCGTTCGCTGCCGCGGATGCCAGAGGCCGGCGCGCTAGCGGCCCGAGAGCCAAAGGTCCTTGCTGTAGTGGTAGTCGAGCAGGTTGTCCTGCCAGCCCTGCACGCGCGGCTTCACCAGGTGCTTGGACGTGTACCAGTAGATCGGAATCACCGGCCACTCCTCGAGGATCAGCGCCTC
The DNA here is from genome assembly GCA_036275615.1 of Solimonas sp. Lineage (GTDB taxonomy): Bacteria > Pseudomonadota > Gammaproteobacteria > Nevskiales > Nevskiaceae > Solimonas. The sequence goes on from DASUDL010000096.1 coordinate 10,849, forward strand.
GGCCTGCTGCAGCAGTGCCTGGCGCTGCTGCGCATCGCGGGCCGCAGCGGCCGCATCCAGCAGCGCGTCGTAGCGGGGCTGGTTCCAGCCCGTATCGTTCTGGCCGTGATTGCTGCGCAGGATGTCGGTGAAGCTGCTGGGGTCGTCGTAGTCGCCGATCCAGGAGGCGCGGAACACCTGCGTCACCCGACGCAGGCGGCGGTTGTTGAGGTAGACCTTGCCTTCCTCATTGACCAGCCGGGTGCGCACGCCCAGCGCCTGCTTCCACATGGCTGCGACCAGCACGGCGATGCGGCGATGGTCCTCGTGCGTGTTGTAGCGGATCTCCACCTCAAGCGGATGCGCCGCGTCGTAGCCGGCGGCGGCATAGAGACGCCGTGCCTCCTCGAGGCGCCGCGCAGCGTCGACACGCGTCCACGCAGGACGCTCGGCCGGCCAGCCCGCGGTGCCGGGTGGCACCCAGCCCCAGGCCGGCTGCGCCAGGCCATGCATCAGCTTGCCGGCAATGAGCTCGCGGTCGATCACCAGGGCCAGGGCGCGGCGCAGGCCGGGCTGGTCCTTGAACGGTGGCTGCGTGAGATTGAAGCCGTAGTAGTACACACCCAGGTAGGGCGCGACACGAAGCTCCGCGGCGTGGGTCTGGCGCAGGCGCGGCACCTGCACCAGCGGCACCTGGAAGCTCACATCGAGCTCGTCGGCGCGGTAGCGCTTGAGCTCGGAGTCGAGATCCTCGGTGGCAAGATAGTCGACCCGGGTGATACGCGTGGCCCGGTCGTTCCAGTAATGCGGGTTGCGCACCAGGCGCACCCGCGACTGCACGATCCAGTCGTCCAGCCGGTAGGCGCCATTGCTCACCAGGCGGCCAGGTCGCGCGAAACCGCGCCCCCAGCGCTGCAGGCTGGGGCGGTGGATCGGGAAGGTCGTCGAGTGACTGAGCAGGCCCAGGAAGTGCGGCGTCGGTCGCACGAGACGGATACGCAGGCGGTCCGGCGCGAGTGCTGCCACCGCCAGCGCCGAGGGCGGCAAGCGACCGGCCGTGACGGCCTCGGCTCCGGCGATGGGGGCGAGCATGCCGGCAAAGCTGGAGCCCGTCGCCGGATCGACACTGCGGCGCAGGCCGGCGACGAAGTCGGCAGCGGTCAGGGGGTCGCCATTGCTCCAGCGCGCACCGGGGCGCAGCTCGAAGCGGTACTCGAGGCCGTCACCGGTGATTTCCCAGGCCACGGCAGCGCCCGGCACCACCCGGCCGTCGGGAGCGACCGCGGTCAGGCCCTCGTAGAGATCGCGCAGGATATTGGCGGTGCTCACCCCTTCCCCGCGATGTGGATCCAGGGTTTCCGGCTCCTGGCCATTGCCGATGCGCAGCAGGTTCTCGTCCGCCGCCGGCGAGGCCGCCGAGACCAGCAGCAACAGCAGGCCGAAAAGGCCCGCGCCTGGGCGCATCAGCGTCCCGGCCCGCGGCGGCGGGATGCCAGCGTGACCAGCACCACCGCGGCCAGGATGATCAGCGTGCCCAGGACCTGCATCGGGCTCAGGCGCTCATCCAGCCACCACCAGCCCAGGACCACCGCCACCGCCGGGTTCACGTAGGCATAGGTGCCCAGCAGCGAGGGCGTCACCTCGTGCACCAGCCAGACGTAGGCACCGTAGGCAATGCAGGAGCCGAAGATCGCGAGGTACAGCAGCGCGCCGAGACTGCTCGGGGCCCACTGCCACTCGGGGGCCTCGCCCGCTGCGAGGCCCAGCGTGGTCATGATCAGCCCGGTGATCAGCATCTGCAGCGCAGCGGTCATCAGCGGCGGACAGGCCGGGGGCTGGCGTCGCGCGTAGATCGAACCTGCCGCCCAGAGCACCGGCGCCAGCAGCAGCGCGCCATAGGCGGACGCCGGCGCGGCATGGGCCTGCAGCCCTGCCCCGACCAGCACGGCCACACCCAGGAATCCGAGCACCAGGCCGATGACCGTCCAGGCATTGGGCCTTTCGCCGGCCTGGCCGAGGGCGCCGAACCCGGCCATCCACAAGGCGGACGTGGCCACGATCAGGGCGGCCTGGTTGGATTCGACCCAGCGCTCCGACCAGGTCACCAGGCCGTTGCCGCCGACCAGCATCAGCACGGCCGTGATCGCGATGATGTTCCAGTCGCGGCGGGCCGTAGGCAGGCGCAGACCGCGCCAGAAGCCGTAGGCCAGCAGGATGGGGGCGGCAATCAGGAAACGAACGCCCGCAAACAGCAGCGGCGGCTGTTCGGAAACGCCGATGCGGATCGCCAGGTAGGTGGAGCCCCAGACCACGTAGATCAGGGCAAACGCCAGGACCACCTGCGCGGGGCGCGACAGGATCATCGTCGTGCTCCGCGTTCTGGGGTCGTGGAGCGAGCGGTCAGTTCTTTGCCGCCTTCTTGGCGGCCTCGGCCGCTGCAGCCGCCTTGGCCTCGGCGAGCGCCTTGGCCGTCTCGGCCGCCTGCGCTTCCTGCGCCGCAAGGTCGCGGACGTGCGACAGCCACTGGGTCGCGTTGTTGCGCGACTCCTCGTAGTTCATGGCCTTGGAGAAGGCCGCCTCGGCGCGGGCACGGTCCTTGGCGTTGAAGGCGGCCACGCCGGCGAGGAACCAGGCGTCGCCGGTCTTCTTCAGGCCACCCTTGTTGATGGCCTTCTCGAGGGCCTCGACCGCCGCCTTCCAGCGTTCGTCCTCGATGTAGATCTGGCCCAGGCGGAAATAGATCTCGCCCTTGTCCGAATACTGTGCGGCCTGCTTGAAAGCGGCCTCGGCCTTGTCGTACTCGCGCGCCATGGTCCAGCCATCGCCGAGCATCGTCAGGGTCTTCTCGTCCGGCTTCAGCACCTTCTTGTCCAGGCCGGTCTGCAGCGTTGCTGCGGCCTTGGCCGGGATATCGAGCAGGAAGTAGATGTTGGCGAGGTTGCGGACCTCGTTCTCCTGATCCAGGAAGCCCTGACGATCCGCCAGGGCGAGCACTGCCAGGGAATCCTTGTCGTTCTTGATCTCGAACAGGACGCTGGACAGCTGCTTCCAGTAGTCCTCCTTGTTCGGCGCAAGGCCGACCAGACGCACGAGCACCTCGGCGCACTGGGAGAACTGCTTGAGTTCGTAATGCAGCGCGAGCTTGAGCTGCAGCCAGGATTCCTTGGGCTCCTTGACCTTGCTCAGGGCGAGATCGACCTGGGCCAGCGCGTCCTTGAAGCGCTTGCGGTCCGAATAGACGCTTGCCAGCAGGATATGCGCATCCGCCGGCGGCGGCAGGGTGGCTTCCGCGAAATAGCGCTCCAGCGTGCTGGCCGCCTTCTCGGACTGGTTGTCCTGGAAATAGAGCTGCGCCAGGTTGAACAGCATCTGCTCGTAGGGCTGCTGCGGCAGGGCGTCCAGGTTGACGGCGGTCTCGAAGGCCTTCAGCGCCGCCTTGAAATTGTTCTGCTGGACGTAGATGAACGCCATCGTCTGGTGGACGATCGCCTTCTCGTAGTCATTGCCGGCACGCTCGAGCAGGGCACCCGCCTTCTCCAGCGCCTCGCTGTTCTTGTTCTTGGCGATCAGCTCCTGCACGCGCTCCAGCTGGCGATAGGTGCCCTCCGACAAGGTGCCGGTGGCCTTGCGCTGCTTCTTGGGCGCGTCCTGGGCGCCGGCGGTCGAGGCGAACCCGACCGCGAGCGCGGCTGCCAGAACGACGGACTGGATCAGGCGCAGCATCATTCTTTGCCCATCTTGAAGACGACGGTGTAGGTGCCCTTGGTCGTAACCGGCTTGCCGTTCTCGACCTTCGGGCGGAACTTGCCCTTGTAGGCGGCGGACACGGCAGCCGACTCGAACACGCCGCGCGGCTTGGCGCTCTTGACGCGGGCACTGGTGACCGTGCCGTCGGGGCCGACGGTGATCTCCAGCGTCACCTCGCCCTCGAGGCCATCGCGCAGGGCCTGACGCGGGTACTGCGGCGCCAGGCGCATCATCGGGATCAGTTCACCGTCGCCGGCGAGATCGCCCGCGGAGGAGAAATTGCCCAGGAACGGACCGCCGCTGATATTCGTCGACAGGTTCATCGACGGCATCTTGAACGGCACCGGCGCCTGCTGCTGCTGCGCCTGCACCGAGACGTTCATCTTCGGCGGCGGCGGCTGCTTGGGCGGCGGCGGCTTCTGCGGCTTCTGGCGCTGGCGGGTCTCGAGCTCCGAGCTCTTCTTCAGGCGCACGAAGTCGATCGTCGGCAGGGCCTCCGTCTTCTCGGCCGCCTTGTGGCCGCTCACGATCAGCAGGTGCAGCGCCCAGAACAGGGCGAAGGTCACCACGAGGCCGAAGGCCAGGGGGCGCCCGAGCGTGTGGTTCGTCGTCGCAAGCATGTCAGCTACCGCCCTTGCTGAACGCAGCGATGGATACATCGGCGACGCCAGCCATCTTCACCTGGTCCATGACCTGGGTGAGCACCTGGGTCTGGGAGGCCTTGTCGGCGATGATCACCACCGTGTCATCCGGGCGCTCGACGTGCATGCGCTCGACCGTGGCGCGGACCTCGCGCAGGTCCACCGCACGCTTGTCCATCCACACCTCGCCGTTCGGGCGAATGGCGATCAGGATGTTGCCATTGTCCTTGTGCTCGGCCGTCTCGGCCTCGGGCCGGCTCACCGTGATGCCGGCTTCCTTCACGAAGGAGGTCGTGATGATGAAGAAGATGAGCAGGTTGAGGACGAAGTCCAGCATCGGCGCGAGGTCGATGCCGTGATCTTCGCCATGTTCGATATGTCGACGTGAACGCATGTCAGCTCACCTGAGGGCCGCGGCGACGTCCGTCGCGGCAGTCATGTCTATTTGCCCGAACCGCCCGCGGCGATCGAGACGTTCTCGACGCCACCCTGGCGCACCTGGTCGATGACCTGGACCAGGATGCCGGTCTGGGAGCCCTTCTCGGCGATCACCACCACGGAATCCTCGGGCTTCTCCGCATGCAGACGCTCGACATTGGCGCGCACGGCGCGGACGTCGACGACGCGGCGGTCGATCCAGATCTCGCCGTTCTCGCGGATCGAGATCAGCAGCGTGCCGGCATCCTTCTTCTCGGCGGTGTTCGCGTTCGGACGGCTGACCGTCAGGCCAACCTCCTTGGCGAACACTGCGGTGATGATGAAGAAGATCAGCAGGTTGAGGACGAAGTCCAGCATCGGCGCGAGGTCGATGCCATGGTCTTCGCTGGTGTCGAAATGTCGGCGCAGGCGCATGTCAGTACACGAACTGGTCGCCCAGCTTCTCGGTTTCCACCTTGACGCGGGACGTGAAGTAATAGACCGGATACAGGCCCGTGATGCTGACCGTCAGGCCGGTCATCGTGCAGATCATCGCCTCGGAAACGCCCGCGGCCATGGTGCGCGCATCGGCCGAGCCGCGCGCCGCCATGGAATCGAACACCTCGAGCATGCCGCCGACGGTGCCGAGCAGCCCGAGCAGCGGGCACATCGGCACCAGCACGCGCAGCACCTGCAGGTTGGCGTTCATGCCCGCATTGAGCCGCGAGATCATGGCGCGACGGATCTGCCGCGAGGTCCAGCTGTTGTGGTTCGGACGCGCCTGCCACTGGGCGAGCATGCTGCCGGCTTCCCGCGGCAGCACGCGCTTGAAGTACCACCAGCGCTCCACGGTGATCGTCCACATCGTGACGCAGGCCACGAAGATCCAGTTCACGATCGGGCCGCCCAGGTCCACCATGTCACGCACGGCGGTGAAGGGCGACAGCAGGACGCTGACCAGCGTATCAAGCACGGCGCTTCGCCTCGAGACGCTCGGCCAGCAGACCGGTGCTCTGCTCATCCAGGATCTGGACGATCGAGCGCGAGATCGACTGCAGCACGGCGTTGGCGAACAGCAGCGGGATGGCGATGCCCAGGCCCAGCACCGTGGCGATCATGGCCTGCGAGATACCGTTGGCCATGAGCTTCGGATCGGACGAGCCCGACTCGGTGATGCTCTGGAAGGTCACGATCATGCCGATGACGGTACCGATCAGGCCGAGCAGCGGGCCAGCGGCGACCGACAGCTTGAGGAAGGCCTGGAAGCGCTCCAGCCCCGGAACCTCGCGCAGCACGGCCTCCGAGATGCGCAGCTCGACCACCTCGGCGTCCTCGTCGAGCTTGGCGGCGTCGCCCTTGAAGCTCGACAGCACGCGACCCAGCGGGTTGTCGGTGGTCGGGTTGTCCAGGCGCGTCAGCTGCGTACGGACCGCGGCACGGACCTTGATCAGGTGCAGGAACTGCACGACGGCGGCAATGGTGCCGGCCAGACCGACCAGCAGGATGATGTAGCCGACCAGCTCGCCCTTCTCGATGCGCTCCCAGGTCGTCGGGCGCTGCGAGTACAGCGACAGCATCACGCCGCGGGTCGGGTCGACCGCCGTCTCGACATAGCCTTCGTCGGCATCGAGCAGGTCACCGGCGTAACCGGTGTAGTGGCCCGGCTGGCGCGGCTGGATGGCCAGCTGCTTGAGCGCCGGCAGGTAGTTCAGGTACTGGTCGTCGGCGACGGCATTGAAGCCGCCCACGCGCACGATCTCCTGCTCCTCTGCCTCGCCGTCGGGATTGACCACCGGGGCCTTGAAACGCGCGACGCGACCGGTCTCGGTCATTTCGCGCTGCATCTCGAACCACAGGGTCTCGAGCTCGGCAATCGACGGCAGCGCCTTGGCCTGGGCCATCTTGGCGATGGCCTCGTCACGCTTCGGGTACTCGGCGCTGATCAGCGAGTTGAACAGGACGCTGGAGACGTCGCCGGCGATCTGGCGGGTCACGCCGAACACCTCACCGAGGTTGCCGACGCGCGCATCGAGCGCGGCCTGCAGCTCGGTCAGCTTCTTCTCGTTGGCGTCGAACTGCGCCGAGAGCGCCGCGCTGCGGGCGTTCTGCTGGGCGAGCTCGTTGCGGGCCTGGCCCAGGAGCGCAGCCTGCTCGTTGCGCTGCTGCTGGAACTTGGCGACGCGGGCCTGGTTGGCCTGGGCCTCACGGGCACGGACGTTCTTGGTCTGCTCGAGCAGTTCGTCGAGCGTGCCGGCCGCGTGGGCTGCCGGCAGGACCAGGGTAGCGGCGACGGCGAGCGCGCCGAGGACCGAATTCTTGATGCGCAGCATGTTACTTGCCCCCCTTGGGCGCAGCGACGGGCACGACCAGCAGATCCGGTGCCACCTGCTTCTTCGCAATCTTCAGGCCGTGCTGGACCGAGGCCTTGTAGCTGCCGTCTTCCTGCCAGGCCTTCTTCTCGGCATCCCAGTAGCCGGTCTCGCCGCCATCCAGGGTCTGGTACAGCAGGGCCACGCGACCGACGCGCAGGAAGTCCACGGTCTTCTCGCCGACCTTGCCCTGATAGGTTTCGATGGTGCGGCCGTACTCCATCTCGACCTGGTAGGCCTCGAGGATGCGGCGGTACTTCTCGGCGATGGTGACGTCGGCGCGGGTCATGACGTCCTTCAGGCCGTTGACGCGGTTGGCACGCTCCTCCGGCAGGAAGGGCGTATCCAGCTTCACGAACTGGTCGAGCGTCTCGAGCATCTTGGCCAGGAGCGGCACGATCTCGCGCGCGGTGGTCTCCACCTCGCCGAGCTGCTTCTGCATCAGCTCCATTTCATCGAGCTGGGACTTGACCGTGAGGGCCAGCTGCTCGTTGTAGCGCTTGAGGCTCTCGGTCTCCGAGATCACCGAGCGGTACTCGGCGACGGCGCTGCGCGTCTCGTCGTCGAGCTGGTTGACCTTCTGCTGGGTCTGCTGTGCGGACTGCTCGGTCGCCGACTGCTCGGAGATCGTCTTGTTGACCGTGGCGGGATTGGCGAGGGCTACCGAGGACAGCAGGAGAACTGCCGAGGCCCAGCCGCCGTGCTTGGCTACCGCCGCACGCAACGCGCTGTTAGACATGCTGAAAGGTCCTATGCATTGAAGTTTTGCCAGCGGTCGGAAAGCTGCACGAATGGCAGCCCCACCGCAGGCCGGCGATGGTAGCACTAATGGAAATGCCGCCGACAACGGGTTTTCCCCTAGGCAGCGGCAGGGGAAATCCGCCCATGCCGGCATCCTCGGGGCAATAAAAAAGGCGGGCTTGCGCCCGCCTCAAGAGTCCTTGGGGGTTTCTTATGGTTATGGTTATTCGTGCTCGCCGCAGTTCAGTGGCGATTCATCCGACCTTCAATCAGTCCTTGATCTTCAGGTTGTCCTTGTTGGCCTCGATGATGGCGGGCCCGATGCCTTCGACCTTCTTGAGATCTTCGGCGCTCTTGAACGGGCCGTTCTTGCTGCGGTACTCGACGATGGCGGCCGCCTTGACCGGACCGACACCTTCCAGGGCCTTGTCCAGCATGCGGGCGTCGGCGGTATTGATGTTGACCATGCCCGCGGAAGCGGCCGTGGTGGCAAGCAGCAGGGCGAAGCTGGCGAGGATCTTTTTCATGGCTTGTGTTCTCCTTTCGCAGTTTGTTGTGGCACCGATGCCCGAGGGCCATCGATAGCCGCAGATTAGGAGCCAAGTCACTTGCTGACGATTAGCCCGTTGGCGAGTTGACAGCGCCGGGCGCTCTCAGGCAGCACCTCTGCTGCGCATCCACTGGGACAGTACCCATTTCTGTCCGCGGTCCGGGGGCAGACCGGCATGCAGGCTGGCCGGGTCGACCTCGCCAGAGCGCCGTGTGTTGGCGAACAGCAAGCCATCTCCAACCCGGCCGCGATACCGCACACCCGCACGCACGAACTCGGTTTCACCTCCGTCGTAGTCGTCATTCAGATAGACCAAGAACGTGGCGATGCGCTGCCCCTTGCGTTCGATCTCGGCAGACATGCCCACACCTTGCGGATCGATGAAGTCAAAATGGGGGGCAAAGTGTTGGCCGGGCGCGTAGTTCAGGATCCTGGTCGGCTCGAGCACGGCCGTCGGCACCCCCGCCGCAGCGGCGATCCGGGCACGCACGAGCAGCAGGATCAGATCCGCCTCCAGGATGCCGAATTCGGCCTCCCGGCCGGTACGGCCTGGATCCAGAATGCCAGCCCCGGTGCGCTCATCGTAGACCCGGGCACGGCAAAGCCGCGGCTCCGCGGCCGCAATCAGCCAGCGGCACCATGCCGACGGGATAAATGCCGCTACGCTGCGAATGCGGGGCGCCTCGCAAATGGGCACTCGCGGCGGTGGCTGCAGCCAGCGCTCCAAGACCGCGGGATCGCCCCAGGACGCTGCCGCTGCGGCGAGCGGATCGTCAGGCATGCTCAGCAGCGACCATTGCTCCTTTGCGTGTGCGCTGCCCGCCTCGGCGGCCCGTCCAAGGTAGGCCGCGGCCAATTTCCAGTCCGGCGCACGTCCCACGCCGCATGCCGCCAGAACAGCGCAACGCTCGGCGGCACGGGCATGGCCATGCTCGGCAGCGCGAGTCAGCAGGGCGGCGGCGCGCGCCGGCTCCTGTCCCACCGCCAGCAGGGTCTCCCCTTCGACACACCATGCTTCATGCTCACTCACAGACTCACCCTGATCGCCGCCCGGGCATTGGACAAGACCCGGTAAACTTGCTTGAACCTCTTCCCAACCAACTGCCATGAACGACTCGACCAGCCCCGCCGTGGACCTCACCCAGACCTTGCAGGCGATGGCCGACCGCCTGGTTCAACTCGACTGGCAAGCCAACCTGCTGCATTCCCGCCTGATGGTCGCCGAACGCCTGGTCGCCGAGGTCACCAATGCGCTCAGCGCCGAAGACCAACGCCGCCTGATCGAGCGAGTGCGCGAGCAGGTACGTGGCGACTTGGCCGCTGCCCGGACCCGCGGGCTCCAGGGCCTGGTGACGCACCTCGAGGATCGCGTCGCGAATCTCGACCGCAACCTCGGCCTGGTCGACACCCCGCCTGCAACTGGCACTCATTGAGTCGGTGCAGCAGGTGCCGCCTTCACGGTGCGATCCAGGAAGGCCAGCATCCGCTCGTAGAACGCGGCCCGGTTTTCCGGGAGCGCGAATCCGTGGCCTTCCTCGTCGCGGATGAACCATTCCGGCTCGACGCCCCGCTCCTTCAGTGCAGCACGCAGCCTCTTGGCCTGTTCGACGGGGGTGCGGTCATCGCGTCCGCCGTGGGCAATCATCACCGGGGCCCGCAGACGGTCGAGCTGCGTGATCGGGGATTGCGCGCGCAAGTCGGCCTCGTTGCTGCCCACCCACCAGTCCAGGTACCGGCGGCCACTTTCCGAGGCGTCGATGTCGGTCTGGCGATTGAACTCGATCAGGTCGTAGACCCCGGCCAGCGCCACCACGCTGCGGTACAGCGCCGGTTCGCGGACCGCGCTGGTGAGGGCTGCATAGCCGCCGTAGCTGACGCCATAGATGCCGATCCGCCCGGCATCGACGAGGTCCTGGGCGATCACCCATCGCACCGCGTCGGTCACATCGTCGATCATCGCAGTGCCCCAGGCCTTCTTGCCCTTGTCCCGGAAGGCTCTCCCGAATCCGTCGGAGCCACGGAAGTTGACCTGGAGCACGGCATAGCCACGGCTGGCCAGCATCTGCACCTCGGGACTCCAGCCCCACTCGTCGCGCACGGCGATCGGTCCGCCGTGCGGATGCACGACCAGCGGCGGGCGCGCCGCATCGGCGCCGGCGCCGGCCGGCAGGGTCAGGTAGCCCTGAATGCGCGTGCCGTCGCGTGCATCGAACTCAATGACGCGGGTCTGCGCCTGGCGCGCCGGATCGATCCAGGCCCGATTCGGCAGCAGGTACTGCGCCTTGCGGGTCTGCATGTCGAACAGGTAGTAGTCGCCCGGATTGCGGTCGCTGGAGACGAGCAGCACCAGCAGCCCCCCGTCGGAGGTACGTGAGACCGGCCGGACGTTCTGGCCGGGGAAGCTGCGAAACACCGCCGCCAGCACGCGCGCGTCGGAGTCCGTGTCGTCGAGGATTCGCACCTCCGGGCGGCCGCCGTCGAAGACCGCCGCGATCGGACGCTTGCCGTCGAAAGACCACAGCACCTCGGAGAGATCCGCACGGTCGTGGCAGGCCAGGGAGCGCCGGACGTTGTCGGCCAGGTGATGCTCGACCAGGCAGGTGCGGTCGCCCTGCTCCGAGGACGCGAGATAGACCTTGCGGTCATCGGCGGAGAACTTCAGCGGCCACTGCCGCGTACCGGCCAGATCGCCGGTCTGGAGCGAGACCCAGGGGGCATCCGCATCGGCGCGCCCGTAGGCCACGTGATGGAGTTCATGATCGACGCCGGCGACGTACCGCACCACGCCCTGGTGATCGGCCAGGAAGTCGGCATCACCCCGGAAGGGGGCCTTTGCCACCTGGCTGCGCTCGCCGGTCCAGGTGTGGATCCGGTAGGCCTCGACGGTCACGTCGGCACGGGCATTGGCTCGGCGCCAGGGCACGACCTGGATGATCGCGTGGGTCGGATCGTTCTCCAGCGGGTCTTCCATGTAGGACCAGCCGAGGATGCGCTCCGGGCCATTGATGCGGCTGCCGAGCATCTTCTCGCCTTGCCAGCCGGTGAGACGGGCAATCCGGGTGCTGTCCGCGTAGACCGTCACCAGTTCGCCGATGTAGGCCGGCGCCGTGAGGATGCCGAGGTCACTCGCCAGCGAGGCCACGACCTGCTGCGGACCCGTCCACCAGTAGTCGGCCACGCTCTCGCCGCTGGCCAGACGCAGGGAGCCGGTGATCTTGCGCGTCTCCCGGTCGAGGAAGACCAGCGCATGCTGGCTGCCGAGCACCACCTTGGCGGCCAGGAACTTGCCGTTCGGGGAGATGCTGAGATCCTGGTAGTCGCCGTAGCGCGCATAGTCGCTGAGGGGCGGCGGCGCAGCCGCCTTGGTGGGAGCTGCCTGCGCCTCGGCGCGCGCGCCCAGCCCTGACAGCACCACCGCCAGGGCCAGCAGCGCCCCGGATCCCGCTTTGCTGACGAACGTCATCACGCCTCTCCCGTGCTGATGTCCGTACCACGCAGGGCCAGACTAGTTTTTGGGTGCCGCCGCGGGCACCTGTCGCAACACTTCGCTCGGCAGGAAATAGGTATCCAGCGCGAGTTTGTCGTACTTGCCCAGGACCTCCGGGTAACGAATACCGGGCAGCACCTGGACCGCAAAGATCTCCTGCACCCCCTGCGTGAACTTCAGCTGCGCCACGACGCGGCCATTGCGGATGTCGACCACCCAGATCCCGCAGTTGCGCTCCGCCGCCCGCTCGGCGATCGGGATACCGCTGAAGGTCGCGCTCTCGCGGATCTGGGACAGCCCGATGAAGGCATAGGGGCCGCAGAAGTCGAGACCTCGCGTGAAGCCCGGCAGCTCGGCGACCAGCTGGAGGGCGCCGGTCTCGAGATCCACGAGCGAGAGGGTGCCCTTGCCGGACTCGCAGACCCAGAGGCGATTGTCGTACCAGCGCGGTGAGTGGGGCATCGACAGCCCGCGGCAGAGCACGCGCCGCGTGGCCAGGTCGAACAGCAGGCCGCCGTCGGCCTTGCGCGCGCGCCAGCCGCCGGCCGTGTCGCTCTCGCCCAGGGCGGTCACGAAACGCGGCATGCCCTCGTAGAGCCCCAGGCCGTTGAGGTGGCAGCGGTCCTCGGGCGCGTAGGCCGTGATGAAGTCGGGACGCCAGACCGGACGGAAACTGGTGCTGCCGCCGATCGTGCATAGCGCCGAGAAGCGGGTGTTGATGAACCAGGGGACATTGTCCTTGCCGACCGCCAGGTCATGGATATCGATGTCGCCGGTGCTGTGGCTCATGCGCGGCACGAAGCAGGCGTCGTGCGCGCGATCGGACTCGATGCGTCCGCAGTTGTCCTTCACGTCGCTGTAGAACTGGATCTCGCCGAGGGCGCCGACCACGAGCATGCCGGGAACCGCGGCCAGTCCCATCGGCTTGGTGCAGTTGCGGAAATGCGTAGCGACCACGCCGTCCTGATGGCGCAGCATGATCAGCTTGCCGGCCTGGTAGGTACTCACCGCCAGGGACATCCCCAACTCGGCAAACAGCGGGCCCAGACTCTCGGTCTGGACGCTCAGCAGCTCCTCACCCTCGGCAGGAATCTCGGCGGGAGCGGTAACGGCCGGTGCAGCGGGAGCGGCGTGCGAATCCATGGGGAGGTCGTGGGTCGTCGGGGAAGCGGATTGATGGGAGGCGGCAGTCCGAATCGAGGCTATCAGAGCCCCGTCTCCGGCACGAAACCGTTGAACTTGTCCATGGCCATCATCATCTCGGCGATCAGCTGGCACTCGAACTCGGACAGCCGCGGATTCCAGACGTCGCAGATGAAGATCACACGCGGTTCGGCGCTGTCGTTCCAGGCTTCGTGCTCGATCGTGTCATCGAACACCCAGGCCTGGCCCTCGCGCCAGTGCCGCGTCTCGTTGCCGACGCGAAACCCGCAGCCCTCGGGAACGATGAGCGGCAGATGCACGACCAGTCGCGTGTTGGCCACACCCGTATGGGGTGGAATGCGGGTGCCTGGCTGCAACGCCGAAAACATCGCCGCCGGACTCCGCCGCGGAACCCGCGGTAGCGGCAGGGGCTCGAGGGCCGCGAGTGTCTGCGGGCAGCGGCGGCAGTTCTCCTCGACCCGCTCGCCGGCCTTCAGCAGGTGCAGCGCACCCCAGCGACGCGACTGGTTCAGGGCCTTCCACTGATCCAGCGGCAGGCCATCGGGGTAGTCGACATAGGGCACGAAATCGCGGAAGTCGTCGCGCAGGATTTCCAGGAGTTCGGCGCGCATCCGGGGCGCCGCCCGCTCGAACTCGCCGATCCACGGGAACTCCTCGCGCTCCCAGAACTCGATGGCCGGCAGGCCGGGATAGAAGAACTCGGTTGGCTCCTGCCGGTAGTTCTGCTTGCGCCCCAGGGTCAGTTCCACGAAGCGGGCCACGCGGCGCGCCGAGACGCTGTCGCCCCGCGTCTCGATCGGCCCCATCTCCCGGTGGATGTAGGCCGCCAGTTCGTCGACGTAGGCCATGTGCATGCGCTGGCCGTGATCGAGCGCGGACCGGGTGGCGTCGTCGAGGACGTCGCGGCGCGGCACGAGCGCCACGGCGGCCCCATAGAGCATCGCGGCCTGGCGACGCTCACCGCGCTTCTCGAGCAGCGAGCCCTTCATCAGCAGCGCGCGGAACGCCCGCGGGCTGACCCGCAGCGCGCCTTCAAGCGCCTCCAGCGCGCCATCGTCATCCCCCAGGGCCCGGCAGCTGGCCGCCAGGTTGAGCCACAGGTTGGTGTTGTCGGTGGCCACGAGCAGCGCACGCCTCAGGATGGCCTGTGCGCCGTGGAAGTCGCCCGCCGACATGGCACGCACCGCGGCGCGGTTGGCGTCGGCGATCGAATCGGGCATCGAGGGGGTCGGGACCATGGAACTCCGGGACTCCGGAACGAAGAAGGACACCGCGCTCAGGCGCGCGGCAGGACGTCGAAGGCAACAGTGAGGCGGTCGCCTTCGTCTTGGAAAGGGACCGTGCCGTGCCAGAAATAGGACGGGAACAGCACGAGGCGGCCGACGGCGGGGCGGATCAGGTGCTCGGCCCGGTCCCGGACGCCAAGCCCAAGGCCCGACTCGCCAAACTTGAGCCAGCCGGCCTGCGGGGCGTCCTGGCGATCGAGGTCGGGCAGTCGCACGTAGTAGGCCGAGCTGAGCCATCCGCGTGGATGCACATGATTGCGGTGGAAGCCCCCGGACGCGAGCCGGCAGGACCAGGATCCGGAGTAGTCGAAACCTCCGGTGCGCCGTCGATTGACCGGGTGCTCGGGGCGGTCCGGCCGGCGCCCCAGGTAGTCGGCCACGGCCGCGTCGAAGCGCGTCTTGAGCTGGCGGATCGCGGGGGTCTGCGCGTCGAACAGGCGCCCGAAGGTCTGGGTCCCCCCGCGAAGCGTCTGGTCCACGGGCTCGGCCTTGGAGCGATGCAGGGCATCGAGCTCCTGCGCCAGCGTCTGATTGAAGTGCAGGGCCTCCTCGGAGCCGGGGGCGCCGGCCAGATCGTAGACGCCGACATCGGTCCGGTAGTCCACCCACTGCGCGAGACGCTCGTCGCCCAGCTCGCGCAGGGCCAGCGTCAGGCCCGCGAGCAGCAACTGGTCGTCGGGCGCGATCTGCAGGGCGCGCGTGAGCACCTCCAGGGCCTCCGGGGCCTGTCCGGCCCGCAGCAGCGTGAAGGCCAGTTCCTGCCGATGCAGCATGACCTCCGGCTCACGGCTGATCGCTTCCATGAACCAGCGGTAGCTCTCGTCCGCGCGCCCCTGCCCCGCCACCGCACGCGCCAGCAGGCCGGCCAGTTCGTGGCGTCCGGGTGCCAGCGCCCGGGCCCGTTGCACCAGGGCCTCGGCGGCCGCGTAATCCTCCTGCCGCAGGTGGAAGGCCGCCTGCATGGCCAGCAGCTCCGGATCCTCGCCACGCCGCGCGCGGGCATGCTCGAAGGACTGCAGGTACAGATCGCGGCGCCCGCTCGCCCAGGCCAGCTTGTTGAGTTCCTCGTGTGTCGATGCCCGCTCGGGCCGCAACTCGAGCAGGCGCCAGTACTGATCCAGCGCGGCCTCGTGCTGGCCTGCATCGCGCAGCGTATTGGCCAGGGCCTGCTCGACCTCGAAGCTGTCGGGCCGCAGGGCCTGGGCGCGGCGCAGCGCCGCCAGGGCCTCGTCATGGCGACCCTGATCGGCGAGTACCCAGCCGAGGTAGTACTGGGCCTCGAATAGCGTGGGCTCCGCCGCCGCGGCGGCCGCCAGGACCTCGTGTGCGGCCAGCAGGTCCCCACGTCGATGCAGCAGAACGCCGAGACGGGAGCGGGCGCGCACATAGGCCGGCTGGTAGGCCAGGGTCAGGCGCTGGCACTCGATCGCCTCGTCGAGCCGGCCGGTGCTCTCGAGCAGCAGGCCCAGGTTGTAGCGCGCCTCGGCGTAGGCCTCCCAGACCGTCAGCGCCTGGCGGTAGCAGTTCTCGGCCTCGCCCAGCCGGTTGGCCTGGCGCAGGATGGCGCCCAGGGAGTTGTGGAACACTGCCTTTGACGGGTCGATGCGGATGGCCTCGCGGATCTGGCGCTCCGCCGCGGCAAGATCGCCCAGTCGGCGATGGGCCAGTCCGAGGTTGTGCAGGAGGCCAGCATCGCCGGGCAGTTGCTCGAGCAGGCGGCGATAGATCTCGCCCGCGTCGGCATATCGACCCTCCCGCTCGAGCGCCTCGGCCAGGGCCAGGGCGGTCGGCGGATCAACGCGCGTCTGTCGCGCGGATGGGCGCTCGCCGGTGTCGACACCGGCGAGAGGAGTATTGGTCATGGAAACTAGGGTATTCGCTGGAAGGACAAACAAAAAGCGGCGGCCTACCGAGATAGGCCGCCGCTCCGAACTACCGCAGCCGAACCTTAGAAGTCCGCGGTCAGGCCCACGAAGAACGTCGTGCCCAGCGGGTCATAGACGTTCGGGAACGTGTTGCCGTTGCCGAACGGCGGGCCGGAGACCGGGTTCGGGTTGTTGCTCGACACGATCTGCGGCTCGGTGTTGGTCGCGTTGTTGACACCGAAGCGGACCGAGACGCGCTGCTTCTCGAGCGGCAGCAGGTACGTCGCCGCCAGATCGAGGTAGTGCTTCTCCTTCAGCTCGTTGTCGATCGCGTTGAAACGACCGTCGCCATCGCTCAGGTTCGGATCCGAGGTGTTGGCGTCCAGCTTGGTCGAACCGAAGTAGCGCCAGTTGGCCGACACCGCCAGGCCAAACGGCATTTCCCAGGTCGTGCGGAACTGGTGACGGTAGCGCGGGCTCGGCGTGCCGCAGGTTGTGCCGTAGAGGCCGGCGCAATCATAGGTTCCGAGGCCCGGGCCGACGTTGACTTCCAGCGCTTCAAGGTAGGTCGTGACGTAGTTGAAGCTGACACGGCCCATGTCGCCCATCTTCAGCGCATAGTTCGCCGCGACGTCGATGCCCTGCGTCGCCAGACCGCCGATGTTCTGGTTGGTCGAAGTCACGAAGCCGGCATTCGGATTGCTGGAATCACCGAACAGACGGCCGGTCGGGCCGCGGTTAACGGCGTTGCAGAAGTCCGCGTTGCCGGTGAGCAGGCACTGCTGGAGGATCACGCCCGGCGACAGTGTGGTGATCGAATCCTCGACCTCGATGTCGAAGAAGTCGACGGTGATCGACAGGTCCTTCGCGAAGGTCGGGGTGAAGACGATACCGACCGACTTGGTCGTCGCTTCTTCGACGTCCAGGTCCGGGTTGCCGCCGAATAGGCCGACGCACTGGCCCGAGGAGCAGTCCGCGATCGGGGCAGAGCCGTTCACCGTAGTGCCCGTGACACCGGCGTTGTACTGGTCCGCCGTCACGCCCGTGTTGGCGCACTGCTGCTGCGTCGGGGCGTTGGGATTGCCCTGCAGGTTGGCGCCCGCACAGGGGTCAGCACCAGAAAACAGGCCCAGAGACTGCGGCGCGAACAGCTCGATGATGTTCGGCGCGCGCGTCGCCTTGGCGTAGCTGCCACGGAGCGTCACGTCCTTGACGGGCGCCCAGGTCAAGCGGAGGGTCGAGGCGTCAGCATTGCCGGCGGTGCTGTAGTCGGCCACACGAAGGGCCGCTTCGAACTGCAGCAACTCGGCACCAGTCTTGCCCTCGACGAGCGGCACGCTGACCTCGGTGAACAGCTCCTTCACCGAGAAGTCGCCAGCGACGGCCGGGCGCGGGCCGCCGAAGCCACCCAGATTACCGGTCTCGACGTTGATGTCGGGGCGGTAGTCGAGGGATTCGCTGCGGTATTCGGCGCCAAGCGCAACCTTCACACCCGACAGCGCCGACGGGATCGTCAGGCCGTAGACCCCGAGGTCCGCGGTAACGACACCGGTGGTGACTTCCTGCAGCAGGCTGGCCTGCTCGTAGCCGGTGGCGCGGATGTACGCGATTTGGTCCGGAGTCAGCGCACCGAGCTGGAACAGATCGAGCGGCACGCAACCCGCATTACCCGAGGCGCACACGGCGTTGCCGTTGCCGTCGACCGCCGTGTTCAGGGCGTCGATCGCGTTGGCGGTATTGATGTAGTTGAGCTGACCAGCCGAGTAGATGATCTCGCCACGCTGGGTGGACAGATCGTAATCCAGACCGTCGATGATCTTGCCCTTGACACCCAGGTTGATGCGGTAGTCAGTGTGGCGGAGGTCATTGAGACGCGGACCCACCTCGACGGCGCGCTTGGCCACCAGGGTATTGGCCGACTGGGCGTCGGTCAGGCCGACGTCCGTGCAGAGGAACTGCTTCTGGTCCGCCGACAGCAGCGGGCTGTTGCAGGGAATCTGCGCAGAAACGAAGAACAGACCCGAGGGCGCCACGGCGGCGACCGAGCGGCTGTCCATGAACATGGCATTGCCGTAGACCTCAGCGTGCTCGTTCAGCTCCACGTGCCCGAACGCGCCGAAGCTGTAGCGCTCGGTCGGACGCTGGAAGAAATTGAACGGCGCAAAGTTGAAGGTACGGCCGTCATCGGCGATGAAGCTGCGCGTGCCGTTCGGATTGACGATGGCGTAGTAGTCCAGCCCGGCCGCGGAGCGGTCGTAGCTGTAGATCAAGCCTTCCGCGATCGTGCGCGAACCGGCGCAGTTGTGGCGGTCACCCGTACGCGGCGTGGTCACCGAACAGGCCGAGAAGTCGCGCTGGTTCTGCGTGATCTCATCCTGCTTTGTGTAGTTCGCATAGAAGGTGACGTTGCCCTTCTTGTCCGCGAAGTTGGTGCCGAACAGCATCGTGTAGTCGCGCACCATGCCGTCACCCTGCGAGGTGCGGCTGAACTGGCTGTCGAACTGCAAGCCTTCGAAGTCGCGCTTCATCTTGAAGTTCACGACACCGGCTACGGCGTCGGAACCGTACACGGCCGAGGCGCCGCCCGTCATGATCTCGATACTCTCGACGAGCTGGGCCGGGATGAAGTTGAGATCCGGAACCGTGGCAAACGGGTCGCCCGGCATCAGGCGGCGGCCGTCGATCAGGACCAGGGTGCGCTCCGAGCCAAGGCCGCGCAGGCTGACCGTGGCCGTTCCCGTGGCGCCGTTGGAGTCGTTCGAGCTGAATTCAGCGAAAGCCTGCGGCAGGTTGTTGATCAGGCTTTCGATGTTGACCGTGCCCTGGAAATCGACCTCCCGCTCGGAAATGACGGAGAGCGGCGTGGCGCTGGTCAGGCTGGGCTGCGGTAGGCGCGAACCCGTGACCTCGATCGTGTCCAGCTGTGCTGCCGTCTCCTCGGCCTTGGCCGCTTCCTGAGCTGCCGCCGGCAGGGCGGTGAAACTACTTGCGGCCACTGCTGCAATCGCCGACAGACGGAACAAGCCGTCAGGCCGGGTGCGCAGCGCACTCTTCTTGGATTTCATCAAATCACTCCCATGAGATTTGAAGCCTAGCCATCTGACCCGATGCAACTTAAACGACACACATCGGGTCGAAGGCGCGTTTACACATCGGGTCCGAGGCTATGCCTCGCCTGTGAACTGCGTCAACAAACTGCAACAAAATTGGGTGAAACCCCCCACGCGTTGTGCAGTGCAGCGTAGGAGAGAACTTACAAATCGGATTCGTGGGGTCCTTTCGGCAGCAGGGCACTGCCGTTCGTCATCGTGCAAAAATCTCGGAAATTCAGATTCCTCGCGAGATTCCCCATGAACGTGCGGACCCGGGCCGACGGCCCGCTGCTGTGGATCGAGATCACCCGCCCCGAGGCGCGCAACGCGGTCGACGGCGCGACCGCCGCCGAACTGGCCAGGGCCTTCCGCGCCTTCGAGGCTGACCCGGCGCTGGCCGTGGCGATCCTGTGCGGCGAAGGCGAGCACTTCTGCGCAGGGGCGGACCTCAAGGCCGTGGCCAGCGGCGATCCGCGGCGCATGAACCGCCTCGACCCCGAGGGCGACGGCCCCATGGGTCCGAGCCGCATGCGACTGTCCAAGCCGGTCATCGCAGCCATCTCGGGCTACTGCGTCGCTGGCGGACTGGAGTTGGCCTGCTGGTGCGACCTGCGCGTGGCGGACGAGACCGCGGTGTTCGGGGTGTTCTGCCGCCGCTTCGGCGTGCCGCTGATCGATGGCGGCACCCTGCGCCTGCCTCGCCTGATCGGCCACTCGCGGGCCATGGACATGATCCTCACCGGCCGGGCCGTGGATGCGCGGGAGGCCAGCGCCTGGGGCCTGGCCAACCGCCTGGTGCCGGCCGGCACGGTCCGCGCCGCCGCCGAGGCGCTGGCGCGCGAGATCGCCGCCTTCCCGCAGACCTGCCTGCGCCGCGACCGGCAATCGGCGCTGGAACAATGGGGGCTCGACGAGGCCGGCGCCTTGCGCCGCGAGTTCGAACTGGGCTTGGAGACGCTGCGCTCGGGCGAGACCGTCGCGGGCGCAGGCCGTTTCAGCGGCGGCCAGGGCCGCCACGGCGCGTTCTGAGGGTTGGGATGGTGCCGGCAGCAGGAATCGAACCCGCGACCAACGGTTTACAAAACCGCTGCTCTACCAGCTGAGCTATGCCGGCGCGGCGCGCATTGTAGCGACCTGCCCCGCGCCACGCTGGCAAAATGGCGGCATGAGCGAGATCGAACTGCACCGCAAGCTGCTCGGCGACGCGCCGCGCAATGCCGCCTTCCACGAGGCGCTGCGGCGCGTGATCGTGCCGGGCAAGACCACGGTGCTCGACATCGGTGCCGGCACCGGTTTCCTGAGCTTCCTGGCGCAGCGCCTGGGGGCGAAGCAGTGCACCCTAGTCGAGTACAGCGACGCGCTGGAACTCGCCGAGCAGCTCGCGCGCCGCAACCGCATCGACGGCCTGTCCTTTCTGCGCGGCCATTCCATGGAGCTCAAGCGGGCGCTGAAGGTCGACGTGGTGGTGACCGAGACCCTGGGCAACTTTGCGCTCGAAGAGGGCTTCCTCGAGACCGCTGTCGACGCACGCCGCTTCCTCAAGCCGAAGGGCGTGGTCATCCCCGGCCGCCTGCGCCAGTTCGTGGCACCGGTGTTCGGCCACCGCCTGCAGCGCGACCTCGACATCTGGCCGGCGATCGGCTTCGGCCTGGACTTCGCGCCGGCGCGCACCATCTCGCTGAGCAACATGTATGTGAAGCCCGTGCTGCCGGCCGATCTGGGCCCCGACACCCTGACCCAGTGCTGGGACGATCTGGACCTGCGCCCGGACCGCCCGGCCCCGAACAGCCGCCGCAGCCGCACGCTGCAATGGAAGGCCTCTGCCCTGCCCGCCGGCCGCATCGAGGGCTTTGCCCTGTGGTGGGAGGCCGAGCTCGTGGACGGCGTGACCATCAGCACCTCGCCGCACGCGCCGCCTACGCACTGGGAACAGATCTACCTGCCGCTGCTGCAGCCAGCCGAGCCCGGTCCCGGAGACCAGCTGGAGCTCACGCTGAGCTGTGACACCCGGCCCGAGGTCGGCGTACGCCTGGGCTGGAAGACGCGTGTGCTCTCGGGCAGCAAGGTCGTCAGCGAGCAGGTCCAGGACAGCTTTCGCGGCCGGCTCTGACGACGCCCGCCTCAGGGCGCCGTCAAGCGCTCCAGCTCGGACAGATGGCGCAGCGCGTATTCCCGCGTCTCCCCGCACATTTCGGGCGAGGGCTGCAGCCCGCCGCAGACCGCTGGCCGGCGCGGGTCGCCGAACAGGTCGCAGCGCAGATCGGGCGTCAGGTGCAGACAGGGCACGCCGGCGGGCTTGCCCTCGGGCATCCGCGGCAGGGGCGTGGTGATCGAGGGGGCGATGCAGCAGGCAGCGCAGCCGGAACGGCAGTTCATCCTCGGCTCCCTGTCGCGGCGGCCGTTACGGGCCCCGGGGCGAATCGCGTACCCTTGCGCCCGCTCACTTCCGCCCCTTTGCGCTCCATGAACGGCATTCTGCAGGATCTGGTCAGCGTCCTCGACCTTGAGACCCTCGAACACAACCTGTTCCGCGGCCAGTCCCGCGACCTCGGCGGCCGCAGCGTCTTTGGTGGCCAGGTCATCGGCCAGGCCCTGGTGGCGGCGCACCGCACGGTGGCGCCGGACGCCATTGTCCACTCCCTGCACGCCTACTTCCTGCGCCCGGGCGACATGGACAAGCCCATCGTCTACGACGTGGACCGGGTGCGCGACGGGCGCAGCTTCACCGCCCGCCGCGTGCAGGCGATCCAGAACGGCCAGCCGATCCTGACCATGATCGCGTCCTTCAAGCCCCAGGAGCCGGGGCTTGAGCACCAGGCGACCATGCCGGAGGTACCGCCGCCGGAGTCCCTGCCGACCCTGGCCAGCCTCTACCGCCAGTGGCTCGAGGGCGTACCCGGCATCTCGGAGCGCGCCCGCGCGGCGGCGCTGCGCGAGGTGCCGATCGAGTTCCGCCCGGTGACGCCGCACAACCCCTTCCAGCCCGCGCAGAACCCGCCGGCTCAGGCGATCTGGTTCAAGGCCCCCGGCCCGCTGCCGGACGACCCCATGCTGCATCGCTGCGTACTGGCCTACGCCTCGGACTTCAACCTGCTGGGCACGGCGCTACGCCCGCATGCCAAGTCGTGGTTTGCGCCCGACATGGCCGTGGCGAGCATCGACCACGCGATCTGGTTCCACCGCGACCTGCGCGCCGATGACTGGCTGCTCTACCAGATGGAATCGCCCAGCGCCCAGGACGCCCGCGGCCTGACCTTCGGCAAGATCTTCGACCGCCAGGGCCGCCTGGTGGCCAGCGTCGCGCAGGAGAACCTGATGCGCGACCTGAGCCTGGCCCCGCGCTGATCCCGCCGTGCTGACCGCGAGCAAGCTCACGCTGCGGCGCGGCGCGCGCACGCTGCTGGACCAGGTGTCGTTCACGATCCACCCCGGCTGGAAGGTCGGTGTGGTCGGGCGCAACGGCACCGGCAAGTCCAGCCTGTTCGCGCTCGTGCTCGGACAGCTCTCCGCCGACGGCGGCGAGCTGCAGCTGGCGCGCAACCTGCCGGTGGCGAGCGTCGCCCAGGAGACCCCGGCCCTGCCGGACCCCGCGATCGAGTTCGTGCTCGACGGCGACGTCGAGCTGCGGCGCCTGGAGCGCGAGCTGGCCACTGCGGAGGCCGCGCACGACGTTGCGCGCATCGCGCAGCTGCACGACCGGCTCGCCGCCATCGGCGGCTACGCGGCCCGGGCGCGCGCCGGGCAGCTGCTCCACGGCCTGGGATTCTCGCCCGAGGACCAGCTGCGGGCCGTCGCCGATTTCTCCGGCGGCTGGCGCATGCGCCTGAACCTCGCGCGCACCCTGATGTGCCGCTCCGAGCTGCTGCTGCTCGACGAGCCGACCAACCATCTCGATCTCGATGCCGTGATCTGGCTGCAGGACTACCTGCAGCACTATCCCGGCGCGCTGCTGCTGATTTCCCACGACCGTGACTTCCTCGACGAGGTCACCGGCCACACCCTGCACCTCGAGCAGCAGCAGGCCACGCTCTACGGCGGCGGCTATTCGACCTTCGAGCGCACCCGCGCCGAGCGCCTGGCGCTGCAGGGCGCGCAGTTCGAGCAGCAGCAACGCCAGATCGCGCATCTGAAGGCCTTCATCGCCCGGTTCAAGGCCAAGGCCAGCAAGGCCAAGCAGGCGCAGTCGCGCGTCAAGCAGCTCGACCGCATGGAGCTGGTCGCGCCGGCCCACCTCGACTCCGAATTCAGCTTCAGCTTCCGCGCCCCGGAGCGCCTGCCCTCGCCGCTGCTGCGCTTCGAGCGCGCCCGCGTCGGCTACGGCGAGCGCACGATCCTCTCGGACCTGAAGTTCTCGCTGCAGCCCGGCGACCGCATCGCCCTGCTCGGCCCCAACGGCGCCGGCAAGTCGACCCTGGTGCGCACGCTCGCCGGCGAGCTGCCTGCGCTCGGCGGCACGGCGATGCGCGACCCCTACCTCAAGGTCGGCTACTTCGCCCAGCATCAGGTCGACCAGCTGGACCTGGCGGCCTCGCCGATCAAGCATCTCCAGCGCCTGGACCCCGGCGCGCTGGAGCAGAACCTGCGCGACTACCTCGGCAGCTTCAACTTCCGCGGCGACCGCGCCTACGAGGCCGTCGGTCCCTTCTCCGGCGGCGAGAAGGCGCGTCTGGCGCTGGCGCTCGTGGCCTACCAGCGGCCCAACCTGCTCCTGCTCGACGAGCCGACCAACCACCTCGACCTCGACATGCGCCATGCGCTGGAGACGGCGCTGCAGGAGTATCCGGGCGCCGTGGTCCTGGTCAGCCATGACCGTCACCTGATCGCCGCCTGCAGCGACGAGCTCTGGCGCGTCGCCGACGGCCGCTGCACGCCCTTCGACGGCGATCTCGATGACTACGCGCGCTGGCTGCGCAGCCGCGACAGCGAAACCGCCGCGCCCACGCCGCGCCGCGATGCCGGCCCCTCATCTGCGGAGGTCCGCCGCAGCGCGGCCGACCAGCGCGCCCTGGAACGGCCGCTGCGCGAACAGATCAAGAAGCTCGACAACCGCATGGCCAAGCTGCAACCGCGCCTGGCGGCACTGGATGCCGAGCTGGCGGAGACGGGGATCTACGAGGCGGGGCGGCGGACGGAGCTGCAGAAGAAGCTGCAGGAGCAGGCCGAGCTTCGGCGGGAGATGGCGGGACTGGAGGAGGAGTGGCTGCTGGCGTCGGAGCAGCTGGAGGGGCTGCAGTCGGCTGGCTAACTTACTGGCCTTGGTCGTCTTCGCAGAAAGTTCTGTTGTTTGTCTTCGCGACCTGCGTTTTTCGGTCCTGTCGGACCGCCTCACTTTTCTTGCCTTCCCAAGAAAAGTAAGCAAAAGAAGGGGCTTTTTCAGGCGCCGTGCCTTCGCTGGAAAACCGTCACCGCGAACACGCCTCGCTGCCCCGCTCGAATATCAATTGCGAGAGACATTCTTGCTGCCCCTCGTTTTGAAAGAGCAGGGTCAGCCGGATATTGGGTTGATCGCCGCGGTGGGGGTGCCGAAAGCACACGGCATCCCTGAGCGTTCAGGGAGTAGCGGAAGAAACGGTCTCTGATCGATGTTCCCGACTTGAGAGAGGCAGCCAACGCGTATTCGCGTTGCTGCCCCTCACCGGGAAAGCACATCGCCGGAAAAGCGAGTTCTTTTGGTTACTTTTCTCGCCTGGAGGCGCCTACTGTTGGTGGCAAGACAAGAAAAGTGACTGGCGCCGACAGGCGTCGTACACGCAGGTCGAGACGCAAGTAACAGAACCCTCTGCAAAGACGGCCCAAGCCAACAGCGCCAGGCATCAGGCCGCTGCAACCTTTTCTGCCTCGCCCGCCGAGGTCCGCACATAGTCCGGCGGCATCCACAACGGCTTCAACCGCTGCCACAACGACCCCGGCTTGCCCACCTCCCGCCACATCGCAAGGAACTCGTGCGTGTTCAAGGTCCAGAGATTGTTCGACTGGATCTGGCGCGGAATGCCGTAGTCCACCGGCGCGCGCTCCGGCTCCCAGGTGCCGAACCAGCGATCGAAGAGGATCAGCACGCCACCGTAGTTCTTGTCGATGTACTCCGGATTGCGACCATGGTGCACGCGGTGATTGCTGGGCGTGTCGAAGATGTACTCGTACCAGGCCGGCAGGCGGCCGATCGCCTCCGTATGCACGAAGTACTGGTAGGCCAGGTCGCAGGCGTAGAGGAAGAACACCACGCCCGGCGGCACCCCCAGGAACACCAGTGGCATGAAGAACAGCCACCAGCCGGTGATCGCGTACAGCGCACTCTGGCGCAGGGCGGTCGTGAAGTTCATGTGCTCGCCGGAGTGGTGCACGACATGCGCGCTCCAGAACCAGCGGATGCGGTGGCTGCCGCGGTGGAACCAGTAGTAGCAGAACTCCACGCCGACAAAGATCGGCAGGATGGTCCAGGCGTTCACCGGCACGTCGAACAGGCGATGCTCGTAGATCCAGGCGATGATCGCGGCGCTGAGCAGGAAGTGCACCAGCGCCTCGGCGACCTGGTAGGTTGCGGCCAGGCCGATGTTCACGCGCACGTCCACCCAGCGGAACTGGCGCAGGCGGCCGTTCTGCTTCAGGTAGCGGTACTCGATGGCGAAGGCCAGCAGGAAGATCGGCGCCATGCCGGTCAGCAGCACCTGCTTCCAGTCCACCTGCGGCCCCAGCAGCGCATGGACCGTGGCGATGAATTCCTGCATGACTCTCTCCCTGCCGTTCCGGCGATCCGTTCCCGCAACATTTCCCGATGCCCGCATCTTGGGCCACACTGCGGCGATGATCCTTGACGGCTCACGCCAGATCGCATGACCGGCCGCGCCAGCCCCAACACCCTGTCGGTCACCTACCTCCGGGCCCTGTTCGACTACCTCCAGGCCCACGGCCTGGATCCGGCGCAGCTGCTCGCCGGCAGCGGCCTGAGTCTGGACGAGCGCGACCGCCGCGTCACCGAACGCGAGGCTTCCGACCTGTTCGAGCGGGCCGCGACGCTGCTCGGTGACCCGGCCCTGGGCCTGCACGCCGGCGAGCACATCCGCCCCGGGCACTACGGCGTGCTGGGCTACGTCGCCATGAATTGCGCGCGGCTGGGCGAGGCCCTGGAGGCGCTGCGTCGCTACCAGTCGCTGGTGATCGACCTCGGTGGCGTCGGCATGGCCCTGCAGGGCGAGCAGCTGGTGCTGTCCTGGGAGAAGGAGGCCGAGGAGGCCTACCGCCAGCTGGCGGAGTTCAACTTCGCCGGGCTGGTGAGCTTCACCCGCTGGCTGGCGGGGCGCGACTCGGCACCGCTGCGCCTGGACTTCGCCTACCCCGCCCCGGCCGACCTCTCGGAGCATCGCCGCGTCTACGGCTGCGAGCTGCGCTTCGACCAGCCCTGCTACCGCCTGGTGCTGTCGCGTCGCGGGCTGGAGGCGCCGCTGGCGCAGGCCGACCCGGAAATGCGCGCCCTGATGCAACGCCGCGCCGACCAACTGCTGCAGGCGCTGCCGCGCGGCGACGACCTGCTGGCCCGGACCCGGGGCCTGATCGCCCAGGGCCTGCGCCAGCCGCCGGTGGAGCTGGAGGCGATCGCCGCACAGCTGGCCCTGAGTCCGCGCAGCCTGCAGCGCAAGCTGGCCGAGCAGGACCTGAGCTTCACCCAGCTGGTCGATACCGTGCGCCGTGACCTGGCGCTGCGTCACATCGAGGACCGCGACCTCGACCTGACCGATCTGGCCTTCCTGCTGGGGTTCTCCGAACAGAGCGCCTT
Organism: Solimonas sp.; assembly: GCA_036275615.1. Classification (GTDB taxonomy): domain Bacteria; phylum Pseudomonadota; class Gammaproteobacteria; order Nevskiales; family Nevskiaceae; genus Solimonas. Next base: position 37,958 of record DASUDL010000096.1, read on the forward strand.
CACCCGCGCCTTCAAGCGCTGGACCGGCGAATCGCCAAGCGCCTGGCGGCAGCGCCGTGCCGCGGCCGGCGCGGGAACGCCCGAGCCGCCTCAGCGCTCGCGGTAGTCGCTGGGTGCCACGCCTTCCCAGCGCTTGAAGGCGCGGGTGAAGCTGGAGGTATCGCCGAAGCCCAGCAGGTAGGCAATCTCGCTGACGCTGTGGCGCCGCCCGCCCAGATACGAGCGCGCCAGTTCCTGCCGGGTCTGCTGAAGAAGGTCGGCATAGCGCGTGCCCTCCTCCGCCAGCTTGCGCTGCAGGCTGCGCTCCGACAGGTGCAGGGCCGCCGCCACCTGGGCCTGCGCCGGCTCGCCCGAGGGCAGCAGCTCGGTCAGCGTGGCCCGCACGCGCGCGACGAGGTTGTCGCGGTCATACCGGGCGAGGTAGCGCAGCACGATCTCGTCGTTGTGCCGGGCGAGCTCGGGATTGGCCCCCTCCAGGCGGCGTTCGCAGACGCCATGCGCGAACAGCAGGCCGATCTCGGGCGCATCGTAGCGGATCGGCGCCCGGAAGGCGCGCTCGTAGGGCAGCGGGTCGCGGGGCGGCGGGCGGCGCAGCTCCACGCGCAGCGGCGACAGCTCGCGCCGGTACAGGCCTCGGCACAGGCGCACGATCAGGTAGGCGAAGGCGTCCGTGGACTCATGCGCCACGACCGCCCGCTGCGGGTCGATCGCCATGCGCAGGCGATAGCCCTCGGGCGTCTCCTCCAGGCCCAGCTCGGCGGCGTCGGTGACGATGCGGAAGTAGCGCACCAGGCGCTCGAAGGCCTCCTTGAGCGTGGTGCTGGCGGCCAGCGAGTAGCCGAGGGCGTGGAAGGTGGTCTGACCCACCTGCCGCGCCACGTCGAGGCCGATGCTCTCTCGGCCGGTGGCGGCCAGGGCCAGCTGCCAGAGGCGGGTGGTCCCTGCGACCGGATAGCGGGCATTGCCGTCGTCGAGGGCGGCCGGGTCCAGACCGGCCTCGGCGAACAGCGGTAACGGGTCCACGCCGGCCGCCTCCAGCGTCTTGCGGATGGCCTTGGCCCAGCTGGTCAGAGCGGTCGCGGTGGCGGACATGGCGGCGTCGGTCAAGCGCTTGGCGGCCGCGGCCGGGCGACGGCGGCGGGCACTGCGTACAGTCTCCGTCAGAATTTCCTGAAACTGACGGGAGCATGTCGTGAGCAACGCGGAACTGGCAAGCGCGCAGGGACTGAGCGACGCGCAGAAGACCGAGCGCATCAAGGCGGTGGTGATGCAGGCGGGCGTGGCCCTGCGCCAGCGCCATCCCTGGCTGCTGCACCAGGATGCGATCGGCATGGGCATCCTGCTGCTGTCCCTGGCCGGCATGGCCGGCACCGCCGCGCTGTACCTCGGCGGCCACATCGCCTGGTGGCTGTGCGTGCCGGTGGTGGCGATCTTCGCCTCGTTCACCCACGAGCTGGAGCACGACCTCATCCACTGGATGTACTTCCGCAAGAAGCCCGTCGTGCATCACCTGATGATGGCCCTGGTGTGGCTGGCCCGTCCCAGCACCATCAACCCCTGGATCCGCCGCGTCCTGCACTTCCGCCACCACAAGCACTCCGGCACCGAGAAGGACACCGAGGAGCGTGGCATCACCAACGGCCGCCCCTGGGGTGTCTCGCGCCTGCTGATGCTGGCCGACGCCACCCTGGCCCTGCTGCTGCGCGTGCCGCAGGCCCATGGCCGCAAGCACAAGCTCCTGATCCTGATCGGCGGCCCGATCGCCTACTTCCCGCTGGGCTGGCTGCACTGGGGCCTGTGGTACGCCTTCCTCGGCTACCACGGCGCCAATGCCTGGGCCGCGCTGTCCGGCACGGAGATCGCCTGGTCGGCCGCTACCCTGGCGCGCATGGAGTGGCTCAACCCGCTGGTCGTCGCCTGGATCGGGCCCAACGTGCTGCGCAGCTTCTGCCTGCACACGGTCAGCTCCAACATGCATTACTACGGCGACGTGGAGGACGGCAACGTGATCCAGCAGACCCAGGTGCTCAACCCGGTCTGGCTGTGGCCGCTGCAGCTGTTCTGCTTCAACTTCGGCAGCACCCACGCGATCCATCACTTCGTGGTGAAGGAGCCGTTCTACATCCGCCAGTGGACCGCCAAGGAAGCCCATGCGGTGATGCGCGAGATGGGTGTGCGCTTCAACGACACCGCCTCGATCTTCCGCGCCAACCGCTGGAACCCGCGCGCCGCCACCCTGCCGGCGGGCGCCCAGCCGGCCTGAGGCGGGCGCGACACGGGGCGCGCCGGCCCGGGCGCCCCCGTCGACGCCCCCCCCGGCTCCACCCCTGATCGCAGCGCCCCAGGTCGGTGGCGGCCAGGACATGGCAGATTTTAGTGAACATTCGTACACTGAAAGTCTGAACCCCTGACTGCGGCCCGGCCGCGAGGCGACGATGGCTCCTGCACCTGCTGCTTCCCTGGCCCTGCCGACGGCCCCGGCCCGCCCCCGCGACCCGCGCCTGGCCCAGATCCGCGGCGCCCTCGACCTCGGCGGCCGCGCCTTCGAGACCCTGAGCACCCGCGCCCACGAGCTACACCGCGCGATTTCCGACCTGCCGTTCCGCGGCCTGCAGCCGGTCCCCGGCGTCGGCGAGGGTGCCGGCGCGGTCCGCGCCCTGCACGACCCGATCACCGATGGCGTCTACGGCGTGGTGCGCCTGACCGGCCAGGCCGTGTTCGGCGCAGCGCAGACCGTGCTGCGCGTGGCGGAACGCCAGGCGCAGCTCGCGCCGGTAGCCCCCACCCCGGTCGGCGCCGACCTGGTGAGCGCGATCAGCGGCCTGGTGGGCGACGACATGGCCCTGCGCCGCAACCCGCTCACGCCGCGCATGGGCTTCTACCGCGAGCTGCAGCGCCTCAAGCTTGCGCCCGACACGCTCGCCGCCGCCTTCCCGGAGGCCCGCGAGCGGCTGGTCGTGTTCGCCCACGGCCTGTGCTGCAACGAGAGCACCTGGGCGATGTACCGCGACGAGCAACCGGAAGGGCCGACCGACTACGGCGGCCGTTTCGCCGCGCGCGGCTACACGCCGCTGTACCTGCGCTACAACAGCGGCCTGCACATCTCGCAGAACGGCCGGGCCCTGGCCCGCCAGCTCGATCGCCTGGTCGCGGCCTGGCCGGTACCGGTGCGCGAGATCGTGCTGGTCGGCCACAGCATGGGCGGCCTGGTGATCCGCGCGGCCGCGCACAGCGGCCACCAGCGCCAGGCCCCGTGGACGACCAAGGTCACGCACCTGCTGTGCCTGGGCTCGCCGCACCTCGGGGCGCCGCTGGAGCAACTGGTACACCGCGGTGTCGCACGGATGGAGGACTTCGCCCTCACCCGCCCGCTTGCGCGCGTGCTGCGCGTGCGCTCCGCCGGCATCAAGGACCTGCGCCACGGCGCCACCCACGACAGCGACTGGCGCGGCCGCGATCTCGACGCGCTGGACGGCGGGGTGCGCCAGGCCATCGCCCGCATCCCGGGCGCGCGCTACCACTTCCTGGGCTGCAGCCTGGGCCTGCGCGAAGGTGACCTGCTCGACCGCACCCTGGGCGACGGCCTGGTGATGCTGCCCAGCGCCACGGCCCATGATCTGGCCGACGCCGACAGCGCCGCCCTGTTCGGGCGCCACCACCTGCGCCTGCTCAACGATCCCGTGGCCTGGGCCTGGATCGAGATGCAGCTGGGGCGTTGAGACGATCGCGGGCCCCGCTCCTGCGGGAGGGAGGGATCCATCTTCCGCCGCTGTAGGAGCGGCCCCCGATGGCCGCCAGACGACCGGGGCCTCAGGCCGCAGCCGCCGCGGGCACCTCGTCGAAGAAGGCTGCCACCGCGGCCCGCTGCTGCGCGGCATCGGTCACGCGGTTGATGGCCTGCCAGAAGGCCTCGCTGCCGGGGTGATCCTGGCAGTACCACTGGATGTGCTTGCGCGCCACGCGCAGGCCCTTGCCCTCGCCGTAGAGCCCGTACAGGGCATCGAGGTGTTCCAGCAGCCAGCGGCGGATCTCATGCCGCGTGGGCGGGGCCAGGCGCTGGCCGGTGGCGAGGAAATGCCCCAGTTCGCGGAAGATCCACGGCCGGCCCTGTGCAGCGCGACCGATCATCAGCGCGTCGGCACCGGTCTGCGCCAGCACCGCGCGCGCCTTCTCCGGGGCATCGACGTCGCCGTTGGCGATCAGCGGGATGCGGATCGCCTGGCGGATCGCGGCCAGCGTCTCGTATTCCGCCTGTCCCTCGTAGTGGTCCTCGCGCGTGCGGCCATGCACCGCAAGCGCCTGGATGCCGCAGTCCTCGGCGATGCGGGCGATCGCCACGCCGTTGCGCTGTGCGCGCGAATACCCGGTGCGGATCTTCAGGGTCACCGGTACCGGGACCGCAGCCACCACCGCCGTGCAGATGCGGGCCACCAACGCCTCGTCGCGCAGCAAGGCCGAGCCGGCATCCACGCGGCAGACCTTCTTCGCCGGGCAGCCCATGTTGATGTCGATGATCTGGGCACCGTGCCCGACATTGAAGCGCGCCGCCTCGGCCATCTGCTGCGGGTCGGTGCCCGCGATCTGCACCGAGATCGGACCGGGTTCGCCGGCATGGTCGCGGCGCAGCCGCGACTTCTCGGTCTGCCAGAGGCTGGCGTCCGAGGTGGTCATCTCCGAGACCGCCAGGCCCGCGCCCAGGCGCCGGCACAGCTGCCGGAACGGGCGATCCGTGACCCCGGCCATGGGGGCCAGGATCAACGGCGGATCAATGGGATGGGAGCCGATGCGCATGCGCGTATTGTCGCCCAGCGCCGGGGCCGTCGGGCAGGTTCAGGAAAACTGCAGGCGACGCTCGAAAGATTCCGCTGTCGCCACGGGCGGGACCCGCCTAAAGTGCGCCGCGAGCCGTCCCCCGATCCCCCCTCCCCCGGCCGGACGGTCTCTCCCCCGCGGCGGGCCCCTGGCCCGCCGTTTCTGTTTCCGCCCGCCGCAGGCCTTAGAACGAGGCCAGGGGCATGGCCAGGCAGGTGTCGTCCAGGCGCTGCAGCAGCTCGGCCTGCGCCGCTCCCTTGGGCAGCTCGTAGCGGAAGAAGTACTGGCAGGCCCGCAGCTTGCCCACGTAGAAATCCCGGTCGGCTGCGGCCGCACCGTCCAGGGCCTGCTGCGCCACGCGCGCCTGCCGCAGCCACTGCCAGGCCACCACCGTGTGCCCGAGCATCTCGAGATACAGATGCGCGTTGGCGAGGAACCGCTCCGTCTGGCCGCGCAGCGCCGCCTGGCCCAGGCCCAGGGTCACCTGCCCGGCGCGGTCCAGCGCGACCTTGAGAGCGGCGGCGAACTCCGCCAGCGCCGGTTCCGGCGCCGCCTCGCGCACGGTCTCGCCCATGCGCGCGAGCAGCAGGCGGAAGGCCGCGCCCTGGCCCTGCATCACCTTGCGTCCCAACAGGTCGAGGCCCTGGATGCCGTTGGTGCCCTCGTGGATCGGATTCAGGCGGTTGTCGCGGTACAGCCGCTCCACGGGGTAGTCGCGCGTGTAGCCGTAGCCGCCCAGCACCTGGATCGCCAGCTTGTTGGCCTCCAGGCAGAACTCGCTGGGCCAGGCCTTGGCGATGGGCGTGAGGATCTCCAGCAGCTGGTGCGCCTCGGCGCGCACCGCCTCGTCGGCGGCCGTGGCCTCCTCGTCAACCAGGCGCGCGCAGTACAGGCACAGCGCCAGACCCCCTTCGACGTAGGCCTTCTGCTGCAGCAGCATGCGGCGCACGTCGCTGTGCTCGATGATCGGCACCGGCGGGCTGGCCGGGTCCTTGTTGGCCACCGGCCGCCCCTGCGGCCGGCCGCGCGCGTAGTCGAGCGCCACCTGGTAGCCCGCCGCGCCCAGCGCCACGGCACCGAGACCAACGCCGATGCGCGCCTCGTTCATCATGTGGAACATGCAGGCCAGGCCCTGGCCCGGCGCGCCCACGAGTTCACCCAGGCAGTCGCCCTGCTCGCCGAAGTTGAGCACCGTATTGACGGTGCCGCGGTAGCCCATCTTGTGGTTCAGGCCCGCGAGGCGCACACCGTTGCGCGGGCCGGGGCGGCCGTCCTCGCCGACACGGAACTTGGGCACGATGAACAGGGAGATGCCCTTGACGCCCGCCGGTGCGCCGTCGATGCGCGCCAGCACCAGGTGCACGATGTTGTCCGACAGCTCGTGCTCGCCACCGGAGATCCACATCTTGGTGCCACTGATCGCGTAGCGGCCGTCGGCCTGGGGCAGGGCGCGGGTGCGGATGTCGCCGAGCGAGGAGCCAGCCTGCGGCTCCGACAGGCACATGGTGCCGAACCAGCGCCCCGCCAGCATCGGCTGCATGTAGCGCGCCTGCTGCGCCGGCGTGCCATGGGCGCGCAGCAGGTTTGCCGCAGCCGCGGTGAGGAAGGGATAGCCCGCGGTGCCGGCGTTGGCGGCCAGGAACAGCGCGCTCGCCGCCTGCGCCACGGTGTAGGGCAGCTGCAGGCCGCCGTGCTCGGTGCCGAAGGCGGCCGACAGGAAGCCGCCCTCGATGTAGGCATCGAGCGCCTGCTTCACCTCGGGGATGATGTGGACCTGCGTGCCGTCGAAGTGCGGCTCCTCGGCATCCAGCTTCGCCGCATGCGGACGGAACACGGACTCCGCCAGCTTCTGCGCCGCGTCGATCACGCCATCGAAGGTGGCGCGATCGTGCATCGCGAAGCGCGGGCGCTGGGTCAGCGCCGAGACGTCCAGCACCTCGTGCAGCTGGAAATCCAGATCCCGACGATCGAGCAAGGGGGCCACGGCGCGCTCCAGGGTTGCAGGGAGAACTCCGCGGTCCGGCGGGGAGCCGGACCCGGAGCGCGCCGATTGTGCCCGTTCCCCGGGCGGGCTTCAGCCCTCCGGGTGCTCGATGACGATGCGGCGCTCGATGCGCCGTTCCATCGCCGACCCCGCCGGGAGCGTGCCGGCCAGGTCCACCGATTTGCCATGGCGCAGCACGCGCAGCTTCACGGCCCGCGCAGTCTCGTCCGGGCGCAGGGCCTCGAACGCGGCACGCGGCTCGTCGATGGCCTTGCCGTCCACGCTCTGCAGCACGTCGCCGGCCTTGAGATCGAGGCCGCCCTCGCGCAGGCCGGGACCCACGCGCACCACGAGCACGCCACCGGCGGTCTGGAAGTACGAGGCCAGGTCCGCATCCATGCGCACCAGCTGCAGGCCGCCGCCATGCGCCCTCAGGGCAGGGTGCGGCGGCAGTGGCGCATCCGGGGGCAGCGGCGCTCCCGGCACCAGCGGGGTCCCCGGCGGTACCGGCAGCAGCAGGTCGAAATCCTCGTGGTCCTGCCAGGCCATCCGCTCGGGACGCGAGGCCACGACCGTGGCGCTGGCCTTCTTGCCGGCGCGCTCGTACTCGAGCTTCACGCTGTCGCCCGGCGCCAGTTCCGCCATCAGGCGCCGCAGCTTGTGCGTGGGCCGCGGCCGCTCGCGCACCTCGCTGGACAGCACCGTGCCGTTGGCCGACAGCAGCAGATCGCCGGCCTTGAGACCCGCCTTGTCGGCGCCGCTGCCCGGCGTCACGCCGGTGACCTGCACGCCGCGGCGCTGACCCTTGGTCTCGGGCGCGTCGGCAATGGTCACGCCCAGCAGGGCGCGGCGGGGGTTGAGCATGAACTCGTAGGCCTCGGCCCGCGGGCTGTCGGCGTCCGCCTTGCGTGCCACCTTGGCCATCTCGCGGGCCGCGCGGGCCAGCTCCTCGCGGGCCGCCTGCAGTTCCTTGCGCGCCTGCTCCAGCTCCTTGCGGGTCGCGGCGTCGTCGGCCGCCAGGGAGACACTGACGGGAACCGCCGTGAGGGCGGCGGCCAGCAGCGCCGGGCGCAGCCAGCGGGTCATGGGGGCAGGTGTCATAGCAGGATCTCCGGAGTGGTAGCGGGGCGGGCCGGCTGCAGGGCAGCGGCCCGGTGGGTCTGGACCAGTTGCGACATCAGGGCGACGCGGTTGCGCCATAGCGGGCGCTGCGCGGCGTCGTCGGCGACGTTGAGCTGGAGGTCGACGACCGCCAGGTCGCTCTCGAGATCCTCGGCGGCAGCGGCCAGCTGGCCATCCCAGACCGGGACCTCGGGGCGCAGCGCCGCAAGCTGGCTTTCCAGCGACTGCGACTCGGCCATCAGCCGTGCCAGCTCTTCCTCTCCGGCGGCCTCCGCCGGAGGGGCGGCGGGCGGCTGCCAGGCCAGGCCGAGGGCCACCAGGACCGAGGCCGCCAGGGCCCAGGGCGCCAGGCGTGCTGCGCGGCGCCGCGGCGGCCGCACCGGATCGAGCCGGGTGCGCAGGGCTTCCCAGCCGCCCGGGGGCGGCTCGTCGGGCGGCAGGGCCCGCAGGCGCGCGGCCAGGGCGGGGTTGTCGGTCGTCATGCAACCTCCATCAGGGTCGGACCGCCGGCGGCGGTCCCGGACAGGGGCGTCACCCGCAGCAGCTCGCGCAGCTTCTGGTGGGCCCGCGCCAGCTGCGACTTGGAAAAGCTCGCGGTCTTGCCGCTGGCCTCGGCGATCTCGGCGTGGGTATAGCCCTCGACGTGGTACAGCCAGAGCACCGACCGGGGCACGGGTGGCAGCAGGGCCAGGGCCCGCTCCAGGTCGACCTGGCTCACGTCCTCCACGCCGACCGTGCAGTCCTCGACGGCCTCGGGCACGAACAGCTCGCGCCAGCGGCGCTGCTCGCGCAGCTGCGTGAGCGCCTCGGTGGCAACGATGCGCCGAAGCCAGTGGCCGAACGGGGCCTCGCCGCGGAACTGGTCCAGCACGCGGAAGGCCCGCAGGAAGCTGTTCTGCAGGATGTCGGACGCGGTATCCGGGCACTGGCTCATGCGCCGCGCCAGGCCATAGGCCGCCCGCTCGAACTGGCGGTAGATCGCCGCCTGCCCGGCCCGCTCGCCGCGGCGGGCAGCGGCCAGGATCTCGGGGTCCAGGTCCAGGTCGAAAGTGGCGCTCATGCCTCCTTGGACGCATGGACGCGGAAAAAGGTCGCAGGATTTTTTCGGGCCGTCAGGCGATCCTTGTCCGCCTCCGCCATCCCGATCCGGGAGCCCCCGACTGAACACCGCACCCGCCGCCCGCCCCTGGATGCTCTACCTGCTGGAGTGCACGGACGGCTCGCTCTACGCGGGCATCACGCCGGACCTGGCCGCGCGCTATGCCAAGCACTGCGCCGGCCGCGGGGGCGCCTACACGCGCAGCCATCCGCCACGGCGAATCCTCGCGGTCATGCCCTGCGCCGATCGCGGCGCGGCCACGCGCGCCGAGATCGCCCTGAAGAAACAGCCGCGGGCCGAGAAGCTGCGCTGGGCGCAGCAATGGGCCTGGAGCGGCGCGGACGACGGAGGCTAGGTCGCCGCCGGCCAGAGCAGTGCGTAGGCACCACCCGTGGCTGCCCCGTAGATCAGCGCATCGAGCAGGTCCTTGGCCACCGCGCCCCAGGGCTGACCCTTCCAGATGCCGTCGGAAATGCTGCCGCCGGCATAGGCGATGAAGCCGATCAGGGCCGCCAGGTGGAAGACACGATGAGCCTCCGCGCCCGGGGCGAGTGTGCAGGCCAGCACGCAAGCGACGATGCCCGAGACCAGCAGGTTGAGCGCGAACCACTGGCCCAGCATCGGCCCCATGGCCGGCAGGCCCGGCGCCCGCACCAGGAGCATCGCCACCGGTCCCTCGCGGAACTTCTGCTGCATCTCCGGCGACTGCATGTCCTTCATGTCCCCGCAGTGCGGCACCGTGTATTGGCCGGCGGGCAGCGAGCCGCCCTTGAGCGCCGCACGCACGGCATCCTCGTCAGGCAGCTTGCGATAGTCGCTGGCGTGCCAGCGGAAGACCATGTGGATCAGGCTGCTGGCGACAAACACCAGTACCGCGGCAACCAGCCAGGGCAGCCACAACGAGGCGAGCGAGAGCATCGGCATCTCCGGCGACAGGGACTGATCCAGTCTGGCACGCACCCTGCGCAGCGTCACCGCACTGGAAATGATAATTACCGTCCGGCCGGGGGTGCGAACGGCGCCACGCAGGGGCGCGGGAAAACCCCTCTTTCCGCATTCCTGCAACCGGCGTAAGACAGGCTCCCGACAGCCGGCGGAAGGGATGCCCCGGATGCTGTCCGGGATTGCCCTCACACCGTAACGGCGAGCGGTCGCATCAGACGGTCAACCGCGAGCGACCCACGGCGACAGCCTGGCTTCAGGCTGTCTTTCAACACGTGCGGGAGAGGAGTGACTCAATGAAACTCAGCATGGCCCTCAGGGCCAGTCTCGGCTTTTTGCTGCTCGCAGCCAGCGCCACCGTCCAGGCAGCCCCCTGCCTGATCTTCGTCCACGGCAAGCAGACCGACACCAACACCTACACCAGCTGGACCGCGGCACGGAACTACTGGAAGAAGGACAGCGGCGACTTCATCCGCGAGGCGACCAAGCAGTTCGCCACCTCGTACTACGTCGTCGGCTACAACGGCACCAATCCCTACTACGGCGCGCAGGCCGCGGGCGAGGTGGCCAATGAGATCGTCAACGCCACCAATGGCGGCGCCGACGGCGGCGGCAACCGCTGCGCGCAGACCTACGCCAACGGCGGCACCTTCTGGGTGGTGGCCCACTCGATGGGCGGCGCGGTGATGGACTACATCCTCGGCAACAACGACGCCAGCGATCCCAACTACAACTACGGCGGCGCCCCGTTCAGCACCGTGGCCACGCGCCTGGCGATGGTGGTCACCACCGGCGGCGCGCACCGCGGCTCGGAGGGCGCGGATGCGGTCTGCGGCGATTCCAGCGGCGGCTGCAACTGGGCCGCGTCCTGGATCCAGAGCTGCGACACCGCCACCTACTGGCTGCGCAGCGCCGACGACGTGCAGGTCCGCACGTACTCCAACGCCCCGGCCAGGAACATCTACCTCACCGGCGGCTACGAGGCGATCTTCGGCGCCAGCGCCTGCCTCAGTGGCGAGGACGATGGCGTGGTGCAGTACGCGTCGATCTTCGCCTGCAACGGCTCCGCCAATGCCAGCTACAACAACAGCAATGCCTGCAATAACAGCTACAAGCAGGAGACCTCGGGCTTCCGCAACCTGGATGCCAGCCATGAGAACCATGACGACGAGCGCAACGACGTCGACCGCGACACGCGCAAGGCCATTCCCGACGGCATCTGGATGTGTGGCAGCGTGAAGTGCAGTCCCGATACCACCGTGCAGAGCGCGATGAGCACGGGCAAGTTCATTTCCATCCTGTACTGATCCGGGAGACGCCATCATGAAGAAGACGATTTCCCTGGCCCTGCTGCTCGCTGCCACCCTGCCCGCCGCGGCGCAGACCGCCTCGGTACGGCCGCTGGCGCTGAGTGCCGCCGAAGACTACGCGCGGCAGGCCCGCTATCCGCAGTGGTCGACCGTCCTCGAGCTCGGCGCCGTCGATCCTCTGATCGCCGACCGCCAGCCCTCGCGCCAGAGTGCGCTCGGGGCCGGCGGCGCCGGCCCGCGCCTCACGGTCTGGGCCTCGACCATCAGCGCCCTGCCGGGCGAGACCGTGACGCTGTACGCCGCCCTGGCCAACCTGCAGACGGCCCCGCGCAGCCTGCTCGACGGCCTGGTCGGCTCGTCCAGCACGGTGAGCGGTGCCCGCATCAGCGGCGAACTGGTCGGCGAGCGTCTGGGCGCACTCGGTGCGGTGAGCTACCGCGACGACGGCATCGCGCCGGACACGATCGCCGGCGATGGCCTCTACGTTGCGCGCTACACCCTGCCGGTCGACCGCACACCGGCGCTGGGCACGGCCGACAGCGTGATGGTCAAGACCCAGGCCCTGCTCGCCAACAACGAGCGGCGCGCCGTGGCGGGCGGCTTCCAGTTCAGTAATCCCGCCGCGCGCCTCACGGGTCGCTACCTCGATTCCGTGAAGAACGGCAACCTGGTGCTCGCCGCCGAGGTCGAGGTCCTCGCCCCGGGTCGCGTCTACCTGACCGGCACCCTGGCCGACCTCGCCGACCTGCCGCTGGCCACGGCCCAGGCCGCGCAGGTGCTGCAGCCCGGCAAGCAGTGGATGGACCTGTCGTTCTACGGCCTGGCCTTCCACGACCGCGGCGTGGCCGGGAAGCTGCGACTGGCCTCGGTGGCGCTGAGCTCGACCAATGGCATGCCCAATGCGCTGGGCCCCGTCATTGGCAATGCCCATGTCACCCAGGCCTACGCATTGACGCAGTTCACGAAGGCCAGCTTCGCCGACCCGGCCCTGCTCGAGACGGTGAAGCGTCTGCAGCTCGACGCCGCCGGCGCGCTGCCGGCGCTCCTGAAGTAGCGTCTGACGCGGTAACGGCAAAGGGCGGCCCATGGGCCGCCCTTTCCTTTCCCACCGTATCGTTTACAGGTCCATCGAGAAGCCCAGCTCCACCGTACGCGCCGGCATGCGGAAGTACTGGGCGTCGCCCAGTTCGCTCTCCGAGACCGCGTCGCGCTGGTCGGTGAGGTTGTTGCCCCGCAGCGAGATCTCGAAGCGGCCGACGCGATAGCCCACGGCCGCGTCCAGGGTCTCGTAGTCGCCGGCCCGCACCGTGTTGCGCTGGTTCAGCCAGCGACGACCGGTGTAGTGGTACACGGCGCTCGCGTTGAAGCCCAGCGACGGCGCGTAGATCAGGCCCAGGGCGCCGATGTTCTGCGGCGCCAGTTCCTGGTAGTTGCCGCGCAGCTGCCGCGGCGTGCCGCCGAAGGTGCGCACGAAGTCGCCGAAACGCAGGTCGTGGCGCGCGTAGTTGGCGTACAGGCTCAGGTCGGCCAGCAGGCGGAAGCGGCTCTCGAACTCGCCGCCCTTGAAGTACAGCACGCCGGCGTTGGCCAGGGCCGGATTGCCGGCCGCGGTCTGCTGCGCGAACACCGAGTTCTCGAACTTCATCGTGAACACGGACAGGTCGTAGCTCAGGCGACCGTCGAGCAGGGCGCCCTTGAAGCCACCCTCATAGGCGTGCGCCTCCTCGGGTTCGAGGATGTTCGCTTCGCCCTCCGGGCCGAAGTCGATCGCCGCCGGCTTGAAGGTGTTGCGATAGTCGGCGTAGACGACCAGGTGGTCCTCGCCACCGTCCCAGAGCTTGTAGCTGCTGCCGATGCCGCCGGAGAAGCGGGTCTCGGTCTCCTCGTCGGTGGCCTGCGTCGGCGGCGACGTGGAATCGTCCTCGCCTTCCTGCTTCTCATGGGTCTGGTTCAGGCGCAGGCCGGCCAGCACGGTCCAGCGGGGCGTGACGCTCCAGTCGGCCTGCACATAGGCACCGAGGAACTGGCGCTCGTCCTCGGACTCGTTGCTCTCGCAGGTGGGCGGATTCGGCGCGCAATTGCGGGCGGTGCCGCTCGACGGCGCGCCCGAGCCGTCGCGGTTGACCGTGTACGGGAACACGGCGCTCTCCTGCTCGCCCTTGCCGAGCAGCGCATCGATGCCCCAGGTGAGGCCCAGCGAAGCCGCCGGCATCGAGCGCAGGTGCGTGTCGAAGTACAGATCGGTGATGGTGCGTTCCTGCGCGTAGCCGTGGGCATTGACCGGATCGGCAGCCAGCGGCGCGTTCTCGAGGTAGCCCTTGACGATGTCGTCGCGGGTGTTGGTCAGCGCCAGGGTCGTGTCCCAGGCACCGAGCGCGGTGTCGCGGACGTAGCCGGCGCTGATGGCGACGCGGGTGGTGTCGATCTTCGCGTCGCTCGGATTGTGGTTGGCGTCCAGCGGCGTGCGGGTGGTCAGCACGGTGGCGGCGTCGCGCAGGACCGGGCTGTCCGGCTCCTGGTCGAGACGCACGACGTCGGCGTCGAGACGGAAGCCACCGCTGCCCAGGCGGTAGAGCACATGGCCACGCTCCACGCCGGCGCGCTCGTCCTTGAAGTTGCGCTTCTCGACATTGCCGCTGATCGACTGCTTGATGTCGCCGTCCGACAGCACGGTGGCCGCGTTGACGCTGAAGCTGCCGAAACGGCCCGAGGGTCCGCCCACGGTGGCGCTCAGGCGACGGTCCGCCTGGCCGGCTGCGTAGTGGCGCACGTGGATCACGCCGACGAAGGAGGTCGCGCCGTACATGACCGGCGCAGCGCCGCGCAGCACTTCGATGCGCTCGATGTTGTTGAGGTCCAGCGTCGTGAGCGCCGGATTGAAGGCGCCGCCCGCGGGCACGCCGTCGACCACGAGCAGGAAGGCGTCGAACTCGCGCAGGCCCCACATTGCGGGCACCGAGCCGGCCGGGCCGCCATCGCCGCCCGGGGAGATCTCGACACCGGCGACAAGGTTGAGTGCCGTGCGAAGGTCGGACGCTCCCAGCGCTCGCATCTGCTCGCCGGTGACGACCGTGATCGCCGCCGGGATCATCGTGACCGGCTCAGCCTCGCGGGTCGCGGTGACCTGGACCGGGTCGAGCTGCCGCGGTGCATCGGCCGCCTCTGTCTGGGCCTGCGCCGCGGAGACGAACAGGCAGGCCGCCGCCAGTGCGAGCGGCGTGTGACGGAACCTCATCGGTGATTCTCCCCCTGGGTGACGGATGCGGCCAGCGCCTACAATGCGGACGTGGCGGGTCAATATGTAAATGACTTGTAAATAATAACCATAGGATTTGAAGGAGTCCTGCGGGTAAACCCCCAATGCGCATCCTGCTGGCCGAAGACGATGCCGACCTGGCTGCGAACGTGGCGGATTACCTGCGTGCGCTCGGTCACGAGGTAACCCCGGTCGCCAGCGGGCGCACGGCGCTTCGCCGCGCCGTCGAGGAGTCCTCCGAGCTGCTGATCCTCGACCGCATGCTGCCGGGCCTCGACGGCGCCGAACTGTGCCGTCGCCTGCGTCGCGACCATGGCCGGCAGACGCCGGTGATCATGCTCACCGCGCTGGGCAGCACCGAGGACAAGGTGGCGGGCTTCGAGGCCGGCGCTGACGACTACCTGGTCAAGCCCTTCTCGCTGGTCGAGCTGCGCCTGCGCATCGAGGCCCTGGCCCGGCGCGCGCTGCCGCCGGTCGAGGAGGCGCTGCAGGTCGCCGATCTGAGCTATCACCCGCGCCGCCTGCAGGCCCAGCGCGCCGGCAAGCCGCTGGCGCTCAACCCGACCACGCGCAAGCTGCTGGAGCACCTGATGCGTGCCAGCCCGGCCGTGGTGCCGCGCGCTGAACTCGAACACCTGCTCTGGGCCAACGAGGCGCCGCAGGAGGATGTGCTGCGCATGCACATGTCCAACCTGCGTGGAGCCGTCGACAAGCCCTTCCGCCGCAAGCTGCTGCATACCGTGCACGGTGTCGGCTACCGCCTGGCCGATGAAGGCGGCACTTGACCTGCGGCGGCGCCTGGCGCTGGGCCTGGTCGGGCTCTGCGCCGGCGTGACCGCGAGCTTTGCCGCCCTGGTCTGGGTCGGCAGCGCCTGGCTCGAAAGCGACCTGCTCGACCATCTCCTCGGCCGCGAACTGGCGATCTACGCCGAGGGCGGCCGCGTGCCGCCGCCCCGGGACGGCCTGCTCTACTACCGCAGCGGCGGGCGTCTCGCACCACCCCCGGCCATCGCCGCCCTGGCGCCTGGCTCCTACCGCGACCACGTCCTCGACGGGCGGCGCTACCACATCCTGGTGCGCGAGCTCGGCAACCACGACCGGGCCTACCTGCTGTATGACGTGGGCGACTTCGCCGAGCTGGAGCGGCGCAGCCATCTCGCCCTGCTGGCAGGGTTTGCGCTGTGCGCGCTGCTCGCCTGGCTGGCCAGCGGCGCCGTGGCGCGTCGCACGCTACAGCCGCTGGCCACCTTGGTGGATGACATCCGCGCACTGCCGCTCGAGGGTGCCGCTGCGCGCCTGCCGCACCGACAGGAGGAGGGCGAGTTGCGGGTGATCGTTGATGCGGTGAATGGCCGCCTGGCCGAGATTGGCGCGCTGGTCGCGCGCGAGCGGGCCTTCGCCGCCGCCGCCGCCCATGAACTGCGCACGCCGCTGGCGGTCATCGCCAACGCCACCGAGCTGGCGCAGGCCCTGCCCGCGCAACGTCCGGCGACGGACGCGCGCATCGAACGCGCGGTGGAGCGCGCGCGCGACACGCTCGATGCGCTGCTGGCCTTGTCCCGCGCCCAGGAGCCGCCCGCGGCCACGGTGGCCGTCGACGAACTGCTGCAGCAGTGGGCAAGCCCGCACCTGGCTGACGCCGAGCCTGCCGGTACCCAGGTCGAATGGGTCCTTCAGCCGGTGCGGCGCACGCTCCCGGCGGCGGTGCTCGGCATCGTCTTCAGCAATCTCCTGCGCAATGCCCTCCGCGCCGCCGCGGGCGGACGGGTGCGGATCGATCTCGACACCAACCGGCTGCTCGTGGAGGACGATGGCGAAGGCATCGCGCCCGCCGACCTGCCCCATGTGTTCGAACCCGGCACCCACGGCAAGCACGGCGGCAGCGGCATGGGTCTGTACATTGCCCGGGTCCTGAGCGAACGCCAGGGCTGGTGGCTGGGGGTGGAGAACCTTGCGGGCGGTGGGGTGCGTGCCACCCTGCGATTCGCCGGCCCCTGACCGGCCTTACGGTCGCGAGACCCAGGGATTCTCGGCGATGTAGAAGCGCAGGAGCCGCCGCGCCCAGGCGCCGGCATAGTCCACGCCGATGCGCGGACGCCGCACGATCCGGCGCGGCGGCACCGGCGTGCCGGGCAGCAGGAACAGCGATTCTCCGCAGAGATCCAGGCCGTTGTGGCGCCGGTCCAGGCCCATCGCCTTGCAGAGCAGTCCCGGCCCCTGGGTCCGGCCCTCCAGCTGCGCCACCGGCTCCAGCGCCCGCAGCAGCACGGCCGCGCCGTGGCCCTCGGCCTCGGTCACGACATTGAAGCAGTGGTGCAGGCCGTAGATCAGGTAGACGTAGGCGTGCCCCGGCGGACCAAACATGATCCGCGTGCGCTCGGTGAGGCCGCGCGAGGAATGCGCGGCAAGATCGTGGGGACCCAGGTAGGCCTCGGTCTCGACGATGCGGCCGATCCGTGCCTGTCCGCCAACCCGGTGGACGAGATGGCGGCCCAGCAGGTCGCGGGCGACCGCTACGGTGTCGCGGTCGTAGAAATCACGGGGCAGCGTTTCCATGGCCTGCCGACCTTCGAGCTTGTCCATACAGCACGCGCGTCCTGTCCAGGGACCGGTGCCGGACCCGGCGAGCGCTCCCGTTAGAATATCCGGCATGAGCCTCGATCCCTACGACCCGCGCAATGGCCGCGACGCACCCCGCGACGGTGAATTCATCCCGGGCGACCGCAGCCGGGCCCGCGGCGGCTTCGGCGTGCGCACCATCCGCCTGCCCGCCACCGGCGCGCTGGGCTTCGGCGCCATGCTGGCGATCACGATCAGCTATTTCCACAACCAGTCGATCGGCTGGGCGATCCTGCACGGTCTGCTGTCCTGGCTGTTCGTCGTCTACGCGGCGCTGTTCTACTGAGCGCGGCGCCGTGGCCGAGATCGTCAACCTGAACAAGCGGCGCAAACAGAAGGCCCGCGCCGAGGCCGAGCAGCAGGCCGCGGAGAACCGCGTGCGCTTCGGCCGCACCAAGGACCAGAAGGCGCGCGACGCCACCGAAGCGGCCGAGGCGCAGCGACGCCTCGACCAGCTGCGGCGCGAACGCGACCCGCAGACCTGAGGAGGAGTTTCCCGATGCGCGATGCACTGCGTGGCGCCCTGCGCCACATCAGCCTGGCCGGCGTCCTGCTGGCACTGGCCGCCTGCTCCAGCGGCGGCGACGGCCTCGACGGGGTCGGGGGTGGCGGCGATGCCAGCCTGAAGTCCTGGCCCGTGTCGCAGGGTGGCGAGAATCCGCCGCCGGCACCGGCCGAGATCGAGGCCCTGATCGGCCAGCTCGACAGCCTCGCCGCGCTGCTGCCGCGCGACGTTGCCGCGCGCCTGTTCGACCCGATTGCCTTCGGCATGACCGTGGCGGACCTGAGCGATCCGGCACTGGTCGCCTTCTCGGTCCGCGCCGCCCTGGCGCAGGCCCAGGACGGTTCGCGTGTGGACCATGCCTACCACTGGTACGGCCATCCGGACTTCAACGACCAGGTGGCGCTGGTCCCGGTGCGCTTCAACAACCGCCATGGCACCGAGCTGTACGGCGAGATCGTGCTGCCGCAACGCGGCGCCGTATCACCGCAGTCCGGCCCCTTCCCGGTGATCCTCGCGCTCGAGGGTCTCAACACCAACGTCGCCATGTACCGCTGGTGGCACCAGGTATTCGCCGACGCGGGCTATCTGGTATTCGCCTTCGACTTCAGCGGCCAGGGCCATTCGGCCGACGAGGGCGAGGGCGATCCCGGCGACAACATCGCCGAGGCGCAGGACGCGCTGACCTGGCTGCTGGAGGAATCGCCGGTGCGCAGCGTGCTCGACCGACGCCGTATCGGCGTGATCGGCCACAGCATGGGCGCAATCACGACCCTCGGCCTGCAGGCGGTAGAACCGCGCATCCACGCCGCCGTGGCGGCGGCACCGATCAGCGAGGCCCAGGCGCCCTTCGATGCCAACCCGATCCCGGTGATGATCCAGACCGGCGACCACGACGGACCGATCGCGCCGATCCCCTTCGTCAATCCCGAGGTGGTGCGTCCGGTCTACGAGAAGCTGCAGGGCGAGCGCGCTTTCATCGTCGCCGAGGCCTCCTCGCATGCGCAGCACACCAACTTCCCGCTGCTGCCCACGGCCCAGTGGGGCCAGGAGATCGCGGGGCAGTATTCGCTGGCCTGGATGGACTGGCAGCTGCGCGGCGACGCCCGCGCCCTGCCGGTGCTGCGGCAGGCGCACCCCCACCTGTCTTACCTCTGGGACAGCGAGGTGCAGGTCGCGGGGGAAACCACCGTGCTGCGCGGCGCGGGACCCGCGCCGCAGTAGCGACCGGCTGCGGCCGGGGCCCGGCCCCGGTCGCGGCTCAGAACGACTCGGGCTCTTCGCCGTCGAGCGGCAGGCCCAGCTGGTCCGGGCGTGCCCAACCGATCCGGCCGGTGGACAGGGCCAGCACCTGCTGGCGCCAGGAGAAGCTGTTACCGGGGCCGATGAGCTTCAGGCCCGACAGCACGATCACCGGCTTGCCCCGCTGGGCCTCGTCCTTGAGATCCGCGTCAGGCGCGAAGCGCAGGCGGATGCCGATCGGCCACTGGCTGGCCGGACGGCTGGGGATGCGGGTACCGATCGTCGAACTCATGGCCTCTCCGGAATGCAGCTGGTTATGGCGGCATTGTCCGCGAGCCGCCGCCGCCGCAGGTCCGGGGCGACCCCCATCGACGCTGTAGGACAGGGCTGACATCGTCGCGCCGTCGCCCCCCCGCCGTCTGCATCCGGCGGCCGGGACCATCCCGTAAGCTGGAAACCTGATCCTCGGAGTTCGCCCCATGCGCCTGACGCTCGCCCTCCTGCTGTTCAGCCTTGCCCCGTCCGCCTTTGCCGCCTGCCAACCCGCCCTGCTGGACAAGACCGAACGACGCCTCACCGGCGGCGAGGAAAACCTGTGCCAGGCGCACGGCGGCAAGGTGGTGCTGGTGGTCAATACCGCCAGCAAGTGCGGCTTCACGCCCCAGTACGAGGGCCTCGAGGCCCTGTACAAGACCTACCAGGCCCAGGGTCTGGTCGTGCTCGGCTTTCCCTCGGACCAGTTCATGAACCAGGAGTACAGCAGCGACGAGGAGATCGCGAAGTTCTGCAAGCTCAACTACGGCGTCAGCTTCCCGATGTACCGCAAGAGCGACGTCAAGGGCGACGACGCCAACCCCCTGTTCCGCGATCTCAAGGCCGCCACCGGCGAGGCGCCGTCCTGGAACTTCAACAAGTACCTGATCAGCCGCGACGGCCAGCGCGTGCAGCACTTCGGCAGCCGAGTGAAGCCCGATGATCCGGCCTTCGTCGCCGCGATCCGCGCCGAGCTCACCCGCAAGGCCCCCTGAGGCGCGCACCGCCACGATGGAGGACTGGGTCTACCGCGCACTGGCCAAGTGGCCGAACGTCCCGGCCCTGTACGGCTGGCTGCGGCTGGACCGGCGGGGGCGCTGGCTGATCAAGGGCGAGCCGATCAGCCGGCCGCAGATCCTCGACACCATCGGCCGCAACTACGCGGCCGATGAGCGCGGGGCCTGGTATTTCCAGAACGGCCCGCAGCGCGGCTATGTGGAACTCGACTATGCGCCGCTGGTCTTGCGGGTCGATGGCTGCGGCCGGCTGCGCACCCACACCGACCTGCCGGTCGAGCACCCGACCGCGGCCTGGCTCGACGAGGAAGGTGCGGTCCTGCTGAGCACCGAGCATGGCCCCGGCCTGATCGACCAGGACGACCTCGAGTGGACCTTGGCGCGCCTGGTCCGCGGTGCGCGACCGGCCGACGAAGTGGCCATTGCCGCCGCGTTGACCCTGCCCTCGGGGACCGGCACCGACCTCGCTCTGGTCCTGCCTTCGGCGCGATTGCCGCTGCAGCGGCTCGACGCGGCCCGGGCGCCGCAGGTCCTGGGCTATCTGCGGCAACCGCAGGCGCCCGGCCCGGCCGCCTGAATCAGGCCGCGAGGGCCGCGCGGATCTGCGCGGCCTGTTCATCGAGCCGGCGCCGGCGCGCCGCATCCTCGCGATGCGGCAGCGCCAGGGTGCCGATGTGCCAGAGGATCTGGGCGATGGTGCGCAGGGCATCGCGGCCGTAGCGCGGGATCACATGGATGTGCACATGGGGCACGGTCTGGCTCGCGGCCTTGCCGTCGTTGACCAGCAGGTGCTGGGCGCGGCTGCCGAGCGCGCGCCGCTGCGCCGCACCGACGCGCTCCGCGACCTCCCACAGATGGCTGCGGGTCGCGGCGTCCAGTTCGCTCAGGGTGGGCCGCGACAGGCGCGGCACCACCAGCACATGGCCGCGGCTCATGGGGTGGATGTCCATGAAGGCGACGCAGACCGCGTCCTGGTAGACCCAGCTCACCGGCAGTTCGCCGGCGATGATGCGGTCGAAGATCGTGGGTTTCACGGCGCCGGCCTCATGAGCGCTTGCGCAGTGCGTCCATCAGGGCCGCGCCGAGGGCGCCCTGCGGCGCTGGCGCCGGCTTGGCCGTCGGCCGCGCGGGGCGAGACTCGCGCCCGCCACCCCGGTCGGCCGAAGCGCCCGTCGTCCGGGCGCTGCCGTCGTCCTTGCGCATCGACAGGGCGATGCGCTGGCGCTTGAGGTCCACCTCGACCACGCGCACCTTGACGATGTCGCCCGCCTTCACTACCTCGTGGGCGTGCTTCACGAAGCGGTCGGCCAGCTGCGAGACATGCACCAGGCCGTCCTGGTGGACGCCGATGTCGACGAACGCGCCGAAGGCCGCGACATTGGTCACCGTGCCTTCGAGCACCATGCCCGGCTGCAGGTCCTTCACTTCGTGGATGCCTTCGGCGAAGGTCGCCGTACGGAAGGCCGGTCTTGGATCGCGGCCGGGCTTCTCGAGTTCGGCGAGCACGTCGCGCACGGTCGGCAGACCGAAGCGCTCGTCCGCGAACTGCCGCGGATCGAGCTTCTTGAGCGCTGCACCGTCGCGCATCAGGCTGCGCAGGTCGCGACCACAGGCGGCAACGATGCGCTGCGCCAGGCCATAGGCCTCGGGATGCACGGACGAGGCGTCCAGCGGCTCCTCGCCGTCGCGGATGCGCAGGAAGCCGGCGCACTGCTCGAAGGTCTTGGGCCCGAGACGGCTGACTTCCAGCAATTGCTGGCGCGTGCGGAAGGCGCCGTTGCGGTCGCGATGGAAGACGATGGCCTGCGCGAGCGACTCGCCGAGGCCGGAGACGCGCGACAGCAGCGGCGCAGAGGCGGTGTTGAGATCCACGCCCACGGCATTCACCGCGTCCTCCACCACGGCGTCGAGCGCCTTGGCCAGGCGGTACTGGTCGACGTCGTGCTGGTACTGGCCCACGCCGATGGACTTGGGCTCGATCTTCACCAGCTCCGCCAGCGGATCCTGCAGACGCCGTGCGATGGACACCGCGCCACGCAGCGACACGTCGAGGTCCGGGAATTCCGCCGCGGCGGTGGCCGAGGCCGAGTACACCGAGGCGCCGGCCTCGCTGACCACCACCTTGACGGGCCGCGGCTCGGCCAGCAGCGGCAGCAGTTCCGCCACCAGCTTCTCGGTCTCGCGGCTGGCCGTGCCGTTGCCGATCGCGATCAGTTCGACGCGATGCTTGGCGATCAGCCGTGCGAGTTCGGCCTGCGCGCCGCGCACGTCGTTGCGCGGCTGGAAGGGATAGACCGTCGTCGTGTCGAGCAGCTTGCCGGTGGCGTCGATCACCGCCACCTTCACGCCGGTGCGGATGCCGGGGTCCAGGCCCAGCGTGGCGCGCGAGCCTGCCGGCGCGGCCAGCAGCAGGTCCTTGAGGTTGCGCGCGAAAACCTCGATGGCCTCGGCCTCGGCACGCTGCCGCAGCTCCAGCATCAGGTCCATCGACAGGTTCAGCGAGAGCTTCACGCGCCAGCACCAGCGCGCCACATCCATGAGCCAGGCGTCGCAGGCCCCGCGCTCCGGGCGGATGTCCTGCGAGGCGGCGACGAGGCGCTCGACCGGCTTCCAGGGCGAGCTGTCCTCCGCATCGACCTCCAGCTCCAGCATCAGGACTTCCTCGTTGCGCCCGCGCAGCATGGCCAGCGCGCGGTGCCCGGCGACCTTGGCCCAGGGCTCGCGGTGATCGAAGTAGTCGGAGAACTTGGCGCCGGCCTCGGCCTTGCCCTCGACCAGCTGGGAACGCAGCACGGCGCGGTCGCGCAGGTACTGGCGCAGGCGGCCGAGCAGTTCGGCGTTTTCCGCGAACTGCTCGCTGAGGATGTCGCGCGCGCCCTCGAGCGCCGCCTTGGCGTCGGCCACCTCGCCCTGCACATAGGCCAGCGCGGCTTCGGCAGGCACCCGGCTGCGATCGGCGAGCAGCGCCTCGGCCAGCGGGCCCAGGCCGCGCTCCCGGGCAATCTCGGCGCGGGTGCGGCGCTTGGGCTTGTAGGGCAGGTACAGGTCCTCGAGTTCGGCCTTGGTCGTGGCCGCGCGCAGCTTCGCCTCCAGCGCCTCGTCCAGCTTGCCCTGGCCGCGGATCGACTCGATCACCGTGCCGCGACGATCCTCCAGTTCGCGCAGGTAGCCGAGTCGCTCCTCCAGCAGGCGCAGCTGCGTGTCGTCGAGGCCGCCGGTGATCTCCTTGCGGTAGCGGGCGATGAAGGGCACGGTCGCTCCCTCATCGAGCAGGGCCACGGCGGCCTGCACCTGGCGGGGCTGGGCCGCGATGTCACGGGCAATGGTCTCGGCGATCAGGGCGGCAATACTGGGCGCGGCGGTCATGCGGATCGGGGCAGTCGGGAAACGGTCGGGCCGCGACGATAGCCAGCGCGCGCGGCCCTGCCAATCTGGCAAACGCCGCGCGGATGTGCTGCCACCGCCGCCGCGGCGGCGCTACCATGCCGGCATAACAAGGGAGGAGAACACGATGGGCGCGACCAAGCGGCTGAATCCCCTGGACTGGACCTTCCTCGCCGCGGAGACGCGCGAGTCGATGATGCATGTCGGCGCCCTGATGCCGTTCTCGCCGCCCAAGGGCGGCGGTACCGACTTCCTGCGCGGCATGATGGACGAGATCCGTGCGGCCACCGAGGTCCACGCGCCCTGGAACCTCAAGCTCAAGCATCCGAGCCTGCTGGCGAGCCCGACACAGGCCTGGATCGAGGACGAGGATTTCGACGTCGAGTACCACATCCGCCGCTCAGCCCTGCCCGCGCCGGGCGACGAGCGCGAGCTCGGTATCCTGGTGTCGCGCCTGCACAGTAACGGCATCGACTTCCACCGCCCGCCCTGGGAGGTGCACTTCATCGAGGGCCTCGAGGGCGGTCGCTTCGCGATCTATTTCAAGGTCCACCACGCCCTGGTCGACGGCTATACCGGCATCAAGCTGCTGTCGCGCAGCATGTCGAGCGAGGCCTCGGAGAGGGACACGCCGATGTTCTTCACCCGTGCACCGTCCGAGCGGGCCGCACGCAGCGAAGCCAAGGCCCCGACGCTGGAGGCCCTGCTGGGCCTCGCCCGCGAGCAGATGGGCACGACCCGCAACATCACGCGGGCCCTGATGAACACGCTCAAGCCGGATCGCGGCGGCAAGAGCCTGGTGGCGCCGATGCAGGCGCCGCGCTCCATCCTCAACGGCAAGATCGGCCGCAACCGCCGCTTTGCCACGCAGCAGTTTCCGGTGGCGCGGCTCAAGGACGCCGCCAAGGCCCATGGCGGCACGCTCAACGACGTGGTGCTGGCGCTGTGCGCAGGCGCGCTGCGCCGCCTGCTCGCCGAACAGGGGGCGCTGCCGGACAAACCGCTGACCGCGATGCTGCCGGTGAACATCCGGCCGAAGGACGATCCGGGCGGCGGCAATGCCGTGGGGTCGATCCTGGCGTCGCTGGCCACCGACATCGACGACCCCAAGGACCGCATCGCGGCGATCATCGCCTCGACCAAGGAGGCCAAGGCCCAGCTCTCGGGCATGACCAAGAACGGGATCATGCAGTACAGCGCCCTGCTGATGGCGCCGATGATGCTCTCGCAGATCCCCGGCGCCGCCGGACGCGTGCGGCCGGCCTTCAACCTGGTGATCTCGAACGTGCCGGGGCCGACGCAGCCGCTGTACTTCCGCGGCTTCCACATGGACGCCTACTACCCGGTGTCGATCCCCTTCCAGGGCTATGGCCTCAACATCACCGTGGTGAGCTATATCGATACGCTCAACTTCGGCTTCATTGGCTGCCGCGACACGCTGCCGCACCTGCAGCGCCTGGCGGTGTATGCCCGCGAGGCGCTCGAGGAACTGGAAGGCGGCTGAGGGCTGGACTCAGCGGCGCCCGTAGACCAGCTTGTTGCGCCCGTTGTCGCAGACCGCCACGACCTTCTTGCCGGCCGGCACCTCGGCCGCCGCCGGCAGGATCTCCAGCGTGTAGTTCTTGACGCCCTTGGCCTCGATCTTGGCCGCGATGGCCGCTGCCACCTCTTCGCAGGGCGTGGCCCAGGCCGGGCTGAAGGCCAGCGCGAGCGCCGCGCCGATCACTGCTCTGTTCATGCTCTTGATCCCCTCGCGGTCCCCACCGCGGGCGCGCAACGTAGCACAGCCCGGTGTGGCCGGAGGAGCGCCCCCGCATATGGGTGAGGCACCCGCCCGGCAGCCTGGCCACCATGCCGAAAACCCGCAGGAGGAGCAGGACCATGGCGATCAGGCCGGAACAGGTGGCGGCGCAGGCCGAGGCGATGCAGGCCGCCTTCGTGGAGGCGGCCCGGCGCAACGAGTGGGCCTGGATCGCGGACCGCTTCTACGCCCCCGACTGCCAGTACCTCTGCGAGTACGGCGGCACGATGCGGGTGTTCGCGGCGAACCGCGACGAGATCCGGGCCACCCATTACGGCCGCGACATGATGGTCGGCTGGGAGGGCTGGAGCTTCCCGATCGAGCGCTACACCACGCACGGCAACCAGATCATCACCCACTGGTGGAACCGCGGCCCGGGCCGGCGCCCGGATGGCAGCCACTACCAGACCCCCGGGGTGTCCTTCATCACCGTGGGCGACGACGGCCTGTTCACCGAGCAGCTCGATCTGTTCGACCTGGCCCACCAGATGCACCTCTGCGACGAGCTGGAGGCCGCCGGCCTGCTGTCGCCGGTCCTGAAGCAGAACTGGGTGATCCCCAGCAAGCGGCGCCTGATCGCCATGCTGTCCCGGAACCTGCCGGCCGGCTGAGACCCGGTCAGGGCACGACCGCCCCCGGGTGGGGCCCCGCCCGACCGGCTGCCGGTTGACCTCCCGGTGGCCGGGACCGGCGTAGGCGCTGGCACGACAACTGGCACTCCTGTTGCTTGGATGTACGGCAATAATTTGCGCCCACCCCGCTCCGACGGGGCCGCGCCACCCGCCGGAGGCCCTTGCCGATGCCGCACCCGCCAGTTTGTCCTTGCGCTCCCGCGATCATCCCGGGCGGCGGCCTTTACCAGCCGGTTTTCAAGGCCTTGCTGGCGGTTTCCAGGTTTTCGCTGCTATATTCCACGCCGTAAGGACGGGGGACTATCGGGATGCTCTTGAAGCACCGGGGGATTTTTTTGTTTTCGAAGCCGGGTAAAGCCCTGGCTTCTGCCCTGCTCGCCTGCTCGCTGACCCTGGTCGCCGGTGGCGCCTCCGCCGCCTCCACGGCCGAAGCTTCGACCCGGGCCGCGCCCCAGACCGCCAAGGCGGCCGTCAAGAAGAAGGCCACGGCCAAGCGCCGGGCCGCGACCACCAAGAAAAAGGCCAGCAGCAAGCGCAAGGTCCGCAGTGGCTCGCGCAATATCAAGAAAGCCGTGCGCCGCAACGGCAGCTCGCCGCTGTCCACCGGCCAGAAGCTGGGCCTGCGCGGCACCGGTCACGCCCTGAACCTCAAGTCCAGCGTCGCCCTGGTCGTCGACCAGAACACCGGCGAGGTGCTGGTCAAGAAAAATGCCGATGCGGTCCTGCCGATCGCCTCGCTGACCAAGCTCATGACCGCGCTGGTGGTGCTCGAGGCCGCACAGCCGCTGGATGAGCTGCTGACGATCAGCGTCGAGGACGTCGACACCGAGAAGCACAGCCATTCCCGCCTGGCCGTGGGCAACCGCCTGAGCCGCGAAGAGCTGCTGCTGCTGGCGCTGATGTCCTCTGAGAATCGCGCGGCGCATGCCCTGGGGCGGCACTATCCCGGCGGCCTGCAGTCCTTCGTCGCGGCCATGAACGCCAAGGCCTGGGATCTCGGCATGCTGCACAGCCATTTCGCCGACCCCACGGGCCTGTCGAGCCGCAACACCGCCTCGGCCAGCGACCTGGTCCGTCTGGTGAACGCCAGCTACCGGCAGCCGCTGATCCGCAGCTACTCCACGCGCCGCCAGCACACGGTGATGCCGGGCCGTCGCGCCATGACCTTCAACAGCAGCAACCGCCTGATCCGCTATGAGGCGGACTGGGACATCGGCCTGCAGAAGACGGGCTTCACCAACGAAGCCGGCCGTTGCCTGGTGATGCAGGCCCAGGTCGAGGAGCGTCCGCTGGTGATGATCTTCCTCGACTCGAGCGGCTCGGCAACCCGTTTCGCCGACGCCCAGCGCGTGCGCCACTGGGTGGAAGCCCAGGCGGTCAGCGAACGCGCCGACGCTGGCCTGCCCAGCTCCTGAGTCAGGCCCGGGGCGGCAGGCTGGGCGTGAGCTCGGCTAGCGCCCCCACCGACATCCAGCCGTCGAGGCGCCGCTCCGGCGCCGTACTGTCGGGCTTGCGGATCCCCACCACCTGGCCAATGCCATAGGCGCGAGCCGCCGTCAGCACCGGCAGGCTGTCGTCCACGAACAGGCTGCGTGCAGGCTCGAAGGGGTGTTGCGCCTCGAGCGCTTGCCAGAAGCGTGCATCCTCCTTGGGAAAGCCGTAGTCATGCGAGCTGATCACCTGGTGGAAGTGGTCGCCCAGACCCGTCTCCGCCAGCTTCAGGCGCCAGCTGTCGCCGTGGGCATTGGTCGCCAGCCACAGCTGCCGTCCCGAGGCCCGGACCGCCCGCAGGAAACCTTCGGCACCGGGGATGATGCCGATGCGATGCCGCACCTCCCGCTTCATGCCCGCCATGTCCAGGCCCGTGACCTCGCTCCAGTAGTCGGTGCAGTACCAGGGCAA
Organism: Solimonas sp.; assembly: GCA_036275615.1. Classification (GTDB taxonomy): domain Bacteria; phylum Pseudomonadota; class Gammaproteobacteria; order Nevskiales; family Nevskiaceae; genus Solimonas. The sequence goes on from DASUDL010000096.1 coordinate 65,614, forward strand.
GGTGTGCTGCACGGCCAGGAACTTGGGCTGGAGGACCTCGATGGCCTCATCGAGCGGCAGGCCGTGCTTTTCGGCATACCGCTGCGGCACCAGTTCACGCCAGAAGTAGTTGTCGAAGGCGAGATCGAGAATGGTGCCGTCCATGTCCAGCAGCACCCACTCGACCTCGTCCCAATGTACGGCGGCGATGGCAGTCATGGTCGCTATGATACGCAGCCTATGCCGACCACTGCCCCCCTGTTCGACGCCGTCCTGCGCATCGCCATCGAGGCCGGCGAGCGCATCCTGACGATCTACCGCTCGCCCGACTTCGACGTCACGCGCAAGGACGACGACTCGCCCCTGACCCAGGCCGACCTCGCCGCCCACCGCCACATTGTCGCAGCCCTGACCGCACTGACACCGGAGATCCCGGTGCTGTCGGAGGAGGCCGCCGACATCCCCTATGCCACCCGCAGCGGCTGGTCGCGCTACTGGCTGGTGGACCCGCTCGATGGCACCAAGGAATTCATCAAGCGCAACGACGAGTTCACGGTGAATATCGCCCTGATCGAGGACGGCGTGCCGACCCTCGGGGTGGTGCACGCGCCCGCCCTCAGCCAGACCTGGGCCGCGGCGCAGGGCCAGGGTGCCTGGCAGTGGCGTGATGGCCAGAAGCATTCGATCCGCACCCGCGCGGTGCCGGAGCGCCCGGCCTTCGTGGTCAGCAAGTCGCATCGCGACGCCGCGCTCGAGGCCTTTCTGGCGCATGCGCCGGCCCATGACGCCGTCAGCCGCGGCTCCTCGCTGAAGTTCTGCCAGGTGGCCAGCGGCGAAGCCGATCTCTACCCGCGCACCGGCCCAACCTCCGAATGGGACACCGCGGCTGGCCAGTGCGTGGTCGAACAGGCCGGCGGCATCGTGCTGCGCACGCCCGAGCTCACGCCGCTGCGCTACAACCAGAAGGATTCGCTGCTCAACCCCACCTTCCTGGTGATCGGCCGCCCCGACTACGGCTGGCCGCAGAAGCTCGGCATGGCATGAGGGCCCGCGCGCCCGCGCCGGCCATCGCCGCCCTGCTCGAGGAGCTGGGGCTCGATCACCAGGTGATCGTGGCACGCGGCCTGCGCCCGGTCCGCGAGGCGCGCCGACTGCAGCCCGTGGGGCTGGGCACCGACGGCCGCGACAAGCTGCTGGTGCCCGCCGCGGCCCGGGCCTGGCTGGCCATGCGCGAGGCTGCAGCCCGCGACGGCGTGCCCCTGCTGCTGATCTCCGCCTTCCGCAGCGTCGCCTTCCAGGCCGAACTGGTACGCGCCAAGCTGGCCCGGGGACTGTCGCCGGATGAGGTGCTGCGGATCAACGCCCCGCCCGGCTACAGCGAACACCACAGCGGTTGTGCCGTGGACATCGGCTGGCCCGGAACGGCCGCGCTGGACGAAGCCTTCGAGACCACGCCGGCCTACGACTGGCTGCAGGCGAACGCCGCCGGCTTCGGATTCACCCTGTCATACCCGCGCGGCAATCGCGAGGGCTATCTCTACGAGCCCTGGCACTGGCGCTATCGCGCGCCGCATCGTCTCAAGACGGATTCAGGCCGCTGAAATCGGTCACCTGCCGATGCCCCGCCGCCGGCCGCGCCTTGCCGTCGCGCAGCAACTGGCAGGTCTGCATCCCCGCCTCGCGTGCGGCATCGAGTTCTTCGCCGATATCGGACAGGAACAGCACCTCGCTGCCCGGCAGGCCGATCTGCGCGAGGATCGCGCGATAGGACGCCGCCTCGCGCTTGCCACCGACGCGGGTGTCGAAATAGCCGGAGAACAACGGCGTGAGGTCGCCATAGGCGGTGTACCCGAAGATCAGCTTCTGGGCATCCACCGATCCCGACGAGTACACGTACAAGCGCATACCGGCCGCATGCCAGCGGCGCAGGGCCTCCGGCGTGTCCGGATAGACGTGGCCCTGCAGTTCACCGGCGGCGTACCCCTGCTGCCAGATCAGTCCCTGCAGCGCCTTGAGCGGGGTGGCCTTGCGATCCTCGGCGATCCACTGTTCGAGCACATCGGCGGACTCGTCCAGCGTCAGCGTCCGGCCCACCATCTGCGCCAACTCCGCCAGCGAGGCCTGCACGGCGGACTCGCCGGCATGCGTGGCCAGGAAGCCGCGCAGGTGGCGGCGCGCATAGGGGAACAGCGTCTGGTGGACGAAGTCGATCGAGGAGGTGGTTCCCTCGATGTCGGTGACGATGGCCTTGATCATTGTGTCTCCTGAGCCGTCCGTGGCGCTGCGCCCTGCCCGGCCATCCATGGCCGGGCGTTCGCCGGGTCGAATGTCCACCGGACATTCGACAAACCCCGGCTCACCCCTCGATGTCGGTGACGATGGCCTTGATCACGGGCTCAGGCGGCCCGCTCGTAGCGCGGGAAGCGGTCGGCGATGGTGTCGCCGGTGAAATTGCCCACCCAGCCTTCGGCGATACGGAAGAAGCGGATTGCCTTGAAGAAGGGCTTGGGGCCCATGTCGAACCAGTGCGTGGTGTTCGCCGGCAGGTTGATCAGGTCACCGCGTGTGCATTCGGTCATGTACACCTTGCCGCCGGCGCGGATGTAGAACATGCCGGAACCGTCGACGAAGAAGCGCGTCTCGAAATCGCTGTGCGTATGCTCAGCCAGGAACTTGCCGCGCGCAGCCTCGGCCTGCGGATGCTCCGGGTGCATGGCCACCACGTCGATGGTGACGAAGCCGTACTTGCGGTTGAGCTTGTCGATCGACTCCTGGTAGGCCGCGATCACCTCGTCCTGCCCAGCCGTCGGCGCCAGCTCCTTGGACGCGTCCCAGCGCTCGAACTCGACGCCGATCTGCGCCAGTTGTGCGCGGATAGCCTCGGCATCGGTGTAGCGGCCGAGCACGCGGCCCGCGTCCTGGTCCTCGGTGATGGTCAGGGTGGTCATGCGGTCAATCCTCCAGCAGGCGCGAGCGCAGCTCGCATTCGAACATGAATTCCAGGGCCTCGACGCGCCAGCGTGCCTGGGCGATATCCGCGCCCCAGGCGTAGAGGCCGTGGCCGGCGATCACGTAGGCGGGCGTCGCCGGATGCTTCTTCATGTGGGCATCTACGGCCGCGGCAAGACGCGGGATGTCCTGGTCATTGGCGAACACAGGGATGTCGACCGCCGCATCGTGCGTGGTGATGCCCGGCAGCAGCTTGAGCAGTTCGTAGCCCGCCAGGCGGATGCGCTCGTTGCGGCGCGACAGCACGGTGTTGGCCACGGAATGGGTATGCAGGGCCGCGCCGATCGCGGCGTCGTGCCGGTACAGCTGGCAGTGCAGCAGGGTCTCGTAGGAGGCCTTGCGGGCGCTCCCGATCGGCCGTCCGTCGAAATCCGCGACCAGGAAATCGGATTCGCCAAGCTCGCCCTTGTGGCAGCCCGACGCCGTGATCAGCATGCGCCCGGCATCCAGGCGCGCCGAGAAATTGCCGCCGGTCGCCGGCACCCAGCCACGGGCGTGGAACAGCTGGCCTGCGGCGATCAGGGCGCGAGCCTGCGGGAGATGGGCGCTGAGGTCGTTCATTGGCCGCGGATTCTGGGGTAAAGCCGGCCCCGGCTCAATGGACGGGGCTCATACCAGGAACCAGGCGGCCAGACCCAGGAAGATGAAGAAGCCGAGGCTGTCGGTGGTGGCCGTCAGGATGATGCTCGATCCCATCGCAGGATCACGCCCGAAGCGATGCAGCAGCACGGGCGCCAGCACCCCGACCAGCGCGGCGGCCAGCAGGTTGAGCAGCAGCGCCGCAGCGATGACCGCGGCCAGCGCGAGATCGCGATACAGCAGGAGTGTTGCCAGCCCCAGGACCAGACCCCACACCAGCCCGTTGTAGGCATTGATGGACAGCTCGCGGCTCAGGATCTGCCGCAGCTGCGCGGGCCCCGCCTGCCCGAGCGCCAGACCGCGGATCACCAGGGCCACCGACTGGTTGCCGGAATTGCCACCGATGCTCGCGACGATGGGCATGAGCGTCGCCAGGGCCACCAGCGCCGTGATCGTCGCCTCGAAAGCCCCGATCACCCGCGAGGCGACGAAGGCCGTGGCGAGATTGATCGCCAGCCAGGGCCAGCGACGGCGCGCACTGCCGAGCACCGGGGCGAACAGGTCCTCGTCCTCCTCGGACAGGCCGACCTGGCGCAGGCTGTCGCTCTGCGCCCGGTCCTGCAGGGCGTCCAGCACCGCATCGACCGTCAGCCGCCCCACGACATGGCGGTGGAGATTCACCACGGGCGCCGAGATCAGGTCGTATTTCTCGAAGGCGGCCACCGCGTCCCGGGCTCGGTCATCGGTGTAGAAGTAGATGGGTTCGCGACTCATCGCGCTACCGACCGAATCGTCCGGCTCCCGCAGCAGCAGTTGATCCAGCGCGAGAAGTCCTTGCAGGACGTTGTCGCGGTCGACGACAAACAGCTGGTGGGTATGCGGCGGCAGCTGCTTCTTGCGGCGCAGCAGGCGATGGACGGCCTCCAGGCTGGCGTCATCGCGCACGCTGATGAAGCCGAGATCCATCATCGCCCCGACGCTGCCCTCCGGAAAGGACAGCACCGAACGGACTTCCGCTTCGCCGGCACGATCCAGCCGCTCCAGGACGGCGCCGCGAACCGGCGCTGGCAGGCTGCTGACCAGATCGGCGATGTCGTCCGGGGCCAGGCTGTGGACCAGCGCGCCGATCTGGTCAGGCTCCATGCCGGCCACCAGGGACCGCCGGACGGCATCGGAGGCCTCCAGCAGGACCGCGCCGCGTCGCGCCGGCAGCACCAGATCCCAGGCCGCGGCCCGCGCCTCTGGCGGCAGGCTCTCCAGCACGAAGGCAATGTCGGCGGGATGGAAGTGCGACAACCGCTGCGCGAGGGCCGCCTGGTGCTGCCGAGCCACCAGTTGGGCCACCACGTCCGAGTTGCGGTTCTCGGAGCGCAGGAGCAGCTCCCTCTCGAGTGCCTGGCGCGACAGGAGATCGATCACCTGGGCGCGGGCCTGCTCCAAGTGGCGGTGATGCGGCCGGGCTTCGCTGGATTCCGACATGGGTCCGACATCCTAGCGTGCCGGGAATGACAATCCGCCGACGGGCACCCCCAACGCAGAAGGCCCGCACGAGGCGGGCCTTCCGGAGCAGAGCCGACAGCGGCTTACTTGATCTTTGCTTCCTTGAACTCGACGTGCTTGCGCGCGACCGGGTCGTACTTCTTGAACAGGAACTTGTCCGGCGTGTTCTTGCGGTTCTTGGTGGTCGTGTAGTAGTAGCCCGTGTCGGCAGTCGACACCAGCTTGATCTTCTCGACGTCCTTCTTCTTGGCCATGGCTTACACCTTCTCGCCGCGGGCGCGGAGTTCGGCGACGACGGCGTCGACGCCCTTCTTGTCGATGATGCGCATGGCAGCTGCCGACACGCGCAGGCTCACGAAACGCTTCTCGGACTCGAACCAGAAGCGGTGCGTGTGCAGATTCGGCTCAAAGCGGCGACGACGCTTGTTGTTCGCGTGCGACACCGTGTTGCCGACGATCGGCCGCTTGCCGGTGACCTGACAGACTTTCGACATGACACAAAACCCCGAATAGGGAGGTACAAAAGGAGGCACGGCCGCTGACGGCCGCGCGAAAGGGGCGCAATTGTGCCAGCACGTCCCCGCCAGAGCAAGGGCCCGGCGCACCACCCCCCGTCAGGGGCATGGCCGCCCCCCGGTCGGCCGGCTAGTCTAGCGGCATGCAAGCAGCCACCCAACCTCCGCCGGATCCGCGGCACTGCTGGATCGATGCCGGTGCCGCCCTGGCACCCGCGCTGACCCGCCCGGACGAGCTCACCGCCGAGCGTCTGGCCCAGGCCAGCGGCCGCCCGGCAGCCGAGTTCGCCGCACTGTGGTCCGATCCGGTGAACTTCCGCATCGAACTGCTGGCCCGCCTGCTCGATGAGGTGCGCGACTCGGTCGCCAAGAATACGGCGGGCATGGCGCCGGGCCTGATGCGGGCCAAGCTGGCGACCGAGGCCTACCTGGAGGCCAACCTCGAGCGGCATCTGCTGCGGCGCCTGGTCTTCGAACTGCGCCACCTCGAGGAGGGTGCCGCCGTGATCCGGGCACGCGCCTTCGGATTCATGATGATGATGAAGCTGGAACTGCATGCCATGGGCCGGACGCGCACGGAGGCCATCTCGCGACTGATGACGGCCGCGGTGCTGGAGACGGCGGTCGCCGAGTTCGAGGCCGAGCGGGCCTTGCCGGAGATGCGCCAGGTCATCTTCAGCTACTTCAACCGGAGCCGCGCATGAGCGAGCTGCGCCAGCGCCTGCTCGCCGCCGGGCCGCAGCTCACCGGCCGCCATGCATTCGCCGAACTGAGCGGCGAGCTGATCGCGTCTGCCGCAGGCCTCGGCGTCGAGCAATTCGCCGAGAGCTTCCCGTCCGTGGTGGCTTACGTCGACGCCCTGCAGGAACAGTTCCTCGACGAGGTGCGCAACCGCGTGATCAAGGTGACCACGGAGACGGTGCCGGGCCTCCTGCGCATGAAGCTCGCCACCGAGAGCTACCTGGCCACCTGCATCGAGTACCGGGGCCTGCGGGGCTGGTTCATCGAGGCCCGCCTTCGCCCCGAGCTGAGCGATTCCCTGCGGCGCCGCAACCAGATCTACGGCGTCGTGATCGGCTCGGAGTTCTCGCACCTGGGCTGGCCGGCACCCCAGGCGGCGGCGCGCCTGTACCTGGCCATGATCAACGAGGCCGCGACCCTGGAACAGCGGGCCGGGCAGGCCCGCACCGACGTGCGCGAGGTGCTCTGGGACTTCCTCGACGGCGGCCCCTGAGGGCGCGGGTGCCAGCAGGCCCTAGAGCCAGCCGCGCTCGGAGAAGCTCACGGGCAGGCCGTCGCCGATCACCAGGTGATCGAGCACCCGGATATCCAGCACCGCGAGCGCCGAACGCAGGCGCTCGGTGAGCGCACGGTCGGCCGCACTGGGCTCGGCGACACCGCTGGGGTGATTGTGGGCAAAGATCACCGCGGCGGCGTTGTGGCGCCAGGCGGCCTTGACCACCTCCCGCGGGTAGACCGCCGCCCCGTCGATCGTCCCGTGCGCCAGCTCTTCGTAGGCAATCACGCGGTGCTGGGCGTCCAGGAACAGCGCCGCAAACACCTCGCGGTCACGGTCGCGCAGGCAGGCACTGAGATAGCGGCCGGCGGCGCGGGGATCCCCCAGGCTTTCCCCGCGGCGCAGGCCTTCGCCCAGGTGGCGGCGCGCCAGCTCCAGGCTGGCCTGCAACTGCACGAACTTGGCCTGGCCCAGGCCCTTCTCGGCACAGAACGCCTGGCAGCTGGCCTGCATCAGCGGTCGCAGGCCGCCATAGCGCGCGACCAGGTCGCGGGCCAGGTCGACGGCACTGCGACCCGGCAGGCCGGTGCGCAGGAAGATGGCGAGCAGTTCGGCATCGGAAAGTGCGGCAGCGCCGCGGGCAAGCAGCTTCTCGCGCGGGCGCTCGGCCGCGGGCCAGTCGGTAATGGGCATGGCAGGAATCCCCTCCTGTTGTTGTTCTTATCCGGGGACGACAGCGCCGGTACAATGCCGCGATGAACCCGTCGCCCGCAAGTCCCCCGACCGCCCTCGCCGGCCGCCGCATCCTGCTCGGCGTCACGGGCGGTATCGCCGCCTACAAGGCCGCCGACCTCGTGCGCCGCCTCAAGGAGATCGGGGCCGAGGTGCAGGTGGTCATGACCGACGGCGCCCGCGAGTTCATCACGCCGCTCACCTTCCAGGCGCTGTCGGGCCGCGAGGTGCGTACCACCCTGTTCGACACGGCCGCCGAAGCGGCGATGGGCCACATCGAGCTCGCACGCTGGGCAGACCTGATCCTGGTCGCCCCAGCCAGCGCCAACCATCTGGCCAAGCTCGCGCAGGGCCTCGCCGACGATCTGCTCACCACGCTGTGCCTGGCCAGTGATCGTCCGCTCGCGGTCGCGCCGGCGATGAACCGGCTGATGTGGGACAACCCCGCCACTCAGGACAACCTCGCGCGCCTGCGGGCCCGCGGCGTGCAGGTGCTGGGCCCTGGCAGCGGCAGCCAGGCCTGCGGCGAGACCGGCGACGGCCGCATGTGGGAGCCGCTGCAGATCCGCGATGCCGTCGTGGCCCTGCTGGCCAGCGGCCCGCTGGCGGGCATCCATGCCGTGGTCACCGCGGGCCCGACGCGCGAGCCGGTGGATCCCGTGCGCTTCATCACCAACCGCTCCTCCGGGAAGATGGGCTATGCCGTGGCCGAGGCGCTCGCCGCCCTCGGTGCCCGCGTCACCCTGGTCAGCGGCCCCACCGCCCTGGCGGCGCCGGGCCGCGTACAGCGCATCGAGGTGGAAACTGCCGCGCAGATGCTCGAGGCCAGCCTGGCCGCCGCCGCGAGCGCGCAGCTGTTCGTCGGGGCTGCGGCCGTGGCCGACTACCGGGTCGAGGCGCCCGCGGGCGAGAAGATCAAGAAGACCGGCGAGCACCTGAACCTGGCGCTCGTGCGCAATCCGGACATCCTGGCGCAGGTCCGCGCCGCGCAGCCCGGCCTGTTCATGGTCGGCTTCGCTGCCGAGACCGAGAAGCTGGCCGAGCACGCCCGCGGCAAGCTGGAGCGCAAGAAGCTGGACCTGATCGCCGCCAACTGGGTGGGCCAGGGCCGCGCCTTCGACCGCGACGACAATGCCCTGCACCTGTTCTGGCCCGGCGGCGAGCAGGAACTGCCGCAGGCCGACAAGCGTGCACTGGCCCAGGAACTGGCCCGCCTCATTGCCGAACGCTACCGCGCCGCGCGCGGCTGATTTCCCCACCGGCGCCAACGCCGGCAGAGCCCATGAAGAAGAACATCCGACTCAAGATCCTCGATCCGCGCGTGGGCGCGGAATTCCCCCTGCCCGCCTATGCCACCGACGGCGCCGCCGGCCTCGACCTGCGTGCCGTGCTCGATGCGCCGCTGGCGCTGGAGCCGGGCCAGACCACGCTGATCAAGACCGGGCTCGCGATCCACATCGGCGACCCGGGCCTCGCGGCCGTGATCCTTCCGCGTTCGGGCCTGGGTCACAAGCACGGCATCGTGCTCGGCAACCTCACTGGCCTGATCGACTCCGACTACCAGGGCGAGCTGATGGTGTCCTGCTGGAACCGCGGCCAGACCGCCTTCACCATCAACCCGGGCGAACGCATCGCCCAGCTGGTGTTCGTGCCGGTGGTGCAGGCGGCATTCGAGCTGGTCAGTGACTTCGCCGCCAGCGCACGCGGCGAAGGCGGCTTCGGCAGCACGGGGAAGCACTGACATGCCGATCGATCTTTCCAACGCCCAGAACATCGCGCGGGTCCTGACCGAGGCCTTGCCCTACATCCGCCGTTTCTCCGGCAAGACCATCGTCGTGAAGTACGGCGGCAACGCCATGAAGGACGACACGATGATCGCCTCCTTCGCGCGCGACATCGTGCTGATGAAGCTGGTCGGCATGAATCCGGTCGTGGTGCATGGCGGCGGGCCGCAGATCGGCTCGCACCTGGAGCGCCTGGGCAAGAAGAGCGAGTTCGTCGAGGGCATGCGCGTCACCGACGAGGAGACCATGGATGTGGTCGAGATGATGCTCGGCGGCCTGGTCAACAAGGCCGTGGTCAGCGCCATCGCCCTGCAGGGCGGCCGCGCCGTGGGCCTGACCGGCAAGGACGGTGGCCTGATCCGCGCCCGCAAGATGGAGCTCGGCAACGGCCGCGACCTCGGCCAGGTGGGCGAGATCGAGAAGATCGATCCGCGGGTCGTGAATCACCTCGAGGCCGGCGGCTTCATCCCGGTGATCGCGCCGGTGGGCGTGGGCGAGGCCGGGGAGGCCTACAACATCAACGCCGACGTCGCCGCGGGCAAGCTCGCCTCGGTGCTACAGGCCGAGAAGATCATCTTCCTCACCAACGCCCCGGGCGTGCTCGACAAGCAGGGCCAGGTGCTGACCGGCCTGACGGTGCCGCAGGTGGAGGGCCTGATCGCCGACGGCACGATCTCCGGCGGCATGGTGCCCAAGGTGCGCTATGCGCTCGACGCCGTGAACAGCGGCGTGCGCACGGCGCACATCATCGACGGCCGGGTGCAGCACTCGGTACTGCTGGAACTATTTACCGACCAGGGCATCGGCACCCTGATCCGCGGCTGAGGCCGCCCGCGGCGCTCAGGGCTTGACGGCGGGCGCCGCAGCCGGCGGCGTCGCCGGCACGCTTGCGGCCGGCTCGGGCGGCAGGCCCTTGAGCTGGCGATAGCGCTCGATATCGCGCGCAAAGCGCTGCTGCGTCTGCTCGCGCTCGGCCTTGGCCTGGGCCAGCGCCCGCTCGTTGCCCGCGAGCGTCTTCTCGAACTCCGCGATCTTGGCCTTCTGGCGTTCGGCCGCCTTGCCGGCGCCGGGCGGCTGGGCCCGCAGCGATTTCAGGGCCACCTGGTTGTCAGCCAGGCCTTTCTCGGTGAGGGCAATGCGCGAATCGATGGCGGCGATGCGGCCGTCGCGCATCTTCTCGAGATCCCTGACCGTGGCGAAGGTGTCCACGAGGAAGCGGTCATAGGCAACCTGTTCCTCCTTCTGCTGCCGGGCCTCGGCCTCGCGCCGGGCCGCCTCGGCCTCGGCCGCGGATTCCTCGGCGGTCTTCTCGCGCTCCTTGATGTCGACCAGGCGCCCCTTCTCGTTGTAGACCTGCCGTTCCTTCTTGGCGTACTCGGGCGGCACGCGGTCGCCGCAGGCACGGCGGCCCTGGTCGTCGGTCCAGCACTGCAACTGGCCAGCGGACACCGCCGGAGCGGCCAGCAGGCCGGCCAGCGCGGCAGCGGCCAAGGTCAGGGAACGGAGCATGGGGCGAACCTCGGAGGCGACAGGACGGATCGATTATGCCGCAACGCCGTACTGCGCCTGGTAGGCCCGGATGGCGCTGACGGTGCCAGCATCAGCGCCAGCCTGCACGAGGTAACTGAGCAAGGTCTGAACATCGACCAGGGACACCACCCGGATGCCGGCGTCCTGCTCCATCTCCTGCACGGCAGAACGCCCGGTGGGCCCCTTCTCCTGGCGGTCCAGGGCGATGACCGCCGCCACCGGTTCGGCGCCGGCCGCCCGCAGCAGCTTCACGGCCTCGCGCAGGGCGGTGCCGGCGGTCAGCACGTCGTCCACGATCACCACGCGGCCCTTGGGCGCCGCCCCGACCAGGGTGCCGCCCTCGCCGTGATCCTTGGCCTCCTTGCGGTTGTAGGCGTACGGCAGGTCGCGTCCCTGCTCCGCCAGGGCGCAGGCGGTCGCCGTGACCAGGGGAATGCCCTTGTAGGCCGGCCCGAACAGCATGTCGTACGACAGGCCCGAGGCCGCCAGGGCCTGGGCGTAGGCGCGACCCAGGCTGCGCATCGCCGCGCCACTGGAGATCTTGCCGAGGTTGAAGAAGTAGGGGCTGACCCGCCCGGACTTGAGGGTGAAGGAACCGAACTTCAGCACCTCGTGCTGCAGGGCGAGTTCGAGGAAGGCGGTCTGGTAGGGCTGCATGGGCTCGGAAGGCTTCACTTAAGATGCGCGGATTCTAGGGCCTGTTAACGCTATGGACATCACTGTGATGTCGCCGGATTTGCGGCCAGGCAAGGCGCGACGAAGGACGTTTGGTGATTTCCAAATGACTGAGGAGCAACGCCGCATGGCCGCAAATCCGGCGGCACCCCGAAGGGGCGGGATGGTTTTGGCGTATCGCGGCGTCACGACTCGCTCGTGTACATTCAGTACACAGCGCTCGTCCTTCCTTGCGCTGCGCCAAAACCATCTCCGTCACAGCGACGGCCATAGCGTTGACAGGCCCTAGCCCCGAACCCGGCTCTTTTCGTGCGCATCATCAGCCTGAACACCAACGGCATCCGCTCGGCTGCCAAGAAGGGGCTCTTCGACTGGCTCCCCGCCCAGAATGCTGACGTGCTCTGCATCCAGGAAACCAAGGCCCAGCCCGAGGACCTGGCCGGCGACGCGGTGTTCGCCCCGGCCGGCTGGCATGCCCGCTTCCGCAGCGCCCAGAAGAAGGGTTATGCAGGGGTGGCGATCTACGCCCGCAAGGCCCCAGACGCGGTGCTCGATACCCTGGGCAATGACGAGTTCGACCACGAGGGCCGCTACCTCGAATACCGCTTCGGCCAGCTCTCGGTGGTCTCGCTGTATCTGCCCTCGGGCTCGGCCGGACCCGAGCGCCAGGCCAGCAAGGATCGTTTCCTCGCCTTCTTCCTGCCGAAGCTGCGCGAATGGCGCGCCAGCGGTCGGGAGTACGTGATCTGCGGCGACTGGAACATCGCCCATCGCAACATCGATCTGAAGAACTGGCGCTCCAACCAGAAGAACTCGGGCTTCCTGCCGCACGAGCGCGCCTGGCTGGACCAGGTCTTCGGCACCGCCGACGGCGGCCTGGGCTGGGTCGATGGCTACCGTGCCCTGCACCCCACGCGCGAGGGCGAGGCCTACACCTGGTGGTCCAACCGCGGCAACGCCTACGCCAACAATGTGGGGTGGCGCATCGACTACCACGTGGTCACGCCGGGCATGGGCAAGCAGGTCCGCCACGCCCAGGTGCACCGCGAGCCCCGCTTCTCGGACCACGCACCGCTGGTGCTCGACTATGCCCTCTGAGCACGCCGCCGGCTTGGCGGCCTGGCGTCTGGCCCTGCGGCCCTACCAGCATCCACGCGTCGGCGGGATGCTGCTGCTGGGCTTCGCCGCCGGCCTGCCCTTCCTGCTGGTGTTCTCGACCCTGTCGGCCTGGCTGCGCGAGGCCGGCATCGCCCTCGGCACGATCGGCCTCACCTCCTACATCCTGACCGCCTACTCGGCCAAGGTCCTGTGGGCACCGGTCGTGGACCGCATGCCCCTGCCCCTGCTGACGCGCTGGCTGGGGCGACGCCGCGCCTGGATCCTGCTCGCCCAGCTCGCGATCGCCGCCGGCCTGTACGGCATGTCGCAGCAGGACCCGTCGCAGTCCCTCTCGACGCTGGTCGCGCTGGCCGTGTTCACGGCCTTTGCCGGCGCCACCCAGGACATCGCGATCGACGCCTGGCGCATCGAGGCCGCGCCGGAAGGCCGCCAGGACGCCATGGCTTCGGTCTACCAGCTCGGCTACCGCATCGGCCTGCTGGCCGCCGGCGCCGGTGCCCTGTACCTGGCCGGCGAGTTCGACTGGGCCCTGGCCTACCGCTGCATGGCCGCGCTGCTGGGCCTGGGCATCCTCACCACCCTGCTGATTCCCGAGCCCGTGCCGACCGTGTCGGCGGCCACGCGCGAGCGCGAGGCCCGGGTCGAGGCCTTCCTTGCCGCCCGCGCCCACTGGCCCGCGCCGCTGCAGCGCGCCGGCGCCCGCCTCGTCGAGGCCGTGGTCCTGCCCTTCGTGGATTTCTTTGCCCGTAACGGCCTGACCCTCGGCCTCGTCATCCTCGCCTTCGTCGGCTGCTTCCGGCTCACCGACATCACCATGGGCGTGATGTCGAATCCGTTCTACCTGGACATGGGCTTCACCAAGCAGGAGATCGCGGTCATCGCCAAGGGCTACGGCTTGCTGGCCTCGATCGCCGGCATCGTCATCGGCGGTATCGCCATGGCCCGCCTGGGCGTGATGCGCGCCCTGATGCTGGGCGGCGTGCTGGTGATCCTCTCCAACCTGAGCTTCGCGACCCTGGCCTTCAGCCAGGACCCGAGCCTGGTGCACCTGGCCCTGGTGATCAGCGCCGACAACCTGGCGTACAACATCGCCGGCACCGCCTTCATCGCCTACCTCTCGGGCCTGACCAACACCGCCTACACCGCCACGCAGTACGCCCTGTTCAGCTCGCTGTTCACCCTGCCCGGCAAGATCCTGGCCGGTGGCTCCGGCTATGTGGTCGAGGCGATCGGCTATCCCGGCTTCTTCGTCTACACCTCGATGCTGGGCATCCCCGCCCTGCTGGTGCTGATGGTCCTGGCCCGCAAGCTACCCGCCGCAAAGACAGCCTGAGCCGGAGCACCGTGGCGCACCGCCACTGGTGCGCCCGGAAGGATTCGACCGCCCGCCAGGGCGGCGCGAGCACGGCCTGCAAGGCCGCGCGCAGCCCCGAGCGCCAGCGAGGGGTCGCTGCCCCTCAGGCGGCGACAACCTCCCGCGGAGGCGTCCCGTCCGGACACCCCTGCAAAGCAAAAGGCCCACGCATCAAGCGTGGGCCTTTTGCTTTGCCACTGGTGCGCCCGGAAGGATTCGAACCTCCGACCCCTTAGTTCGTAGCCAAGTGCTCTATCCAGCTGAGCTACGGGCGCGTTGAAACCGGTGCAGCGAAACACTCTCGAGACCGTGCAACTCTCATTCTGCGGCGGAGTGAGAGGGATGGCTCGGGCCTGCGGCCCCCACCCCTCGCTGGCGCTTGGGTCCGCTCTGTCGAGCGGCGCCGGATCGCGGAGCGATGCGGTCGAACCCATTCATCCGTTTATCAAGGGTTCAAATCCCCCTCGTTTCACATCTCTCAAGCTGAAAGCGGCCCTTCAGAGCCGCTTTCAGCTTGAGTGGCGGAGTGAGAGGGATTCGAACCCTCGATACGGTTTAACCCATATACACCCTTAGCAGGGGTGCGCCTTCGTCCACTCGGCCATCACTCCGG
>DASUDL010000097.1:0-9353 GCA_036275615.1 Solimonas sp.
CGCGTGTGCGTCGCGCACGACTGCGGCCAGCTGGTGAATCCCGACGGCACCACCAACCAGGTGGAAGGCGGCGTCATCCAGACCGTCAGCCGCACGCTGATGGAACAGGTGACCTGGGACCGCACCAAGGTGCTGTCGCGCGACTGGGTGAGCTATCCCATCCTGCGGCACGACCAGGTGCCCAAGGTGCTGGTGGACCTGATCGACCGGCCGGGCGAGCCGAGCTGGGGGGCGGGGGAGCCGACGGCGTGCGCGATTCCGGCGGCGATCGGCAACGCGGTGTTCGACGCCACCGGAGCGCGCCTGCGCGCGGTGCCGTTCACGCCGCAGCAGGTGCTCGCGGCGCTGGGCCGGGCCCAGGCGGCCTGAAAGGCACCAGCGCCGCCCGGGCGGCTGCGAAGGAAGTGCGCGCATGAAGGATGACAGGCTGCTGGAGATGCGGGTCTTCAAGGCCGTGTGCGAGGCCGGCGGCTTCACCGCCGCCGCGAACCTGCTGGGGGTGAGCCAGCCCTTCGCGAGCCAGTGCGTCACCAGCCTGGAGCGCCGCCTCGGGGTCCAGTTGCTGCACCGCTCGACCCGCATGCAGCGGCTGACCGGGGAGGGCGAGGTCTTCCTGGCGTCGTGCCGGCGCATCCTCGAGGAGGTGGAACAGGCGGAGGGCCAGGTGCGCTCGGACGAGCCCGCGGGGGACCTGCGGGTGAGCGCGCCCCTGGCCTTCGGCATGGACCAGGTGGTGCCGCAGCTGCCGGCTTTCCTCGAGAAGTATCCCGGGATCACGATGCACCTGTCGCTCTCCGACACGCCGGTGAACCTGCTGGAGGAGAACTTCGACGTGGCCGTCCGGATGGGGCGGCTGCACGATTCCTCGCTCATGAGCCGGCGGCTGTGCAAGCTGCAGCGCATCGTGGTGGCCTCGCCCGCCTACGTGGCCGGGCACGGCACGCCCGTCACGCCCCACGGCCTGGACCGGCACAACTGCCTGATGTGGCAATCGCCGATGGAGCGCCTGAACCGCTGGCCGTTCGTGATCGCCGGGCAGCGCGAGGAGATCTCGGTGCGCGGCAACTTCCGCAGCAGCGACGGTCCCACCCTGTTCCAGCTGTGCGTCGCCGGCGTGGGCATCATGAGGCTGGCCGAGCACCTGGCGCTGCCGGCGATCCGCGACGGCCGCCTGGTGCCCCTGCTGGCCGACTACCAGGGGGAGGACGACACGGCCATCCATGCCTTGTTCCTGCCGGAGCGCAAGCTGGTGCCGCGCATCCGCGCCTTCGTCGACCATTTCGCCGCGGCCTTCGACCCGCCGCCCTGGTCGGCCGCGGCGGCGGCCCTGCGTCCGGCGCCGATTCATTCCGCCTCGCAATAGGTCTTATCGCCGGCCGGGGCTGGATCGGCGGCGGCTTGCGCCGTATCGTCGCAGGCATCCCAGAACCTCCGGACCACCAGCAAAAGGAACCCCCATGGCCGCCGTCCTCCAAAGCACATCCTCCTCCGGCGCGACGCCGGCGCCCGCGCGCCGCTCGGTCTCGATCTACCAGCCCAAGCAGGAAGGCCTGATCTTCCCGCAGGAGCCCGAGTTCGCCACCTTCGCCGAGGAGCGGCAGCACCGCAAGCAGCGCCTGGTCGCCGCCTGCCGCGCGTTCGCGCTGGAAGGGCTGGACTACGGCTTCGCCGGCCACCTGACCATCCGCGACCCGGAGTTCCCGCAGCTGTACTGGACCAACCCGATGGCGGTCCACTTCGCGCAGGTCAAGGTGTCCAACCTGATCCTGGCCGACCACACCGGCCGCGTCGTCGAAGGCGCGTACGCGATCAACCGTGCCGGCTTCGTGCTGCATGCCGCGGTGCACGAGGCGCATCCCGACATCGTGGCGATGTGCCATGCGCACTCCGTCTACGGCACGGCCTTCGCCGCGCTCGGGCGCCCGCTGGAGCCGATCTCCCAGGACGCCGCCGCGTTCTTCGAGGACCATGCGCTGATCCTCAAGGAAGCCGGCCAGGTCGCCGTCGAGGAGCGCGCGGGCCGCTCCGTCACCGACTACTTCAAGGGCGTCAAGGCTGCCATCCACCAGAACCACGGCCTGTTCAGCGTCAGCCGCCACAGCATCGAGGCCGCGGCCTTCTGGTTCATCGCACTGGAGCGCTGCTGCCGCCAGCAGCTGATGGTGGAGGCCACCGGCAGCAAGCCCGTGCTGGTCTCGCCCGAGCGCTCGCGCTACAGCCGCGAGCACGTGGGCAGCGAGTACATCGGCTGGCTGCACTTCCAGCCGGTCTACGACCACCTGGCCAAGACGCAGCCGGACATGTTCGAGTAAGCCACCCCGGGCCGCGTCCGCCGCGGCCCTCCTTCCAGCCTTCTTCCGCAACGCCGCGCGGCCACGGGCCGCAGCGGCGCGGCTTTGCACATTCATCGCCAGAGAGCGAGGAGACATTCATGACAAAGGCAGTCGAGGCGTACTTCCGCTTCCTCAGGCTGGCGCTGGCCCTGTGCCTCGCCGGCATGGTCGTCCTGGTGTTCGGCAACGTGGTGCTGCGTTATGCCTTCAACTCGGGCATCACCGTCTCGGAGGAACTGGCACGCCTGTTCTTCCTGTATCTCACCTTCCTGGGCGGCATCGTCGCCATGCGCGAGCACCTCCACCTCGGCGTGGACAGCATGGTGCGGCGGCTGCCGGCCGCGGGCCGCAAGGCCTGCTTCGTCGCCGGGCACGTCCTCATGCTGCTGGCCACGGCGCTGTTCCTGCGCGGCAGCTGGGAGCAGGCCGCGATCAACCTGAACGTGAAGATGCCGGTGACCGGCGTCTCCATGGCGGTGGTCTACGGCGTGGGGGTGGTGTTCAGCATCTCCGTCGGCCTGATCCTGCTGCACGAGCTGTACCGGGCGCTGGCCGGCCGCATCACCGAGGCGGAGCTCGTCGCAGTGGCCGCCGAGGCGGCTTGAGGAGCGCGGCATGACCATCACCATCTTCCTCGGCTCGCTCCTGGGCGCCATGGCCCTGGGCATCCCCATCGCCTTCGCGCTGATCCTGTGCGGCATCGCGCTCATGCTGCACATGGACATGTTCGATGCCCAGATCGTCGCGCAGACGCTGATCAACGGCGCCGACAGCTTCCCGCTCATGGCCGTGCCCTTCTTCCTGCTGGCCGGCGAATTGATGAACGCCGGCGGCCTGTCGCGCCGGATCGTCGACGTCGCCGTCTCCCTGGTGGGGCACGTCAAGGGCGGGCTGGGCTTCGTTGCCATCCTCGCGGGCTGCGTGCTCGCGGCGCTGTCCGGCTCCGCGGTCGCGGATGCCGCCGCGCTGTCCGCGCTGCTGGTGCCGATGATGGTGCGGGTGGGGCACGACAAGGCGCGCTCGGCCGGACTGGTCGCCGCCGCCGGCTGCATCGGCCCCGTCATTCCGCCATCGATCGGCTTCATCATCTTCGGGGTGGCCGGCGGCTTGTCGATCACCAAGCTGTTCCTCGCCGGCATCGTGCCCGGAATCCTCATGGGTGCCGGCCTCGCGGTGGCCTGGTGGCTGGTGGTGCGCAAGGACGACGTGGCCACGGCGCCGCGCCACACCGCGCGCCAGCGGGTGCAGGCACTGGCGCAGGGCTTCTGGGCACTGCTGCTGCCCGTGGTGATCATCGCGGGCCTGAAGTTCGGCGTGTTCACGCCCACCGAGGCCGCCGTGGTCGCCGTCGTGTACTCGCTGTTCGTGGCGGTGGTGGTGTACCGCGAACTGCGCCTGGCCGACCTCTACGGCATCTTCGTGGCCAGCGCCAAGACGTCCGCGGTCGTCATGCTGCTGATCGCCGCGGCCATGGTGTCGGCCTGGATGATCACCGCGGCGGACCTGCCGGGGATGATCGTCGAGCTGCTGGAGCCCTGGATGGACAACAAGACCCTGCTGCTGCTGGTGATCATGGCTCTGGTCGTCCTGGTCGGCACGGCGATGGACATGACGCCCACCATCCTGATCCTGACTCCGGTGCTGCTGCCCGTGGTGAAGGCCGCCGGCATCGACCCGATCTACTTCGGCGTGCTGTTCATCATGAACTGCGCCATCGGCCTCATCACGCCGCCCGTGGGCACCGTGCTCAACGTCGTGGCCGGCGTCTCGAAGCTCAGCATGGGCGAAGTGGTCAAGGGCGTGTGGCCCTTCCTGCTGGCCGAACTGGCCGTCCTGTTCCTGCTGGTCCTGTTCCCCGCGCTCGTCACCGTGCCGGCCCAGTGGTTCGCGCGCTGAGTCCCGTCTTTCCCTTCCACCCTTTCCGCAAACCCAAGGAGACACCCGTGATCCGACCCATGAAGAAGCTGATCCTGGCGCTGGCCGCGCCCCTGCTGCTGGCCGCTGCCACGGCGCAGGCCGCCGACGTCAAGCCCCGCGTCCTGAAGTTCTCGTACGTCCAGCCCAAGGAAAGCCACATGGGCTTCGGCGTGCAGAAGTTCGCCGACCTGGTCGCTCAGAAGAGCGGCGACAAGATCAAGGTGCGCGCGTATCCCAACGGCACCCTCGGCGGCGACCTGCAGACCGTCTCGGCCCTGCAAGGCGGCACCATCGAGATGACGACCCTGCCGCCGGGCCTGCTGGTGGGCCTCGCCAAGGAATACGGCGCGTTCGACCTGCCGTTCCTCTTCAACAACTTCGCGGAAGCCGACGCGGTGCTCGACGGCCCGGTCGGCAAGCAGTTCCTGGAGAAGGCGCCGCAGGGCCTGGTCGGGCTGGGCTACTGGGACCACGGCTTCCGCAACGTGTCCAACAGCAAGCGGCCGATCGCCCGGGCGGAGGACTTCGACGGCCTCAAGCTGCGCGCGGTGCAGGCGCCGCTCATGCTCGAGACCTTCAACGCCCTCGGCTCCAACGCCGTGCCGCTGGCGTTCACCGAGCTGTTCACGGCCATGGAGACCCGCGCGGTGGACGGCCAGGACAATCCCATCGTGGCCTTCGAGACCAACAAGTTCGACGAGGTCCAGAAGCACCTGTCGACCACCCGCCACGTGTACAACCCGCTGATCGTGCTGGTGAGCCGCAAGGTCTGGGACTCGCTGTCGGCCGACGAGCGCAACATCCTGCAGTCCGCCGCCAGGGAGACCAGCGTCGAGCAGCGTCGCGTGTCGCGCGACATGGAGCAGAAGGCGATCGCCCGCGTGCGCCAGAAGGGCGTGGTGGTGACGGAGGTCTCCGATGCCGAGCGTGCCCGCATGCGCGCGAAGGTCAAGCCGGTGAGCGACAAGTTCACCCGCGAGATCGGCGAGGACGTCGTCAAGGCGTTCCACGCGGAAATCGAGAAGGTGCGCGCCAAGGTCGTCGCGCACGGCAAGTAAGCCGGCATGCGGCCCGCGACGGCCCCCGGGGCCGTCGCCGCCTTGCGGCGCGCGGCGCCTACGTCCCCGGCCTGGCCAGCAGGTCCGGCTGCACGATCTCGATCCAGTAGGCGTCCGGGTCCTTCACGAACGCCACGTCGCGCATCTTCCCCTGGTCCGGGTGCTTGACGAAGGTCACGCCGTTCTCGTCGAACCAGCGCACTGCCGCGGAGAGGTCGGGAACCGCGAAGCAGATGTGCGCGGAAGGTCCAGACCGTGCGGTCGCCGGCCGCCTGCCTCCTCCTCCAGCCGCGCGAGGAAGAGTCCCCCGATGCCGTAGGGTCGCGGCCGCAATTCCACACAGCACGCGTTCAGGCTATCGGCGCCATTGCGAGGATCACTCCACGAACGCTCGCCTCGGGGCTAACCTTCCCCGTCCTGGAGTCGCGCGGATCCGTGCCACGCGGACCAGGCAAGGCGGCGCCACGTTGATCGGGCGCAGTCACTTCAACCCGGGCGCCGGCGTGCATGCCGCACGTGGAGCGTCCTTCACAAGAGGAGAGCGCCGCATGAGCGCCGGAACCGAAGCCAGATGCCCCGTCGCGCACGAGCAGCGCAAGCAGACGCGAACCAACGCGCATTGGTGGCCCGACCAGCTGAACCTCGGCATGCTGAACCGGCATGCGTCGCTGGGCGATCCCATGCTCGAGGACTTCGATTACCGCAAGGAGTTCGAGTCGCTCGACGTCGGATCGGTCATCTCGGACCTGCACGCGCTGATGACCGATTCGCAGGACTGGTGGCCCGCCGACTACGGCCACTACGGGCCCTTCTTCATCCGCATGGCCTGGCACGCGGCCGGCACCTATCGCATCTTCGACGGCCGCGGCGGCGCCCGTTCCGGCGAGCAGCGCTTCGCGCCGCTCAACAGCTGGCCGGACAACGGGAACCTGGACAAGGCACGGCGGCTGCTCTGGCCGATCAAGCAGAAGTACGGGCGCAAGCTCTCCTGGGCCGACCTCATGATCCTTGCCGGCAACGTGGCCCTGGAGTCCATGGGCTTCAGGACTTTCGGCTTCGGCGGTGGCCGCGAGGACGTCTGGGAGCCGCAGCCGATCGACTGGGGCCCGGAATCCACCTGGCTGGGAGACGAACGCTACAGCGGGGAACGCGAACTGGCCAGGCCGCTGGCGGCGGTGCAGATGGGCCTGATCTACGTCAACCCCGAAGGCCCGAACGGCAGGCCGGATCCGGTCGCATCGGCCCGCGATATTCGCGACACCTTTGCTCGCATGGCGATGGACGATGAGGAAACCGTGGCACTCGTCGCGGGGGGCCACACCTTCGGCAAGTGCCACGGCGCCGCCCCGGCGCACCACCTCGGCACCGAGCCCGAAGGCGCCAACATCGAGGAGCTGGGCCTCGGCTGGAAGAACGCGCATGAATCCGGGGTTGGCGCGCATGCCATCACCAGCGGGCTGGAAGGCGCGTGGACGCCCACGCCCACCCGGTGGGACATGAGCTACTTCGAGACGCTGTTCGGCCACGAGTGGGAGCTCACGACGAGCCCGGCTGGGGCGCACCAGTGGAAGCCGAAGGGCGAGGCGGGACGCACCGTCCCCGACGCGCACATCCCGGGCAAGCTGCACCAGCCGATGATGAGCACGGCCGACCTGGCGCTGCGCTTCGATCCGGCCTACGGGAGGATCTCGCGCCACTTCATGGCCCACCCGCAGGAATTCGCGGATGCCTTCGCCCGCGCGTGGTTCAAGCTCACGCACCGCGACATGGGGCCGAAAGTGCGCTACCTGGGCCCGCTGGTGCCGCGGGAGGATCTGCTGTGGCAAGACCCGATCCCGCCGGTGGACCATCCGCTCGTGAGCGAAGGCGACATCGACGCGCTCAAGAAGGAGCTGCTTTCCTGCGGCCTGACGACGCGGGAGCTGGTGAAGGCGGCCTGGGCCTCCGCATCGACCTTCCGCGGCTCGGACCTGCGCGGCGGCGCCAACGGCGCGCGCCTGCGGCTGGCGCCTCAGAAGGATTGGGAGGCGAACGACCCCGCCGAACTGGCCCAGGTGCTCGCCAGGCTGGAGGCCATTCGCGAGGATTTCCAGGCGTCGCAATCCGGCGGAAAGAAGGTGTCGCTCGCCGACCTCATCGTGCTCGGTGGCTGCGCCGCAGTGGAGGCGGCCGCGCGGGCGGCCGGGCACCAGGACGTCATCGTGCCCTTCATCCCCGGACGCATGGATGCCATGCAGGAGCAGACCGACGCCAACTCGTTCGCGGTGCTGGAACCTGCCGCGGACGGCTTCCGCAACTACGTACGCCCTGGGGCCGAGGAAAGCGTGGCGACGGCGCTGATCGACCGGGCCAGCCTGCTGACGCTGACGGCGCCGGAGATGACCGTGCTGGTCGGCGGCATGCGTGCCCTGGATGCCAACAGCGGCCACACGCCGCATGGCGTCCTGACCCGGCGCCCCGGAGTGCTCACGCCGGACTTCTTCCGGAACCTGCTGGACATGCGGACCGCCTGGAAGAAGTCCGAAACGCGCCCGGGCCTGTTCGAGGGAGCGGACCGCAAGACGGGGGAACCGCGTTGGACCGCGACACTGGCCGATCTGATCTTCGGCTCGAATGCCCAGCTGCGCGCCCTGTCGGAGGTGTACGCCGCCGCGGATGGCGAGGCGCACTTCGTGCAGGATTTCGTCGCCGCGTGGAGCAAGGTGATGAACCTCGACCGCTTCGATCGCGCCGGCCGCTGACCGGCATGGCGGCCCCGCGTCGGAAAGGTGAGGTGGGGTGGCTGATGGGACTCGAACCCACGACAACAGGAATCACAATCCTGGACTCTACCAACTGAGCTACAGCCACCGCGAGCCGGGAATTATAGCCGGGCGCGCGGCCTCCTTCAGGGATTGACCATCACCAGCTTGCCGCGCACGGCGCGCGAGCCCATGTGGGCGTACGCGGCCTTGAGCTCCGCCATCGGCATGGTGCGGTCGATCACCGGCTTGACCTTGCCCTGCGCGTACCACTGGGCCAGCTCCTGCATCATGGCCGCATTGTTCTTCGGCTCGCGGCGCGAGAACTCGCCCCAGAACACGCCGACGATGGACGCGCCCTTGAGCAGCGGCAGGTTCAGCGGCAGGCTGGGGATGGGCCCCGAGGCGAAGCCGATCACCAGGTAGCGGCCGCGCCAGGCGATGGAGCGGAAGGCGGGCTCGGCGAAGTCGCCGCCCACCGGGTCGTAGATCAGGTCCGGCCCCTTGCCGTCGGTGGCGGCCTTCACCGCCTCGCGGAAGGCGTTGGGCACCGCATGCTGCGTGTAGTTGATCGTCGCGTCGGCGCCGATCGACTTGCACAGCGCGCATTTCTCGTCGGTCGACGCCGCGGCGATCACGCGCGCGCCGGCCGCCTTGGCGATCTGGATCGCGGAGGTGCCCACGCCGCCGGCGGCACCCAGCACCAGCACCGTTTCGCCTGCCTTGAGCTGGCCGCGGTCGATCAAGGCGTGGTGCGAGGTGGCGTAGATCATGATGAAGGCCGCCGCATCCACGAAGGGAAAGCCGGGGGGCAGCGGCAGGCAGCGGTCGGCCGGCGCGACGGTGTGCGTGCCGAAGCCGCCCGTGCCGGACAGGCAGGCCACGGGCTGGCCCACCTTCAGGTGCGTGACGCCTTCGCCCACGGCCGCGACGGTGCCGGCGTATTCCGATCCGGGCACGAAGGGCAGGGCGGGCTTGTGCTGGTACTTGTTCTGCACGATCAGCAGGTCGGGAAAGTTCAGGCTGGCCGCCTTGATCTCCACCAGCACCTCGCCGGCCTTGGGCTGCGGCGTCGGCAGCTCCTTCCATTGCAGCGCGTCGACGCCGACGGGGTTCTCGCAAAGCCAGGCATGCATGGGTTGGTCGCTCCAGTTCGTGATCCGCGCATGATAGGCAGGTCGCCCGTCGTGGCGATGTCCCTGCGGCGACCGCGCCTACAATCCCCCGCAGATGAAGATCCTGCTCTCCAACGACGACGGCTACCAGGCGCCCGGCATCGTGGCGCTGTACGAGGCGATCCGCGA
>DASUDL010000098.1:0-9709 GCA_036275615.1 Solimonas sp.
ATGTCCGAGGCCACCACGCTGACCACCTGGGCCGCCGCCGTCGCCGCGGCGCTGCGGGCCCGCGGCGTCGCGGCCGAGCCCCTGCTGATCGCGGCCGGCCTGGACCCTGCCCTACTGGACCGCCCCGGTGCCCGCTACCCCACGCGCGGCATGACCCGCTTCTGGGAACTGGCCGTGGCGGCCACCGACGAAGCCCTGCCGCTGGCCGTTCCCCGGTATGTGCAGCCCGCCACCCTGCACGTCCTCGGCCAGGCCCTGCCGCTGAGCCGCAGCGGGCTCGACGCGCTGGTGCGCATGGCCCGCTATTCGCGCCTGGTGACCGATGCCGCCAGCATGCGCCTGCAAGCCACGGCGCAGGAGATCCGCGTGGTCTACAGCGCACCACATCCGGACCTGCCGCTCGCCCAGTCGGCGTTCCTGGCGTTCATGGCAACCGCTGTGGACCTGTCGCGCCTGCTGGCCGGACCGCGCCCGGTGCTGCGCGCGGTGGAACTGCGCCAGCCGCCGCCGCGCGATCCCTTGAGCTTCGAGGCCTGGTTCGGCTGCCGGCCGCGCTACGAGGCTGCGCACAACGCGCTGGTCTTCGACCGCGCCCTGCTGGAACAGCCCCTGCCCGGCGCCGATGCCGAGGCCACCCGCAGCCACGACGCCGTGGCGCGAGCCTATCTCGCGCGCTTCGACGCGACGCCCGTCTCGCAGCGCCTGCGTGCCCTGCTGATCCGCCAGCTGCCGTCGGGGGAACCCACGCGCGCGGCGCTGGCCGACGCCCTGCACCTGACGCCGCGTACCCTGCTGCGGCGCCTGGCTGCGGAGCACACGAACTGGAAGGCCGTGCTCAACGAGGTCCGGCAGGAACTGGCGCAGTCCTACCTGCGCCAGGGCCGCAGCGCCGCCGAGATCACCTGGCTGCTGGGCTTCGCCGACGCCGCCAACTTCACCCGCGCCTTCCGCCGTTGGACCGGCACCGCGCCGCGCGCCTGGCAGCTGACCCATGGGGGGAAGGCCGTTGCGAAACGGCAGGGCCGTTGAGGAAGAGCGGCCGCGCAAGCGGATGCCGGGATCGCATCCGATGCACGCCGATCAGGTCTTGGGCAGCGTGACGCCCGTCTGGCGCTGGTACTTGCCGCCGCGATCGCGACGCGAGACCACCCGGCGAGGGACCCTCGCGCAGCGAGGGATCGACGGCCGGGCGAGCGGATGCCGGGATCGCACCCGGTGCAGCCTGTTCAGGTCTTGGGCAGCGTGACGCCTGTCTGGCCCTGGTACTTCCCGCCGCGATCCCGATACGACGTCTCGCAGACCTCGTCCGACTCGTAGAACAGCATCTGCGCCACACCCTCGTTGGCGTAGATCTTTGCCGGCAGGGTCGTGGTGTTGGAGAACTCCAGGGTCACGTGGCCCTCCCATTCGGGCTCGAGCGGCGTGACGTTGACGATGATGCCGCAGCGGGCGTAGGTGCTCTTGCCGAGGCACACCACCAGCGTCGAGCGCGGGATGCGGAAGTACTCGACCGTGCGCGCCAGCGCGAAGGAGTTGGGCGGGATGATGCAGACGTCGGAGGTCACGTCGACGAAGGACTTCTCGTCGAAGTTCTTCGGGTCGACGATGGTCGAGTTGATGTTGGTGAAGATCTTGAACTCGTTGGCACAGCGTACGTCGTAGCCGTAGCTGGAGGTGCCGTACGAGACGATCTTGTGGCCGTTGGCCTGGCGCACCTGGCCGGGCTCGAAGGGGCTGATCATGCCCTGCGCCGCCATGCGGCGGATCCACTTGTCGGATTTGATGCTCATGGTCTTCTTCGCTGATCCATCGAGTGTGTTGTAGGAGCGGAATCTGCGACCGGAGGGAGTCCCTTCAGGGATCCGCGATGCGGCGGCGGCCCCTGTTTCCATCGCGGGCAGGGCCCGCTCCCACAGGGAATCCAGAACCTTCAGTCGTCGCTGATCGAAATCTCGGGGAAGGCCTCGGTCGTGCCGTAGGCCAGGCGCGCGGCAGCGGTACGGGCGATGCTGCGGTAGCGCTGCGCGAGTTCGCCCTCCGGATCGGCGGCGACCGTCGGGCAGCCGCCGTCGGCCTGCTCGCGGATGCGGATGTCCAGCGGCAGCTGGCCGAGCAGCTCCACGCCGTACTGTTGCGCCATGCGCTCGCCACCGCCGGCGCCGAAGATCGCCTCCTCGTGGCCGCAGTTCGAGCAGACGTGCGTGGACATGTTCTCCACGATGCCCAGCACCGGCACGCCGACGCGGTTGAACATCTGCAGGCCCTTGCGCGCATCCAGCAGGGCGATGTCCTGTGGCGTGGTCACGACCACGGCGCCGCTGACCGGCATGCGCTGCGACATCGACAGCTGGATGTCGCCCGTACCCGGCGGCAGGTCGAGGATCAGGTAGTCGAGCGCGTTCCAGCGGGTCTCGCCCAGCAGCTGGCCCAGGGCCTGCGTGGCCATGGGGCCGCGCCAGATCATCGGCTGGTCGTCGTCGATGAGAAAGCCGATGCTCATCGCCTGCAGGCCATGCGCCTGGATCGGGTTCATCAGCTTGCCGTCGGGCGAGGTCGGGCGCTGCTTGGGCAGGCCGAGCATGGTCGGCTGGCTGGGGCCGTAGATGTCGGCGTCGAGGATGCCGACGCGCGCACCCTCGGCGTGCAGGGCCAGCGCCAGGTTCACCGCCACGGTCGACTTGCCGACCCCGCCCTTGCCGCTGGCCACGGCGATGACATTGCGCACCTCGGCCAGCGGCTGCAGCTTGGCCTGCACGGCGTGCGTGGCGATGCGCCAGCCCACGCGCACCTCGACCTCCAGGCCGGTCGCAGCATGGGCAGCCTCGGCAACGCGGCCCGCCAGTTCATTGACGATGCCGGCGCAGGGGAAGCCCAGCTCCAGCTCCACCAGCGCGCGCGCACCGTTGATCTCGGCCGTGCGCACCGCGCCGGCGGCCACCAGGCCACGGCCGATCAGGGGCTCGACATGAGCGTCGAGGGCGGCAAGCAGGGCATCACGGGTCACGGTCATGGCAGCGCGGAGACGAAACAAGGCGCGCAGTGTAACCGTCGACTCCCGGCACCCCAAGGCGCCCGGTGGCGCCGCCGCAAAAGAAAGGGCGGCCCGGTTGCCCGGACCGCCCAGACCCACTCTCCAGCAGGAAACTAGTTGCCCGTGTACAGCAGGGCGTTGGGCGAGCCGCTGCCCGGATTGGTGACCTTGCCCAGGGTGGCATTGCCGATGATGGCGTCGGTCACCTGCGCCGGGGTCAGGCCGGGGCTCGCGCCCAGCACCAGCGCGGCGGCGCCGGCCACGTGCGGCGAGGCCATCGAGGTGCCGCTGATCGTGCTGGTGGCGGTGTTGCTGGTGTACCAGGCCGAGGTGATGTCCGAGCCCGGCGCGAACAGGTCGACGCAGCTGCCGAAGTTGGAGAACGAGGAGCGCGCGTCGGTGTTGGTGGTGGAGCCCACCGTGATCGCCGCCGGCACCTTGTTGGGCGAACCGCTGCAGGCATTGGCATTGTCGTTGCCGGCCGCGACCACGAAGGTCACGCCCTGGGCAATGGCGTTGTTGACGGCCGTGTCGAGCGCGGCCGAGTCACCGCCGCCCAGCGACATGTTGGCCACCGCCGGCAGCACGCGGTTGGCGGCCACCCAGTCGACGCCGGCGATCACGCCGGAGTTGGAGCCGCTGCCGTTGCAGCCCAGCACGCGCACGGCATGCACCGTGGCCTTCTTGGCGACGCCATAGGTCGTGCCGACGGACGTGCCGGCGACGTGCGTGCCGTGGCCGTTGCAGTCCGTGGTGTTGACCGGATCCGGGGTGGGGCAGCCCGTTCCCAGCAACTGGCAGAACAGGCTGCCGGCGCTGTTGGGCGCGAAGTTGCGGCCCGCGGCGACGCGGCCCGTGAACTCGGCATGGCTGGCGTTGAGGCCGGTGTCGATCACGTACACGTGCACGCCCTGCCCGGCCTGGTCGGCATAGGTATAGGTGTTGTTGAGCGGCATGTTGCGCTGGTCGACGCGGTCCAGGCCCCAGGTGGCCGGGCTCTGCGTGGCGATGGCGCGGACGATCTGGTCCTGTTCGACCAGGGCCACGCCCGGCAGGCGGGCCAGGGCCTCGGCCTGCACCGGGCTCATGCGCGCGGTGAAGCCCAGCAGGGCATGGCGGTACTGCGCCAGGACCTGGCCACCGCCGACCTGGGCGAGCAGGCCCTGCGCCAGTTGGCCGACGCTCTGCGCGGCCTGCGGCGTGCCGGCGAGCGGCGATTTCAGGACCACGATGTACTGGTTGGCGATGGGCTGGCGCGGGGCTGCCTGGGCGGTGAAGGAGACCAGCGCCAGGGCCGCGGCAGCAGCCGACAACAGGGACTTGAGTCGAAGCATGTGCATTCCTCGAGACGGGGGAGAGGGAATCTGCCGAACGACCGCCCTCCCGGCTGGTCGTGCGCCACGAGGGGCGCCGCCGCCACTGCTTCGAGCCAGTGGGGGGAACAGGCCGTGCACTTGAAACCTAGCCCCCGGCCGGGGGCCCCGGCAATCGCGAATTTCCTACAAAAGCGGGGGTTTCCCGGCCGGGCACCGGGGGTCGCATGCGATACTTCGCGCTCATTTCCACGTCGCCCTGCCATGACCCGCCAGATCCTGGTCACCAATGCCCTGCCCTACGCCAATGGACCCCTGCACCTGGGCCACATGGTCGGCTACGTGCAGGCCGACATCTGGGTCCGGTTCCAGCGCCAGCGTGGCCACACGGTGCACTACGTCTGTGCCGACGACGCGCACGGCACGCCGATCATGCTGGCCGCCGAAAAGGCCGGGACCACGCCAGAGGCCTTCATCGACGGCATCCGCCAGGGCCACGAGCAGGACTTCGCCGCCTTCCAGGTCGCCTTCGACCACTACCACTCGACGCATTCGCCGGAGAACCAGGCGATCTGCGAGCTGATCTACCGCCGCCTGCAGGCCGGTGGGGCCATCTCGAAGCGCGCGATCGAGCAGCTCTATGACCCGGTCAAGGACATGTTCCTGCCGGACCGCTACATCAAGGGCGAGTGCCCGAAGTGCGGCACCGCTGACCAGTACGGCGACAACTGCGAGAACTGCGGCGCCGCCTACTCGCCCACCGACCTGAAGAACCCGCGCTCGGTGGTCTCGGGCGCCACCCCGGTCATGAAGGAATCGGAGCACTACTTCTTCGAGCTGTCGCGCTTCCAGGGCTTCCTGGAGCAGTGGCTCGAGGGCGAGGTGGCGCACCCCTCGGTCAAGGCCAAGCTCAAGGAGTGGTTCGCGGCCGGCCTCAAGGCCTGGGACATCTCGCGCGACGCGCCCTACTTCGGCTTCCCGATCCCCGATGCGCCGGGCAAGTACTTCTACGTCTGGCTGGATGCCCCGATCGGCTACATGGCCAGCTTCAAGGCCCTGTGCGCGAAGCGCGGGCTGGACTTCGACAGCTGGTGGGGTGCGGGCTCGACCACCGAGCTGCACCACTTCATTGGCAAGGACATCGTCAACTTCCACGGCCTGTTCTGGCCGGCCATGCTGCAGGGCTCGGCGCACCGCACGCCGACGCAGCTGCACGTGAACGGGTATCTCACGATCAACGGCGCGAAGATGAGCAAGTCGCGCGGCACCTTCATCAAGGCGCGCAGCTACCTCAACCACCTGCCGCCCGAATACCTGCGCTACTACTTCGCCGCCAAGCTGGGTGCGGGCGTGGACGACCTCGACCTCAACCTCGAGGACTTCGCCAACCGCGTCAACAGCGACCTGGTCGGCAAGTACGTGAACATCGCCAGTCGCTGTGCCGGCTTCGTCGAGAAGCTGTTTGGCGGTCGCCTGGCCAAGGAACTGCACGACCCCGAGCTGTTCAATGACTTTGCCAGCGAGGCGGACAACCTCGCCGCGCTGTACGAGGCCGGCGATTACGCCGGGGCGCTGCGCGAGATCATGCTGATGGCCGATGATGCCAATGCCGAGATCCAGAAGCTCGCGCCCTGGACCCTGGCCAAGGACCTGGAGCGTCGCGAGGAGCTGCACCGCATCTGCACCAGCTTCCTCAACCTGTTCCGCCAGATCACCGTGTACCTCAAGCCGGTGCTGCCGGAAGTGGCGGCACGGGTCGAACAGTTCCTGGGCGTGGCACCCCTGCTCTGGAGCGATGCACAGCAACCGCTGCTCGGCCAGGCGATCCAGCCGTACGCGGCACTGATCACGCGCGTCGAACCCCAGTCGCTCCAGGCCATGCTGGCCGAGGAGGCCCCGCCCGCGGCCAGCGCCGCGCCCGAGGCGAAGGCCAATGCCGGAAAGTCCGTCAAGGCCCCGGCAGCGGCACCCGTGGCCGATGCCGGGACCATCGGCGTCGACGACTTCGGCAAGGTCGACCTGCGCATCGCCCGCATCGCCCAGGCCGAGCACGTCGAAGGGGCCGACAAGCTGCTGCGCCTGCAGCTGGACCTGGGCCCGCTGGGGACGCGCCAGGTGTTCGCCGGCATCAAGTCGGCCTATGCACCGGAAACCCTCACCGGCCGCCTGACCGTCATGGTGGCCAACCTCGCGCCGCGCAAGATGAAGTTCGGCCTGTCCGAAGGCATGGTGCTGGCCGCCAGCGACGAGCGCGGCGGCCCCTTCCTGCTCGCGCCGGACGCCGGCGCCGAGCCGGGCATGAAGGTGAAGTAGGCCGCATCAGGCTGCCGCGATGAGCGAGCTGGTCGAGCGCATCGATGCCCTGCTGCCGCAGACGCAGTGCCAGCGCTGCGGCTACCCGGCCTGCCGCCCGTATGCCGAGGCCGTGGCTGCCGGCAGCGCGGACTTCAACCAGTGCCCGCCGGGCGGCGACGCCGGCATCGCCGCCCTGGCCGCCCTGCTGGGCCGCGCACCCAAGGCGATGAATCCGGCCAACGGCGTGCCACTGGTGCAGGCGCAGGTGGCCGTCATCGACGAGACGGTGTGCATCGGCTGCACCAAGTGCATCCAGGCCTGCCCGGTCGACGCCATCGTCGGCGCGGCCCAACTCATGCACACCGTCATCGCGGCTGAGTGCAACGGTTGCGAACTGTGCCTGCCGCCCTGCCCGGTCGACTGCATCACGCTCGTTCCTGCGGCCACCCGCGCGCTGGCGCCACCTGCGCAGTACCGCACCCGCTACCAGGCCCGGGAACGGCGTCTCCAGGCGCAGGAAGCAGCCCAGCGAGAGGAACGCGAGCAGCGCAAGCAGCAGCTACGCGCCCGCGCCACCAGCAGCGATCCCAGCGAAGCGCCACGGGCGCTCGATCCCGTCGCGAGGGCACTCGCCGCCGCGCGCAACAAGACCCCGCCCCGTTCATGAATCCCGCCAAGCGCCACCAGATCTACACGCGTCTGCGGGCCGGCAACCCCGCGCCCACCACCGAGCTGCACTACCGGACGCCCTTCGAGCTGCTGGTCGCCGTGGTGCTGTCGGCGCAGGCCACCGACGTGGGCGTGAACAAGGCCACGGCGAGGCTGTTTCCGGTGGCCAATACGCCGGCGGCAATCCTGGCCCTGGGCGAGGCCGGCCTGCGCGAGTACATCAAGACCATCGGCCTGTACCAGACCAAGGCCAGGAACGTCATTGGCCTGTGCCGCCTGCTGCTGGAGCAGCACGGCGGCGAGGTGCCACGCGAGCGCGCGGCGCTGGAGGCCCTGCCCGGCGTCGGTCGCAAGACCGCGAACGTGGTGCTGAACACCGCCTTCGGCGAGCCGACGATTGCGGTCGACACCCACATCTTCCGCGTCGCCAACCGCACCGGCCTGGCCCCGGGCAAGGATGTGCGGGCGGTGGAGGAGCGGCTGGTGAAGTTCACGCCGGCCGAGTTCGCGAAGGACGCTCATCACTGGCTGATCCTGCACGGGCGCTACATCTGCAAGGCGCGCAAGCCCGAATGCGGGCGCTGCCCCATCGTCGACCTCTGCGAGTTCAAGGCCAAGACGCCCTTCGATCCGCCGCCGATGTGATGAGCCACTGCCCCGAGAGCCCTCTCCTGCAGGAGCGGACCTGGTCCGCGATGGCGGGAGCGGCCACGGTGTCGATCGCGGACCAGGTCCGCTCCGACAAGGGGCATGGCAAGGAGCAATGCCCGCGATGATCCTGCCGCCCGACCTGCTAGCCCTTCAGTGCATCCTCGATCGGATGGTGCCGATACCCGAGCGCCTCCGCTACCGCGCGGTAGGTCACCTGCCCGCAGTGGACGTTGAGGCCCTCGCGCAGATGAGGATCGTCGCGCATGGCCTGGCGGTAGCCCTTGTCAGCCAGGGCCAGCGCAAACGGCAGGGTGGCGTTGGTCAGGGCGAAGGTCGAGGTCCGCGCCACGCCGCCCGGCATATTGGCCACGCAGTAGTGAACGATGCCGTCGACCACATAGGTCGGGTTCTGGTGCGTCGTCGGCTTGCTGGTCTCGAAGCAGCCGCCCTGGTCGATGGCGACGTCAACGATGACCGCGCCCGGCTTGAGCTTCTGCAGCATCGCGCGGGTGACCAGCTTGGGCGCCGCGGCACCCGGCACGAGCACCGCGCCGATCACGAGATCCGCGCGGCTGGCGTAATGCTCTAGCGACTCCTGTGTCGAGTAGATGGTGTTCAGGCGACCGCCGAAGATCTGGTCGAGCTGGTTCAGGCGCGGCAGCGACCGGTCGAGGATCGTCACGTTGGCGCCCATGCCCACCGCGACACGCGCGGCGTTGTAGCCGACCACGCCACCGCCAATCACGAGCACATCGGCGGGGGCCACGCCCGGCACGCCCCCCAGCAGCACGCCGTTGCCGCCCTGGGCCTTCTCCATCGCGTGCGCGCCGGCCTGGATCGACATGCGTCCGGCGACCTCGCTCATCGGCGCCAGCAGCGGCAGGCCACCCCGGTTGTCGGTGACGGTCTCATACGCGATCGCGACGCAGCCCGACTCCACCAGCAGCCGGGTCTGCTCCGGGTCAGGGGCGAGGTGCAGGTAGGTGAACAGGATCTGGCCCGGGCGCAGCATCCGGCACTCCACCGGCTGCGGCTCCTTGACCTTGATGATCATCTCGGCGGTGGCAAACACCTCCGCCGCAGTGCCGAGCAACTGGGCACCCGCCGCACGATAGGCCGCGTCCGTAATACCGACACCATTGCCGGCGCCGGCCTCGATGAACACCTCGTGACCGTGGCCCACCAGCTCGCGGACGCCCGCAGGCGTCAGGCCGACGCGGTACTCGTGGTTCTTGATTTCTCTGGGGGTGCCGATGCGCATGCAGTTCTCCTCCGGCGCTAGTGGAAGAATTATCGTCCCGCGCCCCGCCGCCCGCGCCGTGGATTTCCCCCAGCCTCCAGCCCTGCGGCAGCGGGTTTTCCTTCAGCCCCTACAATGCGCCACGCCCTTCCTGTTGCTATCCGCGCCGCCATGACCGCCAAGCCCCGTCTCCGCGCCTTCCCCTTCGCCCTGTTCGCCGTCGGCCTGGGCATGGCCGGCTGGTATGGCGTGGCCTGGTACGAGTTGCCGCGCTACAACGCCGACGACATCACGGCCTCGGTCGAACTCAACCTGCAGCTGGACCTGCAACGGCTGGGGCCGGCGGCCCTGCCCGACGCCGCTGGCATCGAGCGCCTGCGCCAGCGCATCCGCTCGGAGGTGGAGGCCGATATCCGCCAGGAGCGGGAGGCGCTGCAGAAGCCCTTCGTGCTGGGCTTGCTGGCGATGATTGCCGGGTTGGGGCAGATGGTGTGGATGCGCTGGTCAGGG
>DASUDL010000099.1:0-6129 GCA_036275615.1 Solimonas sp.
CGGCAGCAAGGCCCAGGGCGCGGTCTGGAACCTTGCGGCCGGCTGGCTGGACAGTCGCTCCGCCCTGCGTTCCCGCCGGATCGTGGCCGGCCCCGGCGAGGCTCACGAGCAGCGTCGTCGGCGGCGGCTCCAGGCAGACGACCCGACGCTGTGAGTCCCATCCTCCGGGCCCGCTGACGGTTCGGCCGTGCCGCGCGGCTCAACTTCAGGGTGGCGGGCGGACAGGTGCTGGCCCGGGACCCGCTGGCGCCTGCACCGGCGCTCCGCAGCCAACGCGGGTTCTCCCAGGACTGATCGCCAGCCTCCGCGCTACCAGCCGGTCGCGCACGATCCGGAGCGCCACCGTCCCTCCATCGTTCCCGGGAGGGCGGCAGGCTGCTCGCGCTGGCCACGATCATCGTGCCCGGGGTGCTCGACGAAATTGGGCTACGCCTGCCACTTCTCGTCAGTGCCGACCTCCTCGATGTCGGACGGTTCGGCGTTTTCCTACACGATGCCCGGGAGCCCACGACCTGCGGCGCCTGCGCACGGCGGGATTTCCCGTACAGGGCTCTGGTAAATTTTCATCGGCCCCGGAATCCTCCCCCCGGCGCCAGCGCGCTGCGCTAAGGTGGTACGCGGTTTGCTGCGTGCGAACCGACTACAGGTAAGGCCTCTCCATGAAATCCAAGCAAGGCGCCGATGCGACGCGCCTTCCGGCGCGCGCCGTGCACCCGGCTGGCGAACGCGCCGGTGCCGGCAACTGCTTCAACATTCTCGTACTGGCGGGCGGTGCCGTGGCGCTCGACGCCCTCCACAAGCTGCTGACCCAGGCCCCGGCGCTCCCGTGGCGGACGGCGGAAGAGGTCGAGCGCGAAGTCGTGCACCTGGCGGTCTGGCGCTCCGGGCGCCGCATCGAGGCCCTGAGCCTCGAGGACGTGATGTCGGCCTGCGAGGAAGTGGAGGCCCGCCACCTGATCGACAATGGCGCGATCTCGCGACATTTCCGCAATCTCTGGCAGACCTCCAGTGCCTACTGCCGCCAGTACATGCGCGGGGTGCTGGCCGACCGGCCGGGCTCGCACGCCAAGTGCATGGCGGCCGACCTGGCCGCCCATGCCGCGGCCACCCCCGAGTTCTCGCTCGCCCGCCTGGCCTTGCCGCCGTTCCGCGTGCTGCAGGGCTCCTACCGCTACGCCGGCCGCACCTGGTGCCAGCGCCACTGGGGAACGCCGGAGGACGCCCACCTGGTGTCCTACCTGAGCGAGGCCCAGAGCGCCCACCACCGTATCGACGTGTACGAGTTCGAGACGGTCGACCGGCCACCCAACGGCGTGCTGGCGCGTCTGCACGACCGCTATCGCAGCCTGGCGCTGAGCAGCGTCTCGATCGACGGCGATACCGGCAAACGCAGCCGCCTGATCGGGGGCTGCGGCCATCCGATGGAGCAGCGCGAGTTGCCTGCGGCCAGCCTGATCAAGGGGCGGCTCACGGCGGTGTCGTATCGCGAGTCCCTGCAGCTGGCGCGCGAGGCCGCACTGAGTCTGTTCGAGACGCCGGGCAAGTCCAGGCCACGCAGTCACTGAGCCGCGGCGTCCGCGGCGACAGGCCCGCCTGTCGCGCAGGCGCTTGCCGGCGGACCGCTTCGGCGCGAAAGTGAGGGGCGCCCCGGTTCCGGGGCGCCCCTTTTTCGTGAAACCCGGGAGCCACTGCGTGAGCCAGAACCGTGACCTGATCGGATTCGCCGACATCCTGCGCGGGGCTCTTGGCACGCTGCCGGACACCCTCACGGTCAACAAGGGTCTCTTCAATCTGCTGACCCTCAAGCCCGATCGGGCCGGCTCGATCGGCGCCATGATCGAGCGCCACGCCCAGCGGACGCCGCAGGCGACGGCCCTGCTGTTCGAGGACCGGCGCTGGACCTACGCCGAGTTCAACGCCTGGGCCAACCGCATCGCCCACGCCCTGAAGGCACGCGGCGTCGCGTCAGGCGACGCGGTCGCCGTGCTGATGGAGAACCGGGCGGAGCTGCTGGCCACCGTGGCCGGCATCGTCAAGCTGGGTGCCGTCGCTGGCATGCTCAACCACAACCAGCGCGGCGACGTCCTGGCGCACAGTCTCCGGCTGACCCAGGCGCGTGTGATCGTGCTGGGCGAGGAGTGCCGGGCGGCCCTGGAGACCACCGGGTTCCACCCGGGCGTCGACCGCAACCACCACTACCTCTGGGACGGCGAGATCCGCACGCCCGAGGGCTACCAGGACCTGCGCGCCCTGTCCGCCGAAACCTCGACGGCCAACCTCCCCGAGACCGCACGCATCCTGCTGCGCCAGCCCTGCTTCTACATCTTCACCTCGGGAACCACGGGCCTGCCGAAGGCCTCGGTGATGACGCACTATCGCTGGGCGCGCGGCATGGCGGGCCTGGGGCAGATGAGCCTGCGCGTACGCAGCGACGACATCCTGTACTGCCCGCTGCCCATGTACCACAACAATGCGCTGACGGTGTCCTGGGGCTCGGTGCTGGGCGGCGGTGCGGCGCTGGCGCTGGGCCGCAAGTTCAGCGCTTCGCGCTTCTGGGACGAGATCCGCCGCTACGACGCCACCGCGTTCTGCTACATCGGCGAACTGTGCCGCTATCTGCTCAACCAGCCGCCGCGCCCGGAGGACCGCCAGCATCGGGTGCGCATGATCGTCGGCAATGGCCTGCGGCCGGAAATCTGGGACGAGTTCCAGCAGCGCTTCGGCATCGAGCGCATCAGCGAGTTCTATGGCGCCTCCGAGGGCAACCTCGCGTTTGCCAATGGCTTCGGCGTCAACAAGACCGCCGGCTTCTGCCCACTGCCGTTCGCGATCGTGGCCTTCGATGCCGAGGCCGAGGCGCCGCGCCGCGAAGCCGACGGTTTCATGCGCAAGGTCAGCAAGGGCGAGGTCGGCCTGCTGATCACCGAGGTCACCGACAAGGCGCCCTTTGACGGCTATACCGACAAGCGTGCCAGCGAGGCCAAGCTGCTGCGCGACGTGTTCAAGAAGGGCGATACCTGGTTCAACACGGGCGACCTGGTGCGCGACCAGGGCTTCCGCCACATCCAGTTCGCGGACCGCGTGGGCGACACCTTCCGCTGGAAGGGCGAGAACGTCGCCACCACGGAGGTGGAGGCGGCCCTGAACCGCTTCCCGGGTGTCGAGCAGGCCTGCGTGTACGGGGTGCAGCTGCCCGGCAGTGACGGTCGCGCCGGCATGGCCGCGCTGACGCTGTCGGGCGAACTCGATCCGGCGCGGCTGGCCGCCCATCTGCAGGCCGAGTTGCCGGCCTACGCTGTGCCGCTGTTCCTGCGCCTGCGCCAGGAGCAGGAGACCACCAGTACCTTCAAGTTCCGCAAGGTGGAGCTCAAGCAGGAGGGCTTCGATCCAGCCAAGGTGAACGAGCCCCTGTACGTGTTGACGGCGCGTGACGGCAGCGGCTACCAGATGCTGTCGCCCGACCTGTTCCGTCGCATCCAGGAAGGATCGCTGCGCTTCTGAGCGTCGCGTGCGGAGTATTCCGCGCTGCAGCACGGCAGATTGACCCGAGCGCCGTCATTTTGCGCGGCGCGGCCAAGGTCGCTCGCAGGCTTGCGTGCGAGGCTTGCACCGTACCTTGCCGCGTGGAGGCGGTCCCGTGAAAGTCAACATCAAGATCGAACGCAGCATCGAAGTCGCTGCGCCCTTCAACCAGGTGCGCGGTCTGCTCGACGACATCGAAGGCACGATCCGTCGTTTCCCGAAGCTGCGCAAGCTCTCCAAGGTCGGCGATAACGCCTACGTCTGGGAGATGGCCACCATCGGCTCCAAGGCCGCGGGCATCGCCCACGAAGTGAGCTACGGCGCCCAGTACAAGATCGACGCCAAGCGCGGCGAGCTGAGCTGGAAGCCGCTGCCCAAGTACGGCAATGCCACCATCGAGGGCCGCTTCCAGCTGGCGGACCGCGGCAAGAGCACGCAGCTCACCTTCGACGTGAGTGGCGAGTTGCGCGACGTGCCGGTCCCGCTGATGTACCGCCTGCTGGCGCCGCCCTTCATCCAGGGCAAGTTCACCCGCCTGGTCGATATCTTCCTGGAACAGACCCGCGAAGCCGTGCTCGCGGAGCAGAAGAACTGATCCCGGCTCGCATCCGGGAAGGAGCTTGCGCATGAGTCTCGTCAACAACGCCATGGGCCTGGGTTTGCGCGCGATCAATCGCTTCGCCGGCCTGCCGCTGGTCGATCGCCTGGGGCTGCGCCGTCCGGCCGAGAAGGCGCTTTACCATGGCGCCCGGGCCGGCTTCCGCACCGCCGCAGCGACGGCCCGCCTGTTCAAGGCGACCCAGCAGCTGGCTCGTCCGGCCCGCCTCAAAGTCGGAGAGCCGCGTGGCTTGTTTGATCTGACCCCGAGCGAAGAGCAGCAGATGCTGCGCGAGGCCGCACAGGGTTTCGCGCTGGAGCAGCTGCGTCCGGCGGCGACCGCCGCCGATGCCGCCTGCCGGGCTGAGCCGGCGCTGCTGCAGAGCGCAGGCGAGCTCGGCATCGGCCTGATGGCGATTCCCGAGGAACTGGGTGGCGCTGGCAGCGAGCGCTCGCCGATGACCAACACCCTGGTCGCCGAGGCGCTGGCCCAGGGCGACATGGGCCTGGCAGTGGCTGTACTGGCACCGGTGGCGGTCAGCAATGCCCTGGTGCTCTGGGGCAACGCCGACCAGCAGGCCACCTACCTGCCGGCCTTCGCCGGCGAGCAGGCCCCCGCCGCCGCCCTGGCGGTGCTGGAGCCACGCCCGCTGTTCGATCCTTGGGCTCTGCAGACCACGGCGCGCGCGGTCGACGGCGGCTATGTGCTCAGCGGCGTGAAGTCCCTGGTGCCGCGCGCCGCCGACTGCGAGCTGTTCATCGTCGCGGCACAGCTGGAAGGCCGCGGCCCCGCCCTGTTCATCGTCGAATCCTCCGCGTCGGGCCTGGCCATCGAGGCCGAACCGGCGATGGGCCTGCGCGCGGCCGCCACCGGACGGCTGCACCTGGACCAGGTCCGCGTCGGTGTCGGCGCCCTCCTGGGCGAGGGCCAGGCCGAGGTCTACCGCGATTGCATCGACCTGGGTCGCATTGCCTGGAACGCGCTGGCCGTCGGCACGGCCCAGGCCGCGCTCGACTACCTGGTGCCCTACGTCAACGAGCGCATCGCCTTCGGCGAGCCGATCAGCCACCGCCAGTCGGTGGCCTTCGCGGTCGCCAATGTCGGCATCGAGCTCGAGGGCATGCGCCTGCTGAACTGGCGTGCGGCGAGCCGCGCCGAGCAGGGCCTGTCGTTCACGCAGGAGGCCGCCGTGGCGCGTCGTCTCTGCGCCGACAAGGGTGCGGTCATCGGTTCCGACGCCGTGCAGCTGCTCGGTGGGCATGGCTTCGTCAAGGAGCATCCGGTGGAACGCTGGTACCGCGACCTGCGGGCGGCCGGCGTCATGGAAGGCGTGCTGCTGGTCTGAGGAAACGAGCCATGATCAATCTCGAGAACCCCAAGAAGTTCGCCGGCCTGGTCAACCAGGCCCATCAGGTGGCCAAGGAAATCTTCCGCCCCAACTCGCGTCGCTACGACCGCGCCGAGCATGCCTATCCGAAGGAACTGGACATGCTGGGCGCCCTGCTCGATGGCCTGAATGCCAGCGGCAGCGGCGAGGGTGCCGGCGCCACGGGCGTGCGCCGCGATGCGGTGAAGGACGTGGGCAACCGCAACGGCAGCAACCTGTCGACGGCGCTGGGTACGATGGAACTGTGCTGGGGCGACGTCGGCTTCCTGCTCACCATGCCGCGCCAGGGACTGGGCAATTCTGCGATCGCCTCGGTCGCCAGCGACGAGCAACTCAAGCGCTTCGAAGGCAAATGGGCGGCGATGGCCATCACCGAGCCGCACTGCGGCTCGGACTCGGCGGCGATCCGCACCACGGCGCGCAAGGACGGCGATCACTACGTCCTCAACGGAGAGAAGATCTATGTCACCTCCGGCGATCGCGCCGAGCTGGTGGTGGTCTGGGCCACCCTCGACCGGAACGCCGGCCGCGCCGCGATCAAGTCCTTCGTGGTCGAGAAGGGCACCCCGGGCTTCGAGCTGGTGCGCCTGGAGCACAAGCTCGGCATCCGCGCCTCGGACAC
>DASUDL010000100.1:0-2851 GCA_036275615.1 Solimonas sp.
CGCGCCCCACCGCCTGGACCAGGTCGCGTGGCGTGCCGACGCCCATCAGGTAGTGCGGCTTGTCGGCCGGCAGCTGCGGGCCGACCGCGTCGAGCACCTTGAGCCGCTCCTCCTCGGGCTCGCCGACCGACAGGCCGCCGACTGCATACCCGGGGAAATCGATCTCCGTGAGCCGCTGCAGGGACTCGCGGCGCAGGGTCTCGTGCATGCCGCCCTGGACGATGCCGAAGAGTGAGGCCGAAACAGGCGAAGCATCGCTTCGCCCCGCCGAACGCCCGAGCCCATGCAGGGGCGAGGGCAAGTTTTCCTTTAAATTTTCATGGGCCGTCTTGCAGCGCGCCGCCCAGCGCGCGGAGAGCTCCATGCTCTTGCGTGCCTGCTTCTCGGTGGCCGGGTATGGCGTGCATTCGTCGAACTGCATGACGATGTCCGAGCCCAGCGCGTGCTGCACCTCGATCGCCCGCTCCGGCGTCAGGAAGATGCGGTCGCCGTTGACCGGCGAGGCGAACTTCACGCCCTCCTCGGTGATCTTGCGCAGGCCCGACAGGCTCCAGACCTGGAAGCCGCCGGAGTCGGTGAGGATGGGGCCGTCCCAGTTCATGAAGCGGTGCAGCCCCCCGAAGCGCTGCATGGCCTCGGGGCCGGGGCGCAGCATCAGGTGGAAGGTATTGCCGAGAATGATCTTCGCGCCGACCTCGCGCAGCTCCTCGGGGCTCACGGCCTTGACCGTGCCGTAGGTCCCCACGGGCATGAAGATTGGCGTCTCCACCACGCCGCGCGCGAACGTCAGGCGGCCGCGCCGGGCGCTGCCGGAGGTCTTGAGGAGGTCGAACTTCACGGACGGTTCAGCCGGGGGTGAGCGAGGTATGGCATTGTCCCATGAAGCGCGTGACCCGGGAGCCGCCATGAACCTCGTGCTGGGCCTCATCGACCGCCTGCTGTTTGCCGCCGGCCTGCTGCTGTTCCTGCAGCTGCCGCAGTTCATCGACCAGTACACCCAGCGCTATGCCGGTTACCACCAGGCCCTGGCCGACAGCTTCGCCGAGTACCAGGCCAATGCCGACCGCCACTACGGCGGCGACCTGGGCCGGCTGATCGCCGACCTGCGCGCTGCGCCCGGTGCCGGCATCCGCGAGATCGGCGACAAGCTGGAACGCGACCACGACACCCTGCGGCGCATGGCCGCCGGCCTGGAGATCCTGCGCCACGGCACGCTGTGGCAGAAGCTGCGGTATCTCGCCACCGACCTCGACCGGCCGCTGGCCGAGGGTACCTGGCAGGACTTCGAGCCCGGCCTGCCGCTGTCCACCGATGCGCTGCTCTGTGGCCTGCTGGGGGCCCTGCTGGCCAGCGGCCTGTTCAACCTGCTGTGCTGGCCGCTGCGGCGGGCCCTGCGGCCACGGCCCAGCTTCGCCTAGAGCCTGCCGCTGCAGGAGCGGACCTTGTCCGCGGCGGGTGACCTGCCAATCGTCCTCGCGGACAAGGTTCGCTCCTACAAGGCCGGATCCACCGTGGCCCGATCCAGCAGCATGGCATCGCCGTAGCTGAAGAAGCGGTAGCGCTGCGCAATGGCGTGGCGGTAGGCCGCGAAGATGCGCTCCTGGCCGGCAAACGCGCTGACCAGCATCAGCAGCGTGCTCTCCGGCAGGTGGAAGTTCGTCAGCAGGCGCTCGACCACCCGGAAGCGGTAGCCGGGCGTGATGAACAGCCGCGTCTCGCCGCTCACCGGCTGCAGGTCGGCGCGATCCTGCACGGCTGCGGCCGACTCCAGCGCCCGGGTCACGGTGGTGCCGACCGCGACGATCCGGCCGCCGCGCGCGCGCGCCGCTGCCAGCTGCGCGCAAAACGCGGCGTCGAGCACGTAGCGCTCGGCGTGCATGCGGTGTTCCGACAAGTCATCGACGCGCACCGGCTGGAAGGTGCCGGCGCCCACATGCAGGGTCACCGTGGCCGTCTCGACGCCGCGGGCGCGCAGGGCCTCCAGCAGCGGCGCGTCGAAATGCAGGCCGGCCGTCGGGGCGGCGACGGCGCCGGGACTGCGGGCAAACAGGGTCTGGTAGCGCTCGGCATCCTCGCCGTCCGGCGCATGCTCGATGTACGGCGGCAGCGGCAGGCGGCCGGCACGGTCGAGGAAGGCCAGGACCCCGCCCTCGCCCTCGTAGCGCAGATGGAACAGGTCGTCCTCGCGGCCAAGCACGGTCAGGCGCTCGTCACCGACCAGGATCTCGCCACCGGGCTTCGGCGTCTTGCTCACGCCCAGTTGCGCCCGGAACTCGCGCTCGTCCAGCACCCGCTCGACCAGGATCTCGACCCGTCCGCCCGTGGCCTTGCGACCGAACACCCGGGCCGGGATCACGCGTGTGTCGTTGAAGACCAGCAGGTCGCCGGGCGCCAGGCACTGCGGCAGGTCGGCGATGCCCCGGTCATGGAACGGCCCGGACCGGCCGACGTCGAGGAGGCGGCTGGCCGAGCGCTGCGGCGCCGGATGCTGGGCGATCAGTTCGGGCGGCAGCTCGTAGTGGAAATCGGAACGGCGCATGTGTCAGGGCGTCGCGGCGGGCGCATATAATGCCGCCCCGCAAGCCACGGCGCGCGGGATCCCGGCCGAAATGGCGGAACGGTAGACGCAGCTGACTCAAAATCAGCCGAGGCAACCCCTCGTGAGAGTTCGAGTCTCTCTTTCGGCACCACCGGGATCATCTACGAGCGGACACTCCGCCCACCCGGGCCCTCGTGAGAGTTGCGGGCCGCTCCGCAGCCCGCCCTGCGGGTTCGCTGCGCTCACGCCACCGCTGCGCGGTGGTCGAGTCTCTCTTTCGGCACCACCGGGATCATCTACGAGCGGACACTC
>DASUDL010000101.1:0-6893 GCA_036275615.1 Solimonas sp.
GGCGCGGGTTGGATCATCAGGGTCTCGTAGCCCATGGCGTTCTCGTTCTCGATGGGAGTCTCAATAGGAGCGCGGCATGCCCAGCAGGTGCTCCGCCACCTGCGCCAGCACCAGGTTGTTGGAGATCGGGGCGGTGCGGAACAGCCGGCTTTCCTTCCACTTGCGCTCGATGTCGTATTCGCAGGCCACCCCGTAGCCGCCGAAGGTCGTCATCGCCGCTTCGGCGGCCTCCCAGGCGGCTTCGCTGGCCAGGAACTTGACCATGGTGGCCTCGCGCCCGCAAGGCAGGCCGGCGTCGAACAGCGTGGCTGCCTTGTTGCGCATCAGCTCGGCCGCCTCGACATTGATGTGCGCGCGGGCGATGGGAAACTGCACGCCCTGGTTGGCGCCGATCGGACGGTCGAAGACGACGCGCTCGCTGCCGTAGCGCGCCGCCTTGCCGACGAACCAGTGCCCGTCGCCGATGGCCTCGCTGGCCACCAGCAGCCGCTCGGAGTGCAGCGAGTCCAGCAGGTAATGGAAGCCCTTGCCCTCCTCGCCGATGCGATCGGCGTCGGTCAGGTGCAAGTCGTCGATGAAGACCTGGAAGGTGTGGTGGTTGATCATCGTGCGGATGGGTGTCGCTTTCAGCGACGCGCCTGCCTTGGCGATGTCGACCAGGAAGAGGCTCAAGCCGTCGGTCTTCTTCTTCACCGCGTCGACCGGCGTGGTGCGCGCGATCAGCAGGTACATGTGCGAGTGGCTGTAGCGCGAGGTCCAGATCTTCTGGCCGTTGACGACGTAGCCCCCCGGCACCTTGCGTGCGAAGGTCTTGATCGCCAGGGTGTTGGAACCCGCGTCGGGCTCGGTCACGCCGAAGGCCTGCAGCCGCAGGCTGCCGTCGGCGATGCGCGGCAGCGTGCGGCGTTTCTGGGCCTCGGAGCCGTGGCGCATGATCGACGCCATCGTGTACATCTGCGCATGGCAGTGCACTGCGCTGCCGCCGTTCTGGTTGATTTCCTGCAGGATCAGGCAGGCGTCGAGCAGCGGCAGCCCGGCGCCGCCGTATTCCTCGGGAATCAGCGCGGCCAGCCAGCCGGCCCTGGCCATCGCGTCGACGAAGGCCTCCGGATAGGCGCCGTCCTGGGCGCACTGGCGCCAGTATTCGGGGCCAAACTCCTTGCACAGGTCCCTGACGGCGCTGCGGATCTGCTCCTGCGTCTCGCTGTAGTCGAAGTTCATGCGCGGGCCAGGTGGTGATGGATGTCGCGTCTCACATGCGGAACACGCCGAAATGCGTGTCGCGCTGCGGCTGGCGGCCGGCCATCTCGAGCAACAGCGCCATCGTGTCGCGCGTCTCCAGCGGGTCGATGACCATGTCGCACCAGAGGTTGGCGGCGTAGTTGTAGGGGCTGGCGAAGGCCTCGAACTGCTCCCGGATGGGCTGCTTGAAGCTTTCCTTCTCCTGCTCGCTCCAGCTCGTGCCCTCGCGCTGATGAATGTTGTCGCGCACCATCGCAAGCGTGGTGGCGGCCTGCTCCGGGCCCATGAGCGCCGCGCGGCCGGTGGGCCACA
The DNA here is from genome assembly GCA_036275615.1 of Solimonas sp. Lineage (GTDB taxonomy): Bacteria > Pseudomonadota > Gammaproteobacteria > Nevskiales > Nevskiaceae > Solimonas. Next base: position 1,555 of record DASUDL010000101.1, read on the forward strand.
TCATCATCACGTGCGGCTTGAACGGCCGGCCGCACATCGCCAGATAGGCGGCCGCATACGAGCCGCCGGTGATCAGCGTGTAGCGCGGCACGTTGGCCGACGCCATGGCGGTCATGAACTTGGCGCCGTGCTTGGCGATCCCTTCGCGCTCCACCGCCTGCCCCACCATGAAGCCGGAAACGTCCGCGATGAACAGCAGCGGGATGTCGCGCTGGCAGGCCAGCTCGATGAAGTGCGCGCCCTTGAGCGCGCTTTCCGAAAAGATCACGCCGTTGTTCGCCAGGATGCCGACCTGGAAGCCCTTGATGCGGGCGAAGCCGCAGATCATCGAGCTGCCGTACAGCGGCTTGAACTCCTGCAGGTCGCTGTCGTCGATCAATCGCGCGAGCACCTCGCGGTTGTCAGTGGGGTGGCGCTGGTCGGCGCTCACGATTCCGTAGATCTCGCGCGGATCGAAACGCGGCGGCATCGACGCGGCCACGTCCCAGCGCTGCTTCGGGCCGGTGCCCAGGTTGGCGACGATGCCGCGCACGATGGCGATGGCGTGACTGTCGCTCTCGGCCAGGTGGTCGGTGACGCCGCTGACGCGGCTGTGCATGTCGCCGCCACCCAGGGTTTCGACGTCGACCACTTCCCTGGTCGCCGCATAGACGAGCTGGGGTCCGCCCAGGAACATCGCACCCTGGTTGCGCACGATCACCGCCTCGTCGCACAGCGCCGGCAGGTAGGCGCCGCCCGCCGTGGACGGGCCATGGACCGTGGCGATCTGCGTGATGCCCTCGCCCGACATGCGGATCTGGTTGTAGAAGATCGAGCCGAACTGCCCGTCGTCGGGAAAGATGTGCGCCTGCTCCGGCAGGTTCGCGCCGCCCGACTGGACCATGGTGATGCACGGCAGGCGGTGCTGCCAGGCGAACATCTGCGCCCGCACGTGCTTCTTGGCCGTGATCCCGTAGTAGGTGCCGCCCTTGACCGTGGCATCGTGGATCATCAGCATGCAGGCCCGGCCGCTGACCAGGCCGACGCCGGTGATGATGCTGCCGCCCGGCGGGACGCCTTCGTACAAGCCCTCGCCGGCGAGTTGCCCGAACTCGAGGAACGGGGAGCCCGGGTCGAGCACTGCCGCCAGCCGCTCGCGCGGCAGCAGCTGCCCGCGCTCCTTGTGCAGCCGGCGCGCCTTCTCGGGACCGCCCGCCAGCGCGCGGGCGCGGCGCGCATGCAGGTCCGCGATGCGCGCCAGATAGGCGTCCCGGTTGCGCGCAAAGGCTTCACCTGCGGGCGAGAAGGTCGATGTGATGAGCGTCATGCGGTCGTGCGGGGGCTTTCACCGGCGGCCGAACAGACCGGTGCCTCTGCGGCCATCCTCAGATCGTCAGGCCGCCGCCGCAAATCAGCGTCTGCCCGCTGATGTAGTTCGACTCCGGAGTGCACAGCAGGTAGACCGAGCCGGCGGCTTCCTCGGGCGTGCCGCCCCGGCCGAGAGGGATACTGCGTTCCATCATGGCCAGCAGGTCGGGGTTGACGCCGACCTTGATTTTGCGGCCCTCCACGTCGATGGAGGCGTCGCCACCCGCCGTTGCTTCGGTCAAGCGCGTCCTGATCATGCCGAAGGCGACCGCGTTGACGTTGACCTTGTAGCGCCCCCACTCCTTGGACAAGGCCTTGGTCAGGCCGATGATGCCCGCCTTGCCGGCCGAGTAATTGGCCTGGCCCGCATTGCCGCCGGTGCCCGCCACCGAGGAGATGTTGACGACCTTGCGGAACACTTCCCGGCCAGCCTCCGCCTCGAGTTTTGACTGGTGACGAAAGTAATCGGCCGCGGCGCGCAGGATCTTGAACGGAGCCGTCAGGTGAACGTCCAGGATCGAGTGCCACTGTTCATCGGTCATCTTCTGGATCACGTTGTCCCAGGTATAGCCGGCGTTGTTGATGATGATGTCCAGGCCGCCGAACCCTTCGATCGCGGTCTTCACGAAAGCCTCGGCAAAGCCGTCGGCGGTGACGCTGCCGGCGCAGGCCATGGCCTGGCCGCCCGCTGCCCGGATGTCGGCGACAGTCTGCTCCGCGGGGGCGGCGTCGAGGTCGTTGACGACGACCCTGGCGCCTTCGCTGGCGAGCTTCATGGCGATGGCGCGGCCGATGCCGCGACCGGAGCCGGAGACGATGGCGACCTTGCCGTCAAGCTTCTTCATGGGTCTGTCCTCGATGTCGATCTGGGGAAAAAATGTCAGTCCAGGGCCACCAGCGCTTGGCCGGCCAGCGTCACTTCACCGGTGGACTTGGCGGCGGTGAGTTCGATGCGCGCGCACGGGCGCCCCGCGTGCGTCAGCTTCTCCACCACCTTGCCGCTGCACTGCACGCGGTCGCCAAGGTGCGTGATGGCGGCAAAGCGCACCCCATAGCTCAGGATGCGCCGCTGCGGCACCCACTGCGTCAGCGCCCGCGCCAGGTAGGCCATCGACAGCATGCCGTGCGCGAACACGTCTTTCATGCCTGCCTTGCACGCGAAGTCGATGTCGATGTGGATGGGGTTATGGTCGCCCGACGCGCCTGCGAACAGGGCCAGCGTGGTGCGGCTGATCGGCGGCAGCTGCAGCACCGGCATCGCATCGCCGATCGCGAGCTCTTGTAGCTTGAATGTCATTGCCTGCCCTTCAGCCGTGCCGCACGACGATGACCGAATGCAGGTCGGCCACGTGTTCGCCGAGCTGGTTCGTGACCTTGGTGTCGTTGACGACAAATTCCAGCGCGCCGCCCTTCTTGTCGTAGATGTCGGTGACTTTCGACTGGAAACGAAGCGTGTCGCCGGCGCACACCGGTGCGTGGTAGTCGAAACGCTGCTCGCCGTGCAGCACCTTGCCGAGGTCGATCTCCAGCGTCTCGATCAGCTGCATCGTCTCGCCTGAGTCCCCGGGGGCGCCGAAAATGAAGGTCGGCGGTGCGACGATGCCGCGGTAGCCGGCGGCCTTGGCCGCCCCCTCGTCAGTGTAGATGGGGTCGGTGAGCCCGACCACCCTGGCAAAGAAGGCGATGCGCCCTTTCTCCACGTCCCAGAGGATGGGGGGCGGCGCATAGCCGATATGCTTCTTGTCGATCACGATCACGCGGCCTGGTAGAGCGTCACGACGCAGGCGCCGCCCAGGCCCAGGTTATGCTGCAGTCCCATGCGCGCGCCGGGCACCTGCCGCTTGTCCGCCGTGCCGCGCAACTGGTGCGTCAGCTCGTAGCACTGCGCGAGGCCCGTGGCGCCGAGCGGGTGACCCTTGGAGAGCAGTCCGCCGGACGGATTCGTGACCACCTTGCCGCCGTAGGTGTTGTCACCGTCGCGCACGAACTTCTCGGCGCCGCCTTCGGGACACAGGCCCAGCCCCTCGTAAGTGATCAGCTCGTTCTGCGCGAAGCAGTCGTGCAGTTCGACCACGTCGACGTCGCCGGGACCGATGCCGGCCGCTTCATAGACCTGCCGGGCGGCATCGTGCGCCATGTCGTAGCCGACGACACGCATCATGTCCCTCGTGTCGAAGGTGCTGCTGAAGTCCGTGGTCATGGCCTGGGCCGCGATCCTGACCTGGGTGCTCAAGCCGTGCTTTTTGGCAAAGGCTTCAGAGCAGATGATCGCCGCCGCCGCGCCACAGGTGGGCGGGCAGGCCATCAGGCGCGTCATCACGCCCTCCCACAGCATCGGCGAGGCCATCACGTCCTCCGTGCTGACTTCCTTGCGGAACAGCGCCAGCGGGTTGTTCACCGCATGCCGGCTGGCTTTCGCCCGGATCGCGGCGAAGGTTTCCAGGCTCGTGCCGTACTTGTCCATGTGCGCCTTGCCGGCGCCGCCGAAGTAGCGCAGCGCAAGCGGGATCTCCGGGTGCCCGACCAGTTCGTCGGTGATCCGGTCGAACTCGTCGAAAGGAGTCGGCCGGTCGGCAAAGGCCGCCTTGATCGCCCCCGGCTGCATCTGCTCGAAGCCCAGCGCCAGCACGCAATCGGCCGCCCCCGCCTGCACCGCCTGACGGGCGAGGAACAGCGCCGACGATCCGGTGGAGCAGTTGTTGTTCACGTTGAGCACCGGGATACCGGTCATCCCCACTGGGTAAAGGGCGCGCTGGCCGCAGGTGGAGTCGCCGTAGACATAGCCCACGAATGCCTGCTGCACGGCCTGGTAATCGACCCCCGCGTCCTGCAGGGCCAGCCGGGTGGCCTTCTCACCCATCACATGGTAAGGCTCGCTGGCGCCCGGCTTGGCGAAGGGGACCATGCCGACGCCGGCGACGATGACAGTGTTGTTCATGCGTGTTCCAGTAGGAGCGGAAGGGGAAACAATGGGTGCGGCAGACCGGGCGAATCGGCGCAGCCACCGGGGTTAGGACGGCGGGCCGAGCCAGATGCGCTCGATCTCGTGGCGCTGGATCTTGCCGGTGCTGCTGCGGGGAAAGGCGGCTACGTCGACCACCCGGAACGACTTGGGCACCTTGTAGCCGGCCAGTTGCGCACGGCAGGCAGCCGCGAGTGCGGCGGTGTCGGCCATTCCACCGGGCTTGAAGGCGACGAAAGCCACCGGCACTTCGCCCCAGCGTTCGTCGCGCTGGCGCACCACCGCCGCGTCCGCTACGGCTTCGTGAGCCAGCAAGACACGCTCGATTTCAGCCGGGTAGATGTTTTCACCGCCGGACTTGATCAGGTATTTCGCGCGGTCCACGAAATCCAGGGTCCCGTCCTCGTGCCGCACGAAGAGGTCACCCATGTGGAACCAGCCCCCGCGGAAATCGTGGGCGTTGACTTCGGGCGCATTCCAGTAACCCGAGAACAGCGTCGGCCCACGCAACGCGGCTTCACCAGGCGTCCCGACGGGCACGTCGCGATCCTCCGCATCGACCAGCCGCACCCTGCAGAATCCGGATTCGCGCTTGGACAGGCTGGTGGGCAGGACGCCGGGCGGGAGCAGCGCGGCGGAGGCGGGCGCCAGGCCCGTCTCCGTGGCGCCGAAACTATTCAGGTACGGCGCGTTCAGCAGCCCTGTCAAATCCGCGATCTGCTGCAGCGGGACCAGATCGGCCATGGCACCAACCAGCTTGACGCCGCGAGGCCGGACGCGGTTTCTGCGAAGCCCCTCGATCAAGACATCGATCATTCCGGGCATCGCCACCAGCCAGCCGATGGGCTCGCTCTGGATCGTTGCGCAGAGCCGGTCGACGTCCAGGCCGTCCTGCACGATGACCTTGCCGCCGATGATCAACGTCGCCAAGCTGAAATCGGTGGCTGCCATATGGAAGAAGGGGGACCACGCGACGTAGCTGTGGTCAGGCCCGATGCCGTATTGCATCGCGAAGCACATGGCCCGTGCC
>DASUDL010000102.1:0-11897 GCA_036275615.1 Solimonas sp.
GCAGGACTATCTGAGCGTGATGAGCGCGGTCCACAAGGCGGTGCCGCCCGCGCATGACCCCTTCCTGGATCTGCTGCCACCGCAGGGAGTGAAGCTCACGCCGCGGCACTACGCCTACGTGAAGATCTCCGAAGGCTGCAATCACAAGTGCAGCTTCTGCATCATTCCCTCGATGCGCGGCCGCCTGGCCTCTCGACGCATCGACGAGGTCCTGATCGAGGCCGAGAAGCTGGTGAAGTCGGGGGTCAAGGAACTCCTGGTGATCTCGCAGGACACCAGCGCCTACGGCGTGGACCTCAAGTACGCCGGCGGCAGCTGGCGCGGCCGTGAGCGCGCCAGCGACCTCAAGAGCCTGTGCGAGGGTTTGGGCGAGCTCGGTGCCTGGGTGCGCCTGCACTACGTCTACCCCTACCCGCATGTCGACGAGATCATCCCGCTGATGGCCGCGGGCAAGATCCTTCCCTACCTCGACATCCCCTTCCAGCACGCGAGTACCACCGTACTCAAGGCGATGAAGCGCCCCGCCGCGGCCGAGAACACCCTGGCGCGCCTGAAGGCCTGGCGCGCGATCTGCCCGGAACTCACGGTGCGCAGCACCTTCATCGTCGGCTTCCCCGGCGAGACCGAGGGCCAGTTCCAGGAACTGCTCGACTGGCTCCAGGAAGCCCAGCTCGACCGCGTCGGCTGCTTCCAGTACTCGCCGGTCGAGGGCGCCACCGCCAACGCGCTCGCCAACCCCGTGCCCGACGAGGTGAAAGCCGAGCGCTACGAGCGCTTCATGCAGGTGCAGGAGAAGATCAGCAAGGCAAAGCTGAAGAGGAAGGTCGGCCGCACGATCGAGGTCTTGGTCGATGAGCAGAGCGAGGACGGCGTGATGGTGGGCCGCTCCTGGGCCGATGCGCCGGAGATCGACGGCAAGGTCTACCTCTCCTGCGACCGTCCACTGCGTCCGGGACAGATCGTGCGCGCCGAGGTCATCCAGGCCAGCGCGCATGACCTCAATGCCGAGGTCCTCGAGGACTAAGGCCCCAGCAGGACTTCAGCCGAGCGCGAGGTTCCAGAGCGGGACGCTCGCCAGCGACAGCAGGATGCCGGTGCCGAGGACGGTATTGGCCAGCGTCGGCTCGAGGTGATGCTGATCGCAGAGGATCGCTGCCGAAATCATCGGCGCCATCGCCGCCTGCAGCACGCTGATGGTGAGCGGCAGGCCGCCGATGCCGGTGGCGAGGCCCAGGCCCAGCATGGCCAGCGGCGCGAGCAGCAGCTTCCAGCCCAGTGCCGTCGCCACCAGCGCCGCCTGCCCGTTGCCGAACTGCAGCCGGAACCGCAGACCCACGGAAAACAGGGCCAGGGGCACCAGGGTCTGGCCGACCCGCACCAGGATTGCCTCGACCGGCTCCGGCCAGCCACCGAGCGTACCGACCGCCGCACCGGCAGCCAGCGCCAGGAACGAAGGGAACAGCAGGATGCGGCGGACGATCTCGCGCCCCTGCGGGCGATGTCCCGAATAGAGGGCCGAAACCACCACGCCACCAACTGCCAGGGCTACGAAACAGCCCAGCTGGTCAGCCAGCACCCCGAGCGCCAGGCCCTCACGGCCGCGCAGGGCCTCGAGCATGGGGTAGCCGATGAACGAGGTGTTGCCCAGGCCGGCCATGAGCGTCAGCGCGCCGATGCGCGCGCGCGACCAGCGATACTGCCGCCCCAGCGCCGCGAACAGCGCCCAGGCGCCAAGAAACACCAGCCACTGCGAACACGCGAGGAACCAGAGCTGCGCATCGAACTGCAGGCGCGGAATCAGCTCCAGGATCAGCGCCGGCAGGGCGATGTTGATCACCCACCAGTTCAGGCCCTGGGCCAGGCCCATCGGTGGATGGGCCAGGCGGGCGACCGCCACGCCCAGGGCGAGGCAGGCGACGAGCAGCAGGAACGCCGTCATCGCGCCCGCCGGCTTACTCGACCGTCACCGACTTGGCGAGGTTGCGCGGCTGGTCCACGTCCGTGCCCTTGAGCACGGCCACGTAATAGGCCAGCAGCTGCAGCGGCACGGTGTAGACCATGGGACCGGCCAGCTCGCCGACATGCGGCATCGGTATCACCGTGACGCCCGGGCCGTCCTGGAAACCGCCCTCGCGGTCGGCGAACACCAGCAGCTCGCCGCCGCGGGCACGCACTTCCTGCAGGTTGGACTTCACCTTCTCCAGCAGCTCGTCGCCGGGGGCCACCGCGATCACCGGCATGTGCTCGTCGACCAGGGCCAGCGGGCCGTGCTTGAGCTCGCCCGCCGCGTAGGCCTCGGCGTGGATGTAGGAGATCTCCTTGAGCTTGAGCGCACCTTCCATGGCCACCGGGCACATGGGGCCGCGGCCCAGGAACAGGGCGTGGTTCTTGTGCAGCAGGCGTTCGGCGAGCTGGCGCAGGGCGCCATCGTGCTCCAGAACATCCTCGACCTGGCCGGCGGCTTTCTCCAGCTGCTGCACGTAGGCGCGTTCGTCTTCGACGCTCAGCCCCCGGCGGCGCGCCAGCAGCAACGTGACCAGCGCCAGCGCCATCAGCTGCGTGGTGAAGGCCTTGGTGCTGGCGACGCTACGCTCCGGGCCGGCATGCGTCATCAGCGCAATGTCGGACTCGCGTACCAGCGAGGACTCGGGGGCGTTGCAGATCACCAGCGAGGCGGCGATGTCCTGGGTCTTGGCGTGGCGCAGGGCCTCGAGCGTGTCGGCGGTTTCGCCGGACTGGGAGATGGTGATGAACAGGGTGTTCGGACTGATCACCGGTTCGCGGTAGCGGAACTCGCTGGCGAGATCGACGACACAGGGGATGCGGGCGATCTGCTCGATCCAGTAGCGCGCCACCTGGCCGGCATGCGCCGAGGTGCCGCAGGCGGCGATCTGCACGCGCTCGATGCGGGCCAGCAGCTCGGTCGCCTTGGGCCCAAGGAAGCCCTCCAGTACGCGGCCGCCAGAGATGCGGCCTTCGAGAGTGTTGGCCAGCGCGGTCGGCTGCTCGTGAATCTCCTTGAGCATGAAGTGCCGGTACTGGCCCTTGTCGACGGCGTCCGGTGACAAGGTCGACAGATGCAGCTTGCGCGTGACCTCGGCACCGTGGCGGTCGAACACGGTGTAGCCGTCGACACGGATCTCGGCGAGGTCGCCCTCGTCCAGGTATACGAAGCGGTTCGTCACCGGCAGCAGGGCCAGGGCATCGCTGGCGGCGAAGTGCTCGCCAATGCCCACGCCGATCACCAGCGGGCTGCCCTTGCGGGCCAGCAGCAGGCGGCCGGGATCGCGGCCGGCGGTGACCGCGATGGCATAGGCGCCATGCAGGCGGCCAACAGCCGCCAGGGTCGCCGCACGCAGGTCGAGACCGCTGTCGAGCAGCGACTGCACCAGATGGGCGATGACCTCGGTATCGGTCTCGGAATGAAAGCGGTAGCCCTGGCCTTGCAGCTCGGCGCGCAGCTCTTCGTGGTTCTCGATGATGCCGTTGTGCACCACCGCGACATCCTTGGAGGCGTGCGGGTGCGAGTTGCGCTCGGCGGGCACGCCATGCGTGGCCCAGCGGGTGTGGGCAATGCCGGTAGCGCCGGGACGCGGGCGTGCCTGGAGGGCGGCCTCAAGCTGGGCGACCTTGCCGACCGCCCGCTCGATGCCGAGGGTGTGGTCCTGGCCGACCACGGCCACGCCCGCGGAATCGTAGCCGCGGTATTCGAGGCGTTTCAGGCCCTCGATCAGGATGGGGACGACATTACGCTGCGCAACCGCGCCGACGATTCCGCACATGGTTCAGGAATCCAAGGGTATCCGGCGTCTATTGTACCGCCGGGTGGCCCCGGGACCGTGTCCTACTTCGCCTTCTTCTGCGGACGCTTCCAGCCGGGGAAGCTCTTCTGCTCGCGCGCCCGGCACAGGGTCAGGCCGCCCGCCGGGACGTCCTTGGCAATGACCGACGCGGCACCGATGGTCGCGCCCTCGCCGATCCGCACGGGCGCCACCAGGCTGGAGTTGGAGCCGACAAAGACGCCATCGTCGATCCGGGTCTCGTGCTTATTGGCGCCGTCGTAGTTGCAGGTGATGGTGCCGGCGCCGACGTTGACGTCCGCGCCGAGCACGGCATCGCCCACGTAGCTGAGGTGGTTGATCTTGGAGCCGCGGCCGACGCGGGCCTTCTTGGTCTCGACGAAGTTGCCGACCTTGGCCTCGTCAGCCAGCTCCGTGCCCGGACGCAGACGCGCGAACGGTCCGACGTGGACGTTCGCGCCCCCGGTGCTGTCCTCGAGAATGCTGTGCGGTTCGATCACGGCACCGGGCCCGAGGCGGACGTTGCGCAGCACACAGTAGGGCCCGATCTGGACCCCATCGGCCAGCTCCACCTCGCCCTCGAGCACGCAGCCGACGTCGATCCGCACATCCCGCCCGTGGCGCAGCCGGCCACGCAGATCGAAGCGCGCCGGATCGGCGAGGTACAGGCCGTCGCGCAGCAAGGCCTCCGCCTGCTGCAGCTGGAATACGCGCTCCATGCGGGCGAGTTGCAGGCGGTCGTTGACGCCCTCAACTTCCACCGCGCTGGCAGCGGGCACGGTTGCGACCTTCAGGCGATCCTTCACCGCCAGGGCCACCACGTCGGTGAGGTAGTACTCGCCCTTGGCATTGTCGTTGCGCACCTTGCCGAGCCAGCCGCGCAGGCGCTTGGCCGGCGCGCTGAAGATGCCGGTGTTGACCTCGCGGATCAGCTTCTGGCGCGGGCTGGCGTCGTTCTCCTCGACGATCCCGGCCACCGCGCCCGCCTTGCGCAGGATGCGTCCGTAGCCCTTGGGCTGGTCAAGTTCAACGGTGACGACCGCCAGGGTCTTGCGCCCAGCCTCGACCACGGCCTGCAGGGTGGCCGGGGAGGTCAGGGGCACGTCGCCGTAGAGGATCAATACCTGGGCGCCGTCGGGCACCTGGGGCATGGCCTGCAGCACCGCATGGGCGGTCCCGAGCTGCTGCCGCTGTTGCGCCCAGTGCGCGCCGTTCACGCCCGGGTAAGTCCGCGCGAACCAGGACTGGACCTGGTCGCCACCGTGCCCGTAGACGATGTGGACACCTGCCGCACCCAGCGCCCGGGCCGTGTCGAGCACATGGCCCAGCATGGCCTTGCCGCCGACCGGGTGCAGGACCTTGGGCAGGGCTGATTTCATGCGCGTGCCCTGGCCAGCAGCCAGAACGATGCAGTGCAGGGGGGCGGTCACGGTCATGAGGGCCTCAAATAAAAATCCCGCCCATGTTGCAACAACAGGGGCGGGACGGTCATCCAGGCACGCCGGGCCGTCGCCCGGCGCGGACGCGATCAGCGCGTCGGGTTCTTCAGCTTCTGGACGAACTGCAGGCGGGCGGCCGCCTCGATCAGTTCGGCCTGGGCGCGGGCCAGGTCGATATCGCTCTTGGCACCGGCCAGCTTCTCCTCGGCGTCCTGCTTGGCCTTGAGGGCGGCGGCTTCATCGGCATCCTTGGCGCGCAGCGCGGTATCGGCGAGCACCGTCACCAGGTAGGGCTGCACCTCCAGGATGCCGCCACCGACGAAGAACGGCAGCTCTTCGCCTGTCGGCGTCTTCACGCGCACCGTGCCCGGCTTGAGGCGGGTCAGCAGCGGCGAGTGACGCGGCGCGATGCCGACCTCGCCCATTTCCGCCGGCGCGAACACCATCTGGGCCTCACCCGAGTGGATGTGACCTTCGGCGGAAACGATGTCTACGTGGATATTGGCCATGTCAGTCTCTTGTGAAGTCGCTCAAGGGCGGGCGCCGGTGCTGGACCGCTCCGGCGCCGGCCGGCTTAGAGCTTCTTCGCCTTCTCGACGGCCTCGTCGATCGTGCCCACCATGTAGAACGCCTGCTCCGGCAGGTGGTCCATCTGGCCGTCGACGATGGCGCGGAAGCCGCGGATCGTCTCCTTCAGCGACACGTACTTGCCCGGCGAGCCGGTGAAGATTTCGGCGACGTGGAAGGGCTGCGACAGGAAGCGCTGGATCTTGCGCGCGCGGGCGACGACCTTCTTGTCCTCTTCGGACAGTTCGTCCATGCCCAGGATCGCGATGATGTCCTTCAGTTCCTTGTAGCGCTGCAGCACGCCCTGTACGTCACGCGCGGTCGAGTAGTGCTCGTTGCCGATGACGTTGGGGTCCAGCTGGCGCGAGGTCGAGTCCAGCGGATCCACGGCCGGGTAGATGCCCAGCGCGGCGATGTCACGCGAGAGCACGACGGTGGAGTCGAGATGCGCGAAGGTGGTCGCCGGCGAGGGATCGGTCAGGTCGTCCGCGGGCACGTAGACCGCCTGGATCGAGGTGATCGAGCCCTTCTTGGTCGAGGTGATGCGCTCCTGCAGCACGCCCATTTCCTCGGCCAGGGTCGGCTGGTAGCCCACCGCCGACGGCATACGGCCGAGCAGCGCGGACACTTCGGTGCCGGCCAGGGTGTAGCGATAGATGTTGTCGACGAAGAACAGCACGTCGCGGCCTTCCTCGCGGAAGTATTCGGCCATGGTCAGGCCGGTCAGGGCGACGCGCAGACGGTTGCCCGGCGGCTCGTTCATCTGGCCGTACACCATCGCCACCTTGGACTCGCCGAGGTTCTTCTCGTTGACGACGCCCGATTCCATCATCTCGTGATAGAAGTCGTTGCCTTCGCGGGTACGCTCACCCACGCCGGCGAACACGGACAGGCCCGAGTGCGCCTTGGCGATGTTGTTGATGAGTTCCATCATGTTGACGGTCTTGCCCACGCCGGCGCCGCCGAACAGGCCGACCTTGCCGCCCTTGGCGAACGGGCAGAGCAGGTCGATAACCTTGATGCCGGTTTCCAGCAACTCGGTCGAACCGGCCTGGTCCTCGTAGCTCGGCGCGGCGCGATGGATCGCCCAGTGCTCCTTGGCGGTGACCGGACCGACTTCATCGATCGGCTCGCCGAGCACGTTCATGATGCGGCCCAGGGTGGCCGGGCCCACCGGCACCGAGATCGGCTTGCCGGTGTTGCGCACGACGAGGCCACGCTTCAGGCCTTCCGAGGAGCCGAGCGCGATCGTGCGCACGACGCCGTCGCCGAGCTGCTGCTGGACTTCCAGCGTCAGCTCGCTGCCGTCGAGCTTGAGGGCGTCGTAGATGGCGGGAATCGCATCGCGCGGGAATTCCACGTCGACGACCGCGCCGATGACCTGAACGATCTTGCCAGTGCTCATGTTTGAATCCTGTCTCTAAATTCGTTTGCGAACCGCGTCGTCGCCGACGCGCTTACTGCATGCTTCAGACGGCAGCCGCGCCGCCGACGATTTCCGCGAGTTCCTTGGTGATGCTGGCCTGGCGCGCCTTGTTGTAGGCGAGCTGGAGACCGCTGATGATCTTGCCGGCGTTATCCGTCGCCGACTTCATCGCCACCATGCGCGCCGACTGCTCGGACGCCGCATTCTCGATCACGGCCTGGTAGACCTGCGACTCCACATAGCGCGTCAGCACCGTGTCGAGCAGCTCGGCCGAGCTCGGCTCGTAGAGGTAGTCCCAGTGCTCCAGCAGGCCTTCGCTCTTGACCGGCTCCACCGGCAGCAGCTGCTGCACGTGCGGCTTCTGGGTCATGGTGTTGACGAACTGCGCGCCCACGAGGAACACGCGATCAACCTCACCGGCGCGATAGGCATCGGTGAGCACCTTGATCACGCCGAGCAGCTGCTCGACATGCGGGCGATCGCCGAGCTGGCTCTGGGTCGCGAGGACCTTGCCGCCCAGGCGCTTGAAGAACGAGATGCCCTTGTTGCCGATCAGCGCGAGATCAACGTCGACGCCCTGATCCTTCCATTCCTTGATCGCACGGACCGTGGTGCGGAAGGTGTTGATGTTCAGGCCGCCGCAGAGACCGCGGTCAGACGACACCACCAGGTAGGCGACACGCTTGGCCGGGCGCTCGACGGTGTACGGATGCTTGTACTCGAGATTGGCCTGGGCGAGGTGACCGAGCGTACGGCGGATCTTGTCCGCGTACGGCCGGGCAGCCGCCATGCGATCCTGCGCCTTGCGCATTTTCGACATGGCAACCTTTTCCATCGCCCGCGTGATCTTCTGCGTGTTCTTCACGCTTTTGATCTTGGTGCGGATTTCCTTGGCGCCAGCCACGGTATAGGCCTCGAAAAGTGCTTAGATCGCGGACTGCTGCACGTAGGCTTCGGTCGCCGCCTTCAGGCCGGCTTCGAGCGCGTCGTTCCAGTCACCGGTGTCGAGCTTGGCCAGCAGGTCCTTCTGGCTGGAGGCCAGGAACTGGTGCAGGCCGGCTTCCCAGGCGAGAACCTTGGACACGTCGACCTTGTCGATGTAGCCCTTCTCGACCGCGTACAGGGTCGCGCCCATCTGGCCGACGGACAGCGGCTGGTACTGCTTCTGCTTCATCAGCTCGGTGACGCGCTGACCGCGTTCCAGCTGCTTGCGGGTGGCTTCGTCGAGATCCGAGGCAAACTGCGCGAACGCCGCGAGTTCACGGTACTGGGCGAGCGCCAGACGGACACCGCCGCCGAGCTTCTTGACCAGTTTGGTCTGGGCCGCACCACCGACGCGCGACACCGAGATGCCGGCGTTCATGGCTGGGCGGATGCCCGCGTTGAACAGGTCGGTTTCCAGGAAGATCTGGCCGTCGGTGATCGAGATCACGTTGGTCGGGACGAACGCGGAAACGTCGCCCGCCTGGGTTTCGATGATCGGCAGCGCGGTCAGCGAACCGGTCTTGCCCTTCACCGCACCCTTGGTCATCTGCTCGACGTACTCTTCATTGACGCGAGCGGCGCGTTCCAGCAGGCGCGAGTGTAAATAGAACACGTCGCCCGGGAAGGCTTCGCGGCCCGGCGGGCGACGCAGCAGCAGCGACACCTGGCGGTAGGCCACGGCCTGCTTGGAGAGGTCGTCGTACACGATCAGGGCGTCTTCACCCTTGTCGCGGAAGTATTCGCCCATCGAGCAGCCGGAGTACGGCGCGATGAACTGGAGGGCGGCCGACTCGGACGCCGAGGCGGCAACGACGATGGTGTGAGCCATCGCACCGTTCTCCTCGAGCTTGCGCACGACGTTGGCGATCGAGCTGGCCTTCTGGCCGATCGCCACGTAGATGCACTTAACGCCCGAGGACTTCTGGTTGATGATGGTGTCGATCGCCATCGCGGTCTTGCCGGTCTGGCGGTCACCGATGATCAGCTCGCGCTGGCCGCGGCCGACGGGGACCATCGAGTCCACCGACTTGTAGCCGGTCTGCACCGGCTGGCTGACGGACTTGCGGGCGATGACGCCCGGAGCAATCTTCTCGATCGGGCTGGTGCCGGCGGCCTTGATCGGCCCCTTGCCGTCGATGGGATTGCCGAGCGCGTCCACCACGCGGCCCAGCAGACCCTCGCCGACCGGCACTTCCAGAATGCGGCCCGTGGTCTTGACGGTGTCGCCTTCCTTGAGGTGCTTGTAGTCACCCAGGACCACGGCGCCGACCGAGTCGCGCTCCAGGTTGAGCGCCAGGCCGTAGACGTTGCCGGGGAACTCCAGCATTTCGCCCTGCAGTGCGTCGGACAGCCCGTGAATGCGGGCGATGCCGTCCTGCAGCGAGACGATGGTGCCGGTCGTGCGGGCCTCGGCGGCGGCATCGAAGTTCTTGATGCGCGCCTTGATGAGGTCGCTGATTTCGGAAGGATTGAGTTGCATACGAACCGATTCCTGAGAGGTATCGCTATTACTTCGAAAGCGCGGTCTGGAGACGTTCCAGTTCGCCGCGCACGGATCCGTCGATCACCAGGTCACCCGCACGGATCACGGCACCGGCGATCAGCGCCGGGTCGGTGTTCCAGGCGATGGCGACATCCCGCGCCAGGCGCTTGCGCACCGCGGCGGCGAGCTGGTCCTGCTGCTGCTTGTCGACCGTCGCGGCCGAGGTGATCTGCACCTCGACGCGGGACTCGGCCTCGGCGCGCAGCGCCTCGTACTGCTCGGCGATCGCCGGGGCGACCTTGAGCCGGCCGTTCTCGACCAGCAGCCGCACGAAGCTCAGCGCCTCGGGGGCCAGCTTGCCGCGCAGGGCCTGGTCCAGGGCGCCCGCCAGTTCGGCGCGGGTCAGCGAGGGATGGCCAGCCAAGGCGGCGAGCTTCGGGTCGGCGACCAGCTGGGCAAGCGCCTTGAGCGCCTCGCTCCAGGCTGCGTACTTGCCGCCCTCGCGGGCCAGCTCGAACACCGCCTTGGCGTAGGGACGCGCGAGAGTGCTGATGTCAGCCATTGAGGTGCCTGTCAGACCTTGGCCGCGAGTTCGGCGAGCACGTCGGCGTGGGCCTTGGTGTCGATCTCGCGCTTGAGGATCTTCGCCGCGCCGATGACCGCCAGCTCGCCGACCTGCTTGCGCAGTTCCTCGCGGGCCCGGGCCACTTCGCGCGTCACTTCCTCATGCGCCTTGGCGACGATGCGCTCGGCTTCCTGGCCCGCAGTCGTCTTGGCTTGCTCGACCAGCTGCACGGCCTGCTTGTTGGCACCGGCCAGGATCTCCTGGGCCTGCGCACGAGCCGCCTTGAGGGCCTCTTCGCTCTTGGCGGAGGCCTCCTGCAGCGAGCGCGCGCCCTTGTCGGCGGCAGCCAGGCCGTCGGCGATGCGGGTGCGGCGCTCCTCGAGGGCCTTGGTGATCGGCGGCCACACGAACTTCATCGTGAACCAGACGAACAGACCGAAGACGATCATCTGGCCGACGATGGACGGGATACTGGCCTGCATGACTTACTCCGCGGCTTTCGAGTGAGGGGTGAGAGGTCGTCGGCTTAGCCGGCGACCGTCTTCACCGCAGCGAGCAGCGGGTTGGCGAACATCATCAGCAGGCCCATGGCGACGCCGATGATCGACACGGCGTCGAGCAGGCCGGCGATGATGAACATCTTGGTCTGCAGCATGTTGGCCATTTCCGGCTGACGGGCAGCGCCTTCCAGGAACTTGCCGCCGAGCAGGCCGAAGCCGATGGCGGTGCCGAGCGCGGCGAGGCCGAAGATGATGCCGATGGTCAGCGCCGTGTTGGCCTGGATCTGAGCGATGAGCTCCATGACTAAACTCCGTGTGTTGCGTGGTGGAAAACGGTTAAGCAGGGACTACAGGAAAATCAGAACCTTCAGTGATGCTCGTACGCCATGCTGATGTAGACGATGGTCAGCGTCATGAAGATGAACGCCTGCAGGGTCACGACCAGGATGTGGAAGATCGCCCAGCCAAGACCGGGCACGATCTGCGCCCACCAGGGCAGCAGGGCGATAAGGATGAAGATCAGCTCACCGGCGTACAGGTTGCCGAACAGTCGCAGCGCGAGCGACATCGGCTTGGCCAGCAGCTCGACCGTGTTCAGGACCACGTTGGCGGGGAACATCTTGGCGCCGAACGGGTGGGTGAAGAACTCGGCCGCGAAGCCGCCGGCGCCCTTGCCCTTGAAGCTGTAGATGATGATCAGCGCGAACACCGACAGCGACAGCGCGAAGGTGGCGCTCATGTCGGCCGAGGGCACGACACGGATGTAGGCATGGGCCGGATCGTGGCCGGTCAGCTCGTGGGCCCAGGCCCAGAGGTGGGGAATCGCATCGACCGGCAGCAGGTCCATGCAGTTCCAGAGGAAGACCCAGACGAAGATGGTCAGGGCCAGCGGCGCGAGGAAATCCCGCTTGCCGTGGAAACCGTCCTTGACCGCGTTGTCAACGAATTCGACCAGTACCTCGACAAAGTTCTGCAGCTTGCCGGGCACGCCGGCCGTGGCACGCACCGCGGCGATGCGGAACACCGTCAGGAAGAACAGGCCGAGCAGGGTCGAGAACAGCAGGGTGTCGATGTGCCAGGCATCGAGGGTGATGAAGGCATCGTCATGACCCGAAGACCAATGCTTCAGGTGA
>DASUDL010000103.1:0-12180 GCA_036275615.1 Solimonas sp.
GAGCTGCGCACCCTGGGCGACGAGCTGCGCCTGGCGCATGGCCTCAACCTGTCGATGCGCGTGGGCCTGAACACCGGGGAGGTGGTGGTGGGCCGCATCGGCGACGACCTGCGCACCGACTACACCGCCCAGGGCCCCACCGTGAACCTCGCAGCACGCATCGAGCACATCTGCGAGCCAGGCCGCGTCTACCTGACCCGCAGCACCGCCGAGCTGCTGGAGGGCTACTTCGAGCTGCGCGCGCTGGGTACCGCGCAGGTGGCCGGCGTGGAGGAGGCGGTGGCCGTCTTCGAGCTGGAGGGCGAGCGCAGCGGACGCACGCGCCTCGATCGCAGCCTGGAGCGCGCGGGCTCGCCCTTCATCGGCCGCGAGGAGGAGTTTGCGGTACTGCGCGCGGCGCTGGAGGACGTGCGCCAGGGCCGCGGCCGCACCGTGGCGGTGATCGGCGCGGCGGGTATCGGCAAGTCGCGCCTGTGCCACGAGTTCACCAGTGCCTGCGAACGCGAGGGCATTGCGGTCGCGCGCAGCACCGGCATGCCCTACGCGATGAATTTCCCGATGTTCCCGATCCGCAACCTGCTGCGCCGGCGCCTGCACGTGCCGGAACATGCGCTGCCGGAGGAAACCCGGCGCTGGGTGGCGGGCGCCCTGCTGCTGCAGGAGCCGGGCAATGCCAGCCTGCTGCCGGCGGTGTTCGATTTCCTGGGCGTGAGCGAGGACGGCAAGGCGGCGCCGCTGCCCGATCCCGAGCTGCTGATGGAGCGCCTGGCCGAGGGCCTGGTCTGCGGCAAGGAGCCGAAGATCCTGCTGGTGGAGGATCTGCACTTTCTCGACGCGGCCAGCGAGGATTTCCTGCGGCGGCTGCATGAGCGGGCGCGTGACACCGCGACCCTGCTGCTGCTCAACCATCGCCCGGAGTATGTCCCGGGCCGCAGCCTGCCCTCGCCCGATGTGCGGGTCGAGGTGGCCGCACTCACCACCCCGCAGCTGCAGCGACTCGCCCTGAACCTGCTTTGCGGCAGCGAGCGGCCCGGATCGGAGCTCCAGGCCGTCGCCGAGGCCATCGTGCAACGCGCCGGTGGCAATCCCTTCTTCGTCGAGGAGGCCGTGCAGGCCCTGGCCAGCGGCGGCTGGCTCGGCGGCGAGCGTCGCGCCTACCGCCTGCTGCGGCCGATCGGCGACTGGCCGGTGCCCGACACCGTCCAGGCCCTGCTGGCGGCGCGGATGGACCGGCTCGACGAGGCCCTGCGCAGTGTGCTGCAGGCCGCGGCGGTGATCGGCGAGGACTTCGATGCCGGATTGCTCGCCGCCCTGACCGGACGCGCGCCCGAGAACCTGGAGGCGCCGCTGCGGCAGCTGGTGGCGCGCGGCTTCCTGTCCGAGAGTGCCGCCGGCTACAGCTTCTGCCATGCCCTGATGCAGGAGGTGGCCTATCAGGGCCAGCTCGAATCGCACCGACGGGCGATGCACCACCGCCTGGCCACCGTGCTCGAGCAGCGCCACGGCGATCCCGAACGTCCGCAGGAGCTGGCGTTGCGCGTGGCCCACCACTGGCAGCTCGCCCAGGAGTGGGTGCGGGCCGGACGCTGGAACCTGGTGGCCTCGCGCTGGTCGGCCGTGCGCGACATCCGGGTGGCGGTCGACCAGTTCCGGCGCGCGCAGGCCCATTTCGACCGCGCACCCGAGGGTGAGGCGGCGTGGCGCGGACGGGTGGCGGCGCGCGCAGGCCTGATCCGCGTCGCGCAGTTCTCCGAGATCCCCGAGGCCGAGGTCGAGCGCTGCTACGCCGAGGCGCGCGCGCTGGCGCAGGAGCAGGGCGACCTGCCGGGCCTGGGCGAGATCCTGATCTCCTACAGCAACGAGATGCTGCACCGGGGCCACGCCGATGCCTCGGCCGATCTCGCCGCCGAGGCGATCCGCCTGTGCCTGCAACACGGCATGCCGGGCATGGTCAACCGCTTCCGGCTCGGCATCCTGCTTTCGCACAATGCCTCGGGCCGACTCGACGAAGGCTTCCGTCTGCTGGAGGAGGCCGATCCGGGCTGGAACACCCGGCCGATCGACGAGGAGAACTTCATGTCGCGCGGCCTGCATGGCCTGGTGCTGGGCTGGATGGGCCGCCTGGAGGCGGGGCGCCGCGACCTGGAAGGCGCCATTGCCTTTGCCCGTCGCGAGGACCGCGCCGCGAGCTGGATGTATGCCAACCTCGTGGACATGGCGCTGCTCGATGGCGACTTTGCGCCGGCCCTGGGCGCGGCCGAGCAGGCGCTGCTCCATGCCCAGGAACACGGCAGCCCGTTCTTCAAGGCCATTGCCCTGCGGGCGGTGGGTCTGGCCATGAGCCTCAACGACCGCCACGACGAGGCCCTGCCGATCCTGGCCGAGGCCGAGCCGCTGGTGCGGCGCGGGGCCAATGCGCACCAGTTCGAGGCCAACTGGCTGGCCACCAAGGCCCTGGCCCATGCCGGCCGGGGCGATGTCGCCGCGGCCCGGGTGGCGGTACGGGCGGCCCTGGACAGTGCCCGGGCCTCGCATTCGCGCATCTGGGAACTGGTGGCCTGGTTCGTCTGGCTGCGCCTGCCCGCCGACGCCTGGCCCGCGGCGGAGCGGCCCGCGGCGCTGGCGCGGGTTCGCAGCCTCATCGCCCGCACCGGTGCCCAGGGGTTCGCGCCCTGGCTGCCCCTGATCGAGGCCGAACAGCTGGCCGATCCGGCGCAGCGAGCCCAGGCGCAGGAACAGGCCCGGGCCGGGTTCGCGGCGATCGGCGCCCGGGGATATGTGAACCGCCTCCTGCACGGCGAGCACTGACAGTGCCACAATCATTCCCATAACACCGACGCCGGCTCAGCTGGCGACCGATCTTGGGGGCCGATGATGAAGCAGGTTCTGGCAACGGGCTTGGCAGTGGCTCTGTGGGCGGGTGCGGCAAGCGCCGCCGAGGCGGACCTGGCGAAGATCGAGGCCTGCATGCGCGCCAACATCCCGCAGACCCTGCAGATCAAGGAAGTGGAGCTGGTCGCGGTCGACCGCGGCGGCGGCACCCGCAGCCTGAGCGGGCGCTTCTACGGCTCGCGCGAGGATGAGCAGCTGCGCACCATGGTGAAGATCTCGGCCCCGGCGGACCTGGCCGGCGCCGCCTACCTGCTGCGCGAGCGCAAGAGCGGCGACGAGATGTATGTCTACGTCCCGGCTCTGAACAAGGTGCGGCGCGTCACCGGCGCCGGTGTCGATGGCGCGCTCTGGGGCACCGACCTCTCCTACGGCGACGTCAAGCAGATCAACAATGCCTTCTCGGGTGGCAAGACGCGCCTGATGGGGGCCGGTACGCTGAAGGGCCGGCCGACCTGGCAGCTGCAGCTGATCCCCGATCCGGCGCAGGCTTCGCGTTTCAGCAGCGTGCAGGCCTGGGTGGACCAGAAGACCTGCGTGACCCTGCAGGCCGAGTTCATGGAAGGCAGCACGGCCCGCAAGCGCCTGAGCATCGAGCCCAAGGACCTCAAGCAGAGTGGCGGTCACTGGTATCCGGCTGCCGCGCTGATGACGGACCTCAAGGAGAACACCCAGACCCGGCTCAAGGTGGTCGGGGTCAGCAGCGGCGTTGATCTCGCCGGCCGCCTGTTCAACCCCAGCACCTTCTACGTCGGGAACTGAGTCCTCGTGGACCGCCTGATCGCCGCGCTGGCCGCGCGCCCCTGGCGGGCGGTCATCGCGACGCTGGTCCTTAGCGTCGGCGCCCTGCTGGTGCTGGTGGATCCGGTGCGGCTGGAGCCGCGCCTGCGCATCGACCCCTCGATCGAGCGCCTGCTGCCCGCCAAGGACGCCGACCGCGCCGTCTTCGACCGGGTGCGCCAACTGTTCGGCGAGACCGAGCCGGTGCTGCTGGCGATCGGCTTCGACACGGTCTACAGCGCACAGAACATCGCCCGCATCGAGCAGCTCACGCAGCGCCTGCAGCAGTTCCCGGGCGTGCTGCAGGTGGTGTCGCTGGCCAACGTGCCGAATCCCCAGGCGGAAGGGGAGGAGATCGAACTGTCGAGCTTCGGTGCCCAGGCCCGCCTGCACCCGGAGCGCGTTGCCGACTTCCCGGCCCAGGTGGCGGCCAACCCGATCTACCGCAGCAGCCTGGTCTCGGTGGACGGCCGCATCGCCGCCTTCGTCATCACCCTCGACGAGGTCGATGAGGTGGCGTTCCGTGCCGAAGACTACGGTGGCCGGCTCAAGGCCCTGGCGCAGGAGGTGAGCGGCTCCGACCAGGTCTGGATCACCGGCAGCGCCGTGATCAAGGCGGCCACGGTCGACGCGATCCTCAACACCCTGGGCTTCACGATCCCGGCGATCTTCATCCTGGTCATGGTGCTGCTGTTCGTCGGGTTCCGCAGCGTGCGCGCGGTGCTGCTGGCGACGCTGGCGATCAGCCTGTCGATGCTCTGGACCCTGGCGACGGCGGTGGTGCTCCAGCTGCCGTTCAACCTGGTGACGGCGATCGTGCCGCCGCTGGTGATCACCCTGGCCCTGTCCTATGCCGTGCACCTGCTGTCGGAGTACTACGAGCACCGCCACGGTGACTCGGCGCGCACCCGGACCGAGCAATCGATGCGGCGTGTCGGCGGCGGCCTGCTGCTGTCGGCCGGGACCACCATCGCCGGTTTCCTTGCCCTGATTCCCGGCTCCCTGCCCGCCATCGCGCAGTTCGCCGTGCTGTCCTCCCTGGGCGTGCTGTACGCCGTGATCCTGACCCTGGTGTTCCTGCCGGCGGTCCTTGGCCTGCTGGGCCCCCAGCGCCAGCTGCGGCCCCTGGGCGAGGCCTTCTTCCGGCGCAAGGCGCGCAAGCTGGCCCTGTTCGACCTGAAGTGGCGCAACTGGATCATCGGCATCGCCATCCTGTCGATCCCGGTCGATCTGTATTTCGCCAGCCAGATCCGCCCCGGTACCGACTACATCAAGAGCTTCGACGAGGCCGCCCCGGTGCGGCGCGACTACGAGGCGATCAATGTCGCCTTCAACGGCGCCAACACGCTGTCGGTGCTGATCGACACGCACGTCAACGACGCCCTGACCGACCCGCAGCTGGTGCGCCAGATCGAGAGCCTGCAGGCCTGGCTGCGCGAGCAGCCCGAAGTCGGCTCGACGGTGTCCTATGTCGACCACCTGAAGCTGATCAACCGCAGCTTCAACGAGAACGACCCGGCCCATTACGTGGTGCCTTCCCGCGCCGAGGACATCAAGCAGCTGCTGGTGTTCGGTGGCAGTGACGAGATCCGCCACGTGATCGACTCGCGCTTCCGCACGGCCCTGCTCAGCGTGCGCATCAAGGTGGACGATTCCATCGCCATCGGCGAGCTGGTGACGCGCATGGAGGAGCGCCTGCGGCAGATGCCGCCGCCCCTCAATGGCCAGGTGACCGGCGCGCCAGTGCTGGCGACGCGGACCGTGAACCAGATTGCCTCGGGACAGCTCACCTCGCTGACCATCGCCTCCGTGGTCATCTGGGCCATGCTGGCCCTGATGTTCACCTCGATGCGGGCCGCCCTGTTGGCGATGCTGCCCAACCTGCTGCCGGTGGGCCTGTACTTCGGCATCCTCGGGGCGCTGAAGCTGCCCCTGGATCCCACCAATAGCCTGATCGCCTGCATCGTCCTGGGCATTGCCGTGGACGACACCATCCACTTCCTGTCGCGCTTCAACGCCGACGCCCGTGCCAAGGCCAACGAGAAGGCGGCCGTGAAGAGTGCGCTGGCCGGTGTGCTCCGGCCGGTGACCTTCACCGTGGCCTCGCTCTGCCTGGGTTTCCTGGTGTTCACGGGCTCGGAGCTGAGCAACCAGGTGCAGTTCGGCCTGCTGGCCTCGTTCACCTTGTTCGTGGCCTGGTTCGCCGACATCCTGCTGACGCCGGCGCTCGGCTCGAAGATGCGCATCGTCACGCTGTGGGACATCCTGCGCCTCGACCTCGGCCAGTCGCCCCAGCACACCATTCCGCTGCTGTCCGGCCTGAGCCTGCGCCAGGCCCGCGTGTTCGCGCTGATGTCAAAGATGGAGCGCCATGCGGCCGGCGTGCGCGTGATCCGCCAGGGCGACTACGCCCGCGACATCTATGTGGTGGTCGACGGCACCCTGGAGGTCTGGGTGGAGCGCAACGGCGACCGCAAGACCCTGTCGACCATGGGCCGCGGCGCAGTCATGGGCGAGGCAGGCTACTTCGGGCAGCGGCGCACGGCCAATGTCGAGGCGGTCACCCCGGTGCGCCTGCTGCGTTTCGACTCGCAGGACCTCGAGAACCTCCGCCAGCGCTACCCGCGCATCGCGGCGATGATCTACCGCAACCTCAATCGCATCCAGGCCGAGCGCCTGGCACGTGCGACGGCGATGCTGCAGTAGCGGGCCGCGGCTCCGGCGCAATCGCGATTGTTGCTGCAGGGGTCCACGTCCGGCGCTAGGCTAGCGGCCGTCAAGAATCCACCTGGGAGCATCCCGTGAGCCTGAACGGCAAGACCCTCTTCATTTCCGGCGGTTCGCGCGGCATCGGCCACGCCATCGCGGTGCGCGCCGCGCGCGACGGCGCCAATGTGGTGATCGCCGCCAAGACCGCCGAGCCCCATGCCAAGCTGGCCGGCACCATCTACAGTGCAGCGGAAGACATCGTGAAGGCGGGCGGCAAGGCCCTGCCCATCCTCTGCGACATCCGCGACGAGGAGCAGGTAAAGGCGGCGGTGGCCAAGACCGTGGAAACCTTCGGTGGCATCGACATCCTGGTCAACAACGCCAGCGCCATCAGCCTGACCGGCACCCTGCATACCGACATGAAGCGCTACGACCTGATGAACGGGATCAATGCGCGCGGCACCTACATGCTCGGCCGCTACTGCATCCCGCACCTGAAGAAGGCGGCCAATCCCCACATCCTGACGCTGTCGCCGCCGCTCGACATGCGCCCGCGCTGGTTCGCCCCGCATGTCGCGTATTCGATGGCCAAGTACGGCATGAGCCTGTGCACGCTGGGCTGGGCCCAGGAGTTCGCCAAGGACGGCATCGCCGCCAATTCGCTGTGGCCGCGCACCACCATCGCCACGGCGGCGGTGGCCATGGTCGGCGGCGAGGCGATCCTGAAGAAGTCACGCACGCCGGAGATCATGGCGGACGCCGCCTACGAGATCCTCAACCGCCCTTCGCGCAGCTTCACCGGCCAGTTCTGCATCGACGACGTCCTGCTGCGCGAGACCGGCGTCAGCGACTTTTCGAAGTACGCCGCCGTTCCCGGCACGCCGGACGCGGAGCTGGCGCCCGACTTCTTCCTGCCGGATGACCTGCTGAAGATGGGCTGAAGGCGGCGGCGCATGTCCCGCTGGCGTCCGCCGACTGCGCCGTCCTCGCCGTACATCACGGCCGAGGGGCGCGCGCGCCTGAAGGCCGAGTTCGAGCAGCTCTGGCACCAGCGCCGGCCCGAAGTGGTGCGCGCCCTGGCCGCGGCGGCGGCCGAGGGTGACCGCAGCGAGAATGCCGAGTACCAGTACCGCAAGAAGGAGCTGCGCGAGATCGACGGGCGCCTGAAGTACCTGACCACGCGCCTGGAGGTCGTGCGCGTGGTGCCGGCCGTCGATCCGGCCGGGCGGGTGGTGTTCGGAGCCTGGGTCGAGGTGGCGGACGGGGAGGGCCAGGAGCGCTGCTTCCGCATCGTGGGGGCGGACGAGACCGACGCCGCGCGCGGCTGGATCAGCGTGGATTCCCCCGTGGCACGGGCCCTGATCGGGCAGACGGCGGGGGCGGTGGTACGGGTGCAGCTGCCGGCGGGTCCGGTCGACTATGAGATCCTGGATATCCGGGCGGCGGCCGACCGCTGAAACCAATGCCCGTCCGTGACCGTATCGGCCTACAGTAGAGCGCACCGGAACCGCCCAGGGCCGGTGCCGGTCTACGTTTCTGGATTGCCATTGCCGAGGATTGCCATGACCGCCTTCCGTCCCCTGCTTGCCCTGTTGATTGCCGGCAGCCTGTCGGCCTGTGCCACGGTCACCCCCTACCAGCCGGTCAAGGCCGGGCAGGGCTACAGTGAGCAGCGCATCGAGCAGAACCGCTATCGCGTGAGTTTCGTCGGCAACTCGCTGACCCCGCGCGAGACCGTGGAGAACTACCTGCTGTTCCGCGCTGCGGAGCTCACGCTCGACGCCGGCTACGACTACTTTGTCATGACCGACAACGACACCGAGGCGCGCACCCGCTACACCCAGAGTGTCTCTGCCTACGGCGGTCCCTACTGGGGCTGGGGGTGGGGCTGGGGTGGCCGCGGTGGCCTGGGTATCGGCGTCAGCACGGCCTCGCCCTCCACCGACTACCAGGCCCAGGCCTTCGTCCTGATGTACAAGGGCAAGAAGCCCGAGCAGGACGTGCGCGCCTACGACGCCCGAGCGGTGCGTGACAGCCTGCAGCCGATGGTGAAGCGCCCGGAGATGGCGCCACCGCGCTGAGCGCGACCCGGTTCAGGCCGGGCCGAGCACCAGCAGCAGGTCGCCGGCGCGGACCACGTCC
This sequence comes from Solimonas sp., assembly GCA_036275615.1. Lineage (GTDB taxonomy): Bacteria > Pseudomonadota > Gammaproteobacteria > Nevskiales > Nevskiaceae > Solimonas. Next base: position 8,521 of record DASUDL010000103.1, read on the forward strand.
TCGACGTGCACGTGCACGCCCTGGACGATGCCGTCCTGCGGTGCCGCGACCGTGGTCTCCATCTTCATGGCCTCGAGCGTCAGCAGGACTTCGCCGCGGCTCACGCGCTGCCCGGGTTGCACGGCAAGCCGCGCCACGGTGCCTGGCATGGGCGCGCCCACCTCCTGCGGATTGCCCTCGGCTGCCTTGCGGCGCACCCCGGCCTGGGCCACGCCGGCGTGCGGCACGCGCAGCGAACGCGGCTGGCCATTGAGCTCGTAGAACAGCTTGGTGGCGCCCTCGTCGGGCAGTTCGGTGCGGCCCTGCAGGCGGATCACCAGGGTCTTGCCGGGTTCGAGATCGACGCTGATCTCCTCATTCTCGGCCAGGCCGTAGAAGAACACCGGCGTCGGCAGGGCGCTGACGTCGCCGTGGGTCTTCTGGTGCTCCACATACTCGCGGAACACCTTGGGGTACATGAGGTGGCTGGCCAGGTCCGCATCGGACAGCTTCACGCCCAGCGCGGCTTCGGTGCGGCGGCGCTCCGCCTCCAGGTCGACCGCGGCCAGGCTGGCTCCGGGGCGCTGCGTGAGTGCCGGCTTGCCGCGCAGGATCTTGGCCTGGAGGGCTGCCGGCCAGGGCTCGGAGGGCAGGCCGAGATCGCCGCGGAACAGCTGCACCACCGACTCCGGGAAGTCCACCGGCACGGCCGGATCGACCATGCGCGCCACGTCGAGTCCCTGCGCCACCATGAACAGGGCCATGTCGCCGACCACCTTGGAGCTTGGCGTTACCTTGACGATGTCGCCAAAGGCGCGGTTCACGTCGGCGTAGGCCTTCGCCACCTCGGGCCAGCGCGATTCCAGGCCCATGGCGCGGGCCTGCTCGCGCAGGTTGGTGTACTGGCCACCGGGCATCTCGTGGCGGTAGACGTCGGCGGTGCCGCTGCGGATGTCGGCCTCGAAGGGGGCGTAGTAGCGGCGCACGCCTTCCCAGTAGTCCGACAGGCGCTGCATCGCGTCGAGGTCCAGGCCGGGATCGCGGGCGTGGCCGGCCAGGGCGGCGGCCATGCTCCCCAGGTTGGGCTGCGAGGTCAGGCCACTCATGGCATCGAGTGCGCCGTCGACGGCATCACAGCCGGCCTCGACAGCTGCCAGCACGCTGGCCGCGGCGATGCCGCTGGTGTCGTGGGTGTGGAAGTGGATCGGCAGGCCCACCTCCTGCTTGAGCACGCGCACCAGCTCGGCCGCGGCCCGCGGCCGGCAGACGCCGGCCATGTCCTTGATGCCCAGGATGTGGGCGCCGGCTTGCTCCAGCGCCTTGGCGCGTTGCACGTAGTAGGCGAGGTTGTACTTCGGGCGGCTGCCGTCGAACAGGTCGCCGGTGTAGCAGATGGCGGCCTCGCAGACGCCGCCGGCCTCGATCACCGCATCCATCGCCACGCGCATGTTGTCGACGGTATTGAGCGAGTCGAACACCCGGAAGATGTCGATGCCCTCGCGCGCGGCCTGCTGCACGAAGGCCTGCACCACGTTGTCGGCGTAGTTGGTGTAGCCCACGGCATTGGCGGAGCGCAGCAGCATCTGGAAGGGGATGTTGGGTATTGCTGCACGCAGGGCACGCAGCCGCTCCCAGGGGTCTTCCTTGAGGAAGCGCAGGGCCACGTCGAAGGTGGCACCGCCCCAGCATTCCAGCGAGAACAGGCCCGGCAGCAGGCGCGCGTAGTAGGGCGCAATGGGCAGCAGGTCAGCGGTGCGCATGCGGGTCGCGAACAGCGACTGGTGCGCGTCGCGCATCGTGGTGTCGGTCAGCTGCACCTGCTTCTGCGCCCGTAGCTGCTCGGCGAAGCCCCTGGCGCCGTGGCGGCGCAGGACGTCGCGCCAGCCCGCGGGCGGCGGCGCGGACAGGTCCAGCGCCGGCAGCGGGGGCGGCGGCAGCGGCCCCTTGGGGATCGCGCGGCCCTTCATGTCCGGGTTGCCGTTGACCACCACCTCGCCGATGAAGCGCAGCAGCTTGGTGGCGCGATCGCGGCGCGGCGTGAAGTGGAACAGCTCCGGCGTCGTGTCGATGAAGCGCGTGGTCGCCTCGCCCTTCACGAACAGGGGGTGGGCGATGACGTTCTCGAGGAACTGCAGGTTGGTCGACACGCCGCGGATGCGGAACTCGCGCAGGGCGCGATCCATGCGCCGGATCGCCACCTCGGGCTCCGGCCCCCAGGCCGTGACCTTCACCAGCAGCGAGTCGTAGTGCGGGGTGACCATGGCGTTGGCGTAGACCGTGCCGCCGTCGAGGCGGATGCCGAAGCCCGCCGGGCTGCGATAGGCGGTGACGCGACCGTGATCGGGCGTGAAGCCATTTTCCGGATCCTCGGTAGTGACACGGCACTGCAGGGCGTGCCCGGACAGGCGCAGGTCCGCCTGGCGCGGCAGGCCGGGATCGCCGATCGTGGCGCCTTCGCTGACACGGATCTGGGCCGCCACGAGGTCGACGCCGGTGACCATCTCGGTCACGGTGTGCTCCACCTGGATCCGCGGATTGACCTCGATGAAGTAGAAGGCGCCGGTCTCGGCATCCATCAGGAACTCGACGGTGCCGGCGTGGCTGTAACCGACGCTGGCGCACAGCCGCACGGCAGCGGCGCACAGGGCCTCGCGCTGCGCGGGCTGCAGGTAAGGAGCGGGCGCGCGCTCCACGACCTTCTGGTTGCGCCGCTGCACGGTGCAGTCACGCTCGAACAGGTGCACCAGGTTGCCGTGCGTGTCGCCCAGCACCTGCACCTCGACGTGGCGCGCCCGGCGCACCAGCTTCTCGACGTAGACCGCATCGTTGCCGAAGGCTGCGGCCGCCTCGCGCCGGGCGGACTCCATCTGCGGGCCGAGTTCGGCCTCCGACTCGATCACGCGCATGCCGCGACCGCCACCGCCCCAGCTCGCCTTCATCATCACCGGGTATCCGACGGCGGCCACCAGGGGCTTGCAGGCCTCCAGGTCGCGCGGCAGCTCGCCGGTGGCGGGCAGGGTGGGGACCTTCGCGGCATCGGCGGCGGCGCGGGCCGCAACCTTGTCGCCCAGGGTGCGCAGCACGCGCGGGCTGGGACCGACGAAGCGGATGCCGGCCGCGGCGCAGGCTTCGGCGAAGTCCGGGTTCTCGGACAGGAAGCCGTAGCCGGGGTGGATGGCGTCGACGCCCGCTGCCTTGGCGACGCGGATGATGTCCGGGATGTCGAGGTAGGCGGCGATGGGCTTGCGGCCGCGGCCGACGCAGTAGCTCTCGTCGGCCTTGAAGCGGTGCAGGGCGAAGCGGTCCTCGTGGGCGTAGATCGCCACCGTGCGGATGCCCAGCTCCGCGCAGGCGCGCATCACGCGGATGGAAATCTCGCCCCGGTTGGCGACCAGCAGCTTCCTGATCGGTGCACGTTCCACGGCCACCTCCTGTCGCTCGTCGGGGATCGCCCCGTGCGTCCGGCCTCGTTGCCGGGAGTCTGCGGACCGCTGCTGCCGCCGTTAAGGCCGCACGAACCATGCCGTGCGGCCTGCGGCGGAGGACTTACTTTCGTTTTTCGATGGGGACGAACTGGAGGTTTTCGGGCCCGGTGTAGTTGGCGGTGGGGCGGATGATCTTGCCGTCGATGCGCTGTTCGATGATGTGGGCGCTCCAGCCGGCGGTTCGTGCGATGACGAA
>DASUDL010000104.1:0-50055 GCA_036275615.1 Solimonas sp.
GCACCGAGCGGCGGGCGTGCCGCTGCGGCTCGCAGGCCAGCTGACGCTCCGCGCACAGCCGCAGCGCCGTGAGTGTGGTGCCATCCGCGGGATAGTGCGCCACCGCGGTCTTCACGTCCTGTCCGATCGTGGGCATCGGCAGGGGCAGCGGCTCGTGCAGCGCGTCAACCAGGGCCTTGAGCATGCGGGTCTCCTCACGGGGGTCCTGTCCGGCAGGCAGCATCAGGAGGTACTCGCCGGGACGTGCCGCGCAGGCGAGCGCGGTGGGTGGCAGCAGTGCGCGAATCCGCTCCCCGAGTCCTGCCTGCATGACCTCGGCGGTATCGTCGTTCATCGACTCGAATCCGTCGCGCATGCGGGCGACCGAGAGGATCGCCAGCGTCGCCGCCGTGCGACCCGGCACCGCGCGCAAGGCCTCCTCCACGGCGCTGTCGAAACAGGCCCGCGTCAGCAGTCCGGACACCGGATCCAGGCGGCTGGCGAGTTCCAGGCTCTCGCGTTGTGACTTCTGTCGGCTGATATCGCTGTGCAGCGACAGGTAGTGGTCGATGCGGCCGTGGCTCGCGACCGGACTGACCGTCTGCTGGATGGTGTAGCGGCGTCCCTCGCGATCGCGGTCGACGGTCTCGCCGGACCAGACGCGGCCCGCCCGGATCGTGCTCCACAGCTCGCGGTAGTAGCGCAGGCCCTGCTCGCCGGACTTGAGCAGGCGTGGATTGTTGCCGATCACCTCGCTGCGGCTGTAGCCACTCAGGTTCAGGAAGGCGGGATTGCACCAGACGATCGTTCCCTCGAGATCGGTGAGGAAGGCGGCATTGCCGGCGCTTTCCAGGGCGCTGGCCAGCAGGCGCTGACGACGCAGGGTCTCGAGCTGCTCCATCAGCTCCGCCAGGGCCTCGACGGCGGCCGCGAGGTCCTCGCGGGCCGTCACCGAATCCGGCAGCGGTGTGCCGCTCATCAGCTCCAGGACATGGGGGCGGTCGCCGACGCGGAACGGCCAGGCCAGGACCTGGACCACCTTGTCGCGTTCGAGCGCGGCACGCCAGACCAGCAACCGCGGATCGCCGGCAGCGATCAATACCGGATGCCCGGACCGCAGGGCCGAACCGGCGGCGCCCTGGCCGGTGAGTCCCTCGTCGCAGCGCTCCGGGACGTGCTGGAGTTCGACCCAAAGCGCCTGCTGCGCCGACTGGGCCACCGTGGACACCAGTCCGGCCGGACCGCTGCGGCCCACCAGCACCAGGGTCATGCCCAGACGTGCCGCCAGGAAGGCGCAGTAGGCATCGAGTACCTCGTTGTCGGGATCCCCGCCCACGGCGCGCGGATACAGCCGGCCAAGGAAGGCATCGAGATCGGTGCGCGACAGTTCCGGCCCGGATCCGGCGAGGTCGCTGCGTGGCAGTACTCGGCTCATGGCAGCAGTGTCCGGGCCAGGGCGGCGAGGCACATTGATGTGGATCAATGTCCGACAGCGTCCGCCCGACGAGCATGGCGCTTCCGCAGTCTCCGGCACGGTGGCCGGCCTCATGGATGATCTCTCGCTCTTGCCCGTATTCCTGACCAGCCTGGGGCTGGGATTGCTGATTGGCATCGAGCGCCAGCGCCACCCCGACACGCCGGCCGGGATGCGCACCTTCGCGCTGACCAGCGTCACGGGTACGGCCTGTGGCCTGCTCACCGACCGCATGGGCGGCGCCTGGCTGCTGCCGGTGGTGATCCTCGCGCTGGCCCTGGCCCTGCTTGCCGCCGACCGTCACCGTGTCGGCGAGGCCGGGGCTGCGCCCCGCCCTCCGGACGTGACGACGACCGTCGCGCTGCTGCTCTGCACCCTCTATGGCGCCATGATCTGGGAGGGCTACGTGCCGCTCACGGTTGCCCTGGCCCTGGTCACCACCGCCCTGCTGTACTTCAAGACCGAGCTGCACGATGCCAGCGAGCACCTCTCGCGCCAGGACATGATCTCCATCCTGCAGTTCGGCGCGATCAGCTTCGTGGTGCTGCCCATCCTGCCCGACCAGGGCTATGGTCCCTACGGGGTACTCAACCCGCATGACATCTGGCTCATGGTGGTGCTGGTCGCCGGGGTGGGCCTGGCCGGATACGCGACCCTGCGCCTGGCCGGACCGCGCAAGACTCCCCTGCTGCTGGGCCTGCTCGGCGGCCTGATCTCGAGCACGGCGACCACCCTGGTGTTTGCGCGGCGTGCGCGCACCGAGCCCGGAAGCCTGGGCGTCTCGCAGATGGTGATCCTGACCGCCAACCTGGTGCTGCTGCTGCGCATCTCGCTGATGGCCGCGTTGGTCGCACCCGGCGTGGCGCTGCGCCTGATTCCGATGCTGATGCTGGCCCTGCTGGCCGGCCTGGGGCCGCTGCTCCGCCTCTGGCGGCACGCGCGGACCGATACCGCGGCCGAGGGTTTGGGCATTGGCAATCCGCTCGAACTGCCCACGGCCCTGGGCTTTGGCCTGGTCTACGGCGGCGCCCTGGTGGTCACCGCCTGGTTGCACGAGCAGGCCGGGCACTGGGGCGTCTACGCCGCCGCGCCGGTGCTGGGCCTGACCGACATGGACGCGATCTCGTTGTCGACGCTGCAGATGTTCCAGCTCGGGCAACTGGGCGCGCATGAGGTCTGCGTGACGCTGGCGCTGGCCATTGGCGCCAACCTGCTGTTCAAGGCGGCGATCGCCCGCGCGTTCGGCGGACCTGCGCTCGGCCGGACGGTAAGCCTGGGCTTTCTGGCGGTGCTGGCCGCTCTGGTGGCGGGCGTCGTCCTGCTGGCCTAGGGCCGTTTACCTGGGCGGCGGTGACGGTTCTCCGGGCGGGGCCGCCAGGAGGCTCGCCACGGCGGTGGCGATGTCGGCATGGACGTCGATCGCGTTCGAGGCATGGTTGACGGTATTGCAGGTCAGGACGCGCGCTGCGCCTGCCTGGCGTAGCGCCTCCTCGGCATCGCCAACGAACAGGCCATGGACCCCGATACAGACCGCACGTGGCAAGCCCGCCTCGTGCAGGCGTTCCAGGGCGGCCACCAGCGTGCGGGCGGTGGAGATGATGTCGTCGATCAGCACCGGTGTGCGATCGACACCGCCGGCCAGATCCGGCACCGACACCTCCACCTCGCGATCGCCGTGACGCTGCTTCTCGAGCATGCGATACGGACACTGGGCGAGGGTCGCGACCTGCGACAGCCACTGCTCGCTCTCCGCATCCGGGCCGATCAGGATCGGACGCTCGACATGCCGACGGACCCAGCGGGCGATGGCCTGCGCTGCGGGTACCACCACGGACGGCACGCGGTAGATCTCGTCGAGACGATGGATGCGGTGCAGGTGGGGATCGACCGTGACCAGGCCGTCGATGAAGCCGGACAGCCAGCGGGCGATCGAGTGCGAGGTCAGTGCCTCGCCCTCGAGGAAACGGCGATCCTGGCGCAGGTAGGCCAGATACGGCGCGGCGAGCACGATGCGGCCCGCGCCATCGTCCCTCAGGCTGGAGGCGAGCTGGTACAGCGCCACCAGTTTCTCGTTGGGGCGGTCGAGGCTGCAGGCCAGGACCACGTCATCGCCAGCCGCTGCGGTCAGCACGCGCAGGTACCACTCACCGTCCGGGAACTGGCGCAGTACCAGTTCACCGGCCCGGGCCCCGAGTGTGCGGACCAGCTGGGCCGCGAGGACCTCGTTGCCCGGCAGGGCGTAGACGATGACCCCCATCAGGCGGACCCTCCGCTCAGCTGGATGGCCGGGTTGGCATCGGCATAGGTGCCCGCGTAGGACAGCTCGCCAGGCGAATCGGCATGCAGGGTGAACAGCGGTTGCCCGGCCTCGACAGGCTGTCCGCAGCGGACCTGCAGCTCCAAACCGGCCGCCGGTGATTTCGGTGCGCCCGCGAGCTTGGCCACCTTGGCCAGGCGCCGGTTGTCGATGGCCTGCACCTGACCACGGCGCGCGGCAACGATCACGCGCTGCAGGCGCGACTGCGGGGGCTCGCGCTGGCCGCCCTGGGCGCGGCAGATCGCTTCGAACTTGCGCAGCGCCAGGCCTTGGTCGAGGGTGGATCGGGCCCTTTCAGCGCCCTGCCCGAGCGCGGCCTTGCCACCCAGCTCCAGCAGATGCCCCGACAGCAGCAGGGCGCGTTCACGAAGGTCGGCCGGCGCATCGGGCGCGTTGCGAAGCACCGCCAGCACGTCGCGCGCCTCCAGCGCGGGGCCCACACCGCGTCCGACTGGCTGCGTGCCATCGGTGAGTACGATGCGCGCCTCGATGCCGAGGGCACCCGCAATTCGACGCAGCTGGGCTCCCAGGTGTTGGGCAGCCGCGGGGGTGCGTATCTTGGCGGTCGGACCGACCGGCACGTCGACCAGCAGGTGGCTGGCCCCGGCGGCGAGCTTCTTCGACACGATCGAGGCCACGAGCTGGCTGTCGCTGTCGAAGTCCAGGGGGCGCTCGACACGGATCAGGACATCGTCGGCCGGTGACAGGGCCATCGCCCCGCCCCAGACCAGGCAGCCGCCTTCGTGCTCGACGACGCGGCGCATGTGCTTGAGCGTGAGATCCACCGGCGCGAGGGTCTCCATGGTGTCGGCGGTTCCGGCCGGCGAGGTGATCGCCCGCGAGGAGGTCTTGGGGATCGTGAGGCCGCAGGCTGCGGCAATCGCCACCACGATGGGCGTCGTGCGGTTGCCAGGCAGACCGCCGACGCAGTGCTTGTCGACGACGGGGCGCTCGGGCCAGGCCAGCCGCGCGCCGGCATCGGCCATGGCCCGCGTGAGGGCGAGGGTCTCGTCGTCCGACATCGGACGGCTGGCGCAGGCGGTGACGAAGGCGGCGAGCTCCAGGCCCGAGTAGCGTCCGGCACTGATGTCGGCCATCACGGCCCTCAGGTCCTCGGGGGCGAAAGCCTGGCCGTAGATCTTGGCGCGCACCGCCGAGAAGGAATGCAGCGGCTCGGGATGGGTCACCGTCACCGGCTCGTCGTGGTGGGAGCCGAGGATCTGCCAGGCCGCCTCCGACAGACCGACCTCGTCCATGCGCACCAGCGAGGTCGTGACCACGTTGAGGGTCGCGATCAGCGAGCGCGCGCCCGCACTGACGCAGACCCGCGCCAGCGCCTCGAAGCCCTCGGAGTGGCAGACCGGGCAGTCGGCATGCAGGAACACCACCGGCTCCTGGTAGGTGTCGATGCCGAGGCGGCGCAGCTGCAGGGGTGCCGGGGAGCTCGCGAGGCTCATGGGGGGTCCGAGCCCAGGCTGACCTCGTCGCGGAAATCGGGGACCTCGCAGGGCCAGCCGAAGGTCTCCTCGATGTGCATGCGCAGGGCGTCGGCGGCGGCCGGCTCACCGTGGGTCACGAACACCCGCCGGGGCGGCTGCCGGAAACCCTTCATCCAGGTCAGGATCTCCGCGTAATCGGCGTGCGCGGACAGGTTGCTCAGCGCATGCACCTCGGCACGCACGGCCACGTAGCTGCCATGGATCTTCATGCTGTCGGCGCCGGCCAGCAGCGAGGCCCCACGGGTACCGCCCGCCTGGAACCCGGTCAGAACGATGCTGTTGCGGGCATCGGGCGCGAAGGCCTTGAGATGGTGGATCACGCGCCCGCCCGTGGCCATGCCGCTGCCGGCGAGGATCACCATGGGACCGTGGCGCAGGTTGAGCGCCTTCGATTCGTCGATGGTATGGACGAAGCGGGCGGCATGACACATCGCCTGGCACTCATCCGGGGTCAGGCGATGTTCTCGGCCATGGCGGCGGTAGATCGCGGTCGCATCGATGGCCATCGGGCTGTTCAGGTAGACCGGCAGGTGCTCCGGGATCGTGCCCCTGGCCTTCAGGCGGTGGATACACCAGAGCAGGCTCTGGGTGCGTCCGACGGCGAAGGCCGGAACGACCACCACGCCGTGCCGGGCGCTGGTGCGCTGGATGATCTGGCCGAGTTCGTCGGTCGGATCGATGGCCTCGTGGCGCCGGTTGCCGTAGGTGGATTCGATGACCAGGTAGTCGGCCGGCGGCGGCGGCTCGGGTGACTGCATGATCGGATCGCGGGGGCGCCCGAGGTCGCCACTGAACAGGATCGAGGTTCGGCGGTCCTCGAGGCGCACCATCGCGCTGCCGAGGATATGGCCAGCGAGGAACAGCTGCGCGTGCAGGCCGGGCGCAATCTCGAAGCGGTCGTGCCAGGGACGTGCCTCGAAGCGCTCCAGCGCGTTGAGCGCATCGGCCTCCGTGTACAGCGGCAGCGCCGGCTTGTGCTTGCTGTAGCCGCGCCGGTTGGCCCGTTCGGCGTCCTCCTCCTGCAGGCGTCCGGCGTCGGGCAGCAGGATGCGGCACAGGTCGAGGGTCGCCTGGCTGCAGAGGATGGGGCCGCGATAGCCGTTCTTGACCAGCAGGGGCACGTAGCCCGAGTGGTCGAGATGGGCGTGCGTGAGCAGCACCGCGTCCAGGGCCTTGAGGTCGAACCCCGGTGAGGCCCAGTTGCGCAGGCGCAACTGCTTGTAGCCCTGGAACAGGCCGCAGTCGACCAGCACCCGGTGCGCGCCGGAGCGGACGAGGTAGCGGGATCCGGTGACGGTGCCGGTGGCACCCAGGAAGCTGATGTCCATGATGGCCCCAGCCTGACAGGCAAGCCGGTGACCGCGAATTGATCCGGATCAACTCGGCCTCGGGCGCTGCCTGAGAGGCTATGCAGGGTGATCGGCGGACGGTCGACCGACGCGAGCGTCGGGAACCATCGACGGGTTCGCAGCCCTTGGCGCGGTCGCCGCGAGGGATATTCAAGACTATGGGTTATCGCATTGATCATCATGATGATTCGAGCGATGTGGTCCGAGCCGGCCTGACCTGAGGGGTAGCGTGCCCCTGCCCCGCGGCTCGGTCGATGGACCGGATGCCCCACGCCCGGTCACGGACCGGCCTGCCGTGGCGCGAGCGGCACCCCTCCGGCGGGCTCGCGATGTAGCGCAATCGCCGTGCTAGCATTCGCCGGCAGGCTTGCGACAAAACTCACATTTTTCCTCTCGCCCCGATCCTATGACCGCTGCTGCGATTGATCCGGCCTTGTTCAAGAACTATGTGCCGCTCAATGCCTTGCGCCCCGAGAGCCAGAATGACCTGGCCAAGAAGGCCAGCCTGAGCACGGCGCGTGCCGGCGACTATCTTTTCAAGTCGGGGGATACGGCCTCCGCCGCCGTGTTCGTGATCGAAGGCGAGGTGCATCTGGAGGACAGCAGCGGCAAGGCCCTGTCCCGGGTCCGCGCCGGCGAGCCCGCCTCCTTCCATCGCATCGCCCACCAGTCGCCCCGCAAGGTCAGTGCCCGCTGCGCCAGCGACGTGCGCTTCCTGTCGGTGGACGCCGGGCTGCTGGACGTCATGCTCACCTGGGACCAGACCGGCTCCTTCGAGGTCAGCGAACTCAACCACAGCGGCGGCGGCGCGGATTCCGGCGACGACTGGATGACCAAGCTGCTGCAGATGCGCACGTTCCAGCTGGTGCCACCTGCCAATCTGCAGGCGATGTTCATGCGCATGCAGGAACTGAAGATGGAACCCGGTCAGGCCATCGTCAAGCAGGGCGAGGATGGCGATTTCTTCTACGTGATCATGTCCGGCCGCTGCATTGTTACCCGCGAGCAGCCCAACCAGAAGCCGGTACGCCTGGCCGAGCTGGAGACCGGTGCCTGCTTCGGCGAGGAGGCGCTGATCTCCGACACCAAGCGCAATGCCACCGTGACCTCGCTCACGCGCGGCAGCCTGATGCGGCTCAGCAAGGACGATTTCCGCAAGCTCCTGAACGACCCGCTGGCCCGCCGCGTCAATTTCAACGACGCCAAGAAGCTCGTGGAAAGCGGCAAGGCCCGCTGGCTGGACGTGCGCCTGCCGACCGAGTTCCAGAACAATGCCCTGCCGGGCGCGCTGAACCTGCCGCTGTACATGCTGCGGATGAAGCTTGCGACCCTGGATACCAAGACGACCTGGATCGTCTGCTGCGACACGGGCCGACGCAGCTCGGTTGGCGTGTTCGTGCTGACGCAGAAGGGCTTCGACGCCCTGGTGCTCGAGAAGGGCATTCCCGCGGGCTGAGCGCCCGCGGGCAGCGTCTACATGGTGTGAGTCGGGCGGTCGGCGCCGAGGGCGCCGGCGAGCAGGCCTTCGATGCGCTTCTGCGTGGCGCCGCCATCCTGGATGGAGAACTGCACACCGATGCCCTGCAGGCGCTTGTTCTGGGCGCCCTTGGGCGTCACCCAGACCACCTTGCCGGCCACGGGAATGCGCTCCGGGCTTTCCATGAGCGTGAGCAGCATGAAGACCTCGTCGCCCAGCCGGTATTCCTTGTTCGTGGGGATGAACAGGCCGCCGTTCTTCACGAAGGGCATGTAGGCGACATAGAGCGCCGACTTGTCCTTGATGTTGAGCGTCAGGATGCCCGGTTGTGCGCCACCCGGGCGCGGAGGTGTACTCATGCGACGATGCTCCCCTGCATCTGCTGCGCGTATCGGCAGACTCTAACCCATTTTTCCAGGGCCGCCAGTCCTGGCCCCGGGCAACGGCAGGGCTAGGCCAGCGCCTGCCGGCCGAGACGCTGCCACTGCACCAGCAGCGACTCCATCAGCAACTGCGGCTGGGCATTGCCGGCCGCGCGACGCTGTGCCTCGATCACCTCCGTCATCATCTGCTCGAAGGCTTCGCCGGCGACCGGGCCCTTGCGCAGGCGCGTCCGCAGCTCGGTGGTGAGCCAGCCATTGATCCAGGACAGGTGCTCCTGCACCTGCTCCTTCTCCACGGACGCTGCCGCACTCAGGGGATCGCGCTTGCCGCGGGCGACCGCGAGCCACAGCTCGCTCCATTGACGGCGCAGGGCCAGACCCTCGCCCTGGAGGCTGAGCGCCAGCAGGGGCGCACCCTGGGCCATGGCCAGCGCATCGGGCTCGCGCACGCCCTGCCCGTCCAGCCAGGCCTGGGCGACACCTGCGTCGGGGACCGCGAAGCGCACCCGCTGGCAGCGGCTGCGCAAGGTGGGCTTGAGGGCCGATGGGCGCTCCGAGACGAACAGGATGTGCGTGCCCAGTGGCGGTTCCTCCACCAGCTTGAGCAGGGCGTTCACACTGCTTTCGTTGAGGGCGTCGGCGGGCTCGACGAGCACGATGCGGGCGCCGCCGTAATGGCTGGCCTGGGCGGTCTGGGCGATGAGACTCTGCACCGCGCCGATCGCGATGTCGCGACGCTTGCTGTCGGGCCGTGGCTCCCAGTGCGCCAGTGCGTTGTCCGGGCGGTTCTCGTCCGAGCTCATCGCCAGGTGACCGTCCACCGAGAGCAGGTGGGCGTCGGGCTGCGTGCCGGCCTGCAGCTGCAGGCAGCTGCGGCAGCGGCCGCAGGCATAACCGCTACGCGACTCGCAGAGCAGGAACGCAGCCAGTGCCCGGGCGAAGCCACGCTTGCCGACACCGGCGGGCCCGGCAAGCAGCAGGGCATGGGACAGGCGCTTCTGCAGCGCCAGGGAACTCAGCTCGAGCCAGAGCTCGTCCTGCCAGGGAAACGGGCGCGGACCGCTGCTCACAGGCGCTCCTCCAGGGCCGCGAGCACCGAGCGGGTGACGGCAGGTTCGTCCTGGCTGGCATCAATCACCACGTAGCGCGCGGGCTCGGCCCGCGCGCGGCGCAGGAAACCTTCGCGGACCCGGTTCATGAAGTCCAGGCTCTCGTGCTCGAAGCGGTTGGCCTGGCCACGGGCATGCGCGCGCGCCAGGCCCAGTTCCGGCGGCAGGTCGAGCAGCAGGACCAGGTCGGGACGCAGGCCCTCCTGGGCCAGCTGCTCCAGCACTCCAAGCGAGGCCTCGGCGACACCCTTGCCCGCACCCTGGTAGGCGAAGCTCGAGTCGGTGAATCGGTCGCAGACCACGTCCTGCCCGTCTTCCAGCGCCGGGCGGATGCGAGCGCGGACATGGGCCGCACGGGCCGCGAACATCAGCAGGGCCTCCGTGGACGGCGCGATACCCTCCTCCCAGTCGCGCAGCACGAGCTCGCGCAGCGCCTCGGCCAGCGGCGAGCCGCCAGGCTCCCGGCTTTGCAGCACCCGGCGGCCACGGCCTTCCAGCCAGGTCCGCACGGCGCGTGCCTGCGTGGACTTGCCGGCGCCTTCGCCGCCTTCCAGGGTGATGAATCGTCCGCGGCTGCTCATGCCTGATCGTTCTAGTGCTGCTTCAGCTGATAGCGGCGAACGGCGCTCACATGCTGCGCCAGGGTAGCGCTGAACTCGTGGGTGCCGTCGCCTCGGGCGACGAAGAATATCGCGTCGCCGTCATCGGGATGCAGGGCGGCATGGATCGCTGCGCGTCCCGGCAGCGCGATCGGCGTGGGCGGCAGTCCACCGCGGGTGTAGGTGTTGTACGGCGTGTCGGCCCGAAGGTCGCGCAGACGCAGGTTGCCGTCGAAGCGATCGCCGAGGCCGTAGATGACGGTCGGGTCGGTCTGCAGGCGCATGCCGAGCCGCAGGCGACGGACGAAGACGCCGGCAATCTGCGGCCGCTCGAAGGCCGCACCGGTTTCCTTCTCGATGATCGAGGCCATCACCAGGGCTTCGTCAGGCGTGCGGTACGGCAGGTCCGGGGCCCTGCCCGACCATTCTTCGGCCAGCACCCGCTCCATGGCCTGGAAGGCTTGCCGCAGCAGCGTCAGGTCGGAGGTCCCGCGGCGGAAGCGGTAGGTGTCAGGAAAGAAGCGCCCCTCCGGATGGACGCCGGGCAGTCCCAGCGCCTGCATCGCCTGTTGCGGCGCGTCCGCCGGCAACTGGTGGTCGACCTGGGGGTGGCTGCGCAAGGCGGCAAGTGCCTGGGCGAACGTCCAGCCCTCGACGATCCGCAGCTCGTAGGTGATGGTCTTGCCGGAGGCGAACAGGGCGATGGCCTGCTCCACGGTCATGCCCGGCAGGAGCTGGTATTCCCCGCTCTGAATGCGGCTGCTCTGCTCGCGGAGGCGGGCCTGCAGGCGCAGGTAGAGTGCCGTGCGCGGACTGGGGAGCAGGCCGCGCGCGTCGAGATCGCGCAGGGCCACGGCAAAGGCGGTGCCGGCGCGGATCTCGAAGACCGTCGGCTCGGACAGACGCAACGGACTCTGCAGCTGTCGCTGGGCATCCAGCCCCGCCGCCGCGACGATCAGCAGCCCGAGGAACAACAGCTTGAGCAGGCGCGCCATGTCAGTCGAGTCGGGGATGATCCAGCAGGGCCTGCAGGCGCCGGGTCAGCGGCCGCAACGCGGGCCAGGTATGGGCATCGAGGCGATGCAAGGGCCAGATGCCGATCAGACTGTTGCAGACGAAGGCCTCATCGGCAGCCTGCAGCGTATCCCAGGTGGCCGGGGCCTCCGCAAGCGGCAGGCCTTCGCGGCGTGCCAGCGCCAGGATGTGGGCTCGCTGAAGGCCGGCGATACCGCACTCGGCGAGCTCGGGGGTGCAAAGCTGGCCATCGCGGACCCAGAACAGATTGCTGCGGCTGCCGGCAATCACCTGCCCGGCCGTGTCGGCCATCAGCACTTCCTGAACCTCCTCCGCCCAGCCCCGGCTCGCCAGGACCTGCTCGAGGCGATTCAGGTGCTTGATGCCCGCCAGCAGCGGCTGCCGGGCCAGCGTCACCGGACTGCGCTGCGCCAGGATGCCGCGGTCCCAGCAGGCCCCGGGATAGCGGGGCGCCGGAGACCGCAACAGCAGGCGGTCGCAGGTCTCGCCCTGCGGCGCGTAGCCGCGTCCCGTGGCCTGCCGCCACAGCAGGATCTTCAGCACCGCGCGAGACTGGCCCTGCGCCAGCGCCGAGGCCTCGGTTCGCAGCGTCCGGGCGTCCGGAGCCCGCAGGCCGAGCCGGGCAGCGTCGGCATCCAGACGCTCCAGCTGCGCGTCCAGGTGCTGGCACTCGCCCTCCCACACCAGCAGCGTGCGGAATACGCCGTCGCCGTAGTGCAGCCCGCGCGCCTGCGTCCAGTCGGCGGCGGTCTCGCCGTTGTACAGCGCTGCGGCGCTCATGCGACGGCTCCGAGTGCCAGCAGCAGGCCACGGGCCTTGGCGCGGGTCTCGGCCAGCTCGGCCTCGGGTCGGGAGTCGGCGACGATGCCGGCGCCGGCGCGCAGGCTGACCCGTCCCGGCTCCCAGACCAGCGTGCGGATCAGGATGTTGCTGTCCAGCCGACCGTCGCGTGACAGATAGCCCATGCTGCCGGTATACGCGCCGCGGCCCTCACCCTCCAGTTCGGCAATGATCTCCATGGTTCGGACCTTCGGGCAGCCCGTGATCGTGCCGCCCGGAAAGACCGCGCGCAGGGCGCCGCCGGGACCGACCTCCGGCCGCAGCCGCCCGCGCACGTTCGAGACGATGTGATGCACATGGGCGTAGGACTCCAGCCGCATCAGCTCGCTGACCTCGACGCTGCCCGGCCGGCAAATGCGCCCCAGGTCGTTGCGCTCGAGGTCGATCAGCATCACGTGCTCGGCGCGCTCCTTGAGGCTGCGCTGCAGGCCCGCACGCAGTTGCGCATCCTCGGCCGCGTCGGCACTGCGCGGGCGCGTACCGGCGATCGGCCGCGTCTGCGCCCAGCCGTCACTGAGCTGGATCAGCCGTTCCGGCGACGAACTCAGCACCGCCGCCTCACCCCAGCGCGCCAGGCCCGCGAACGGCGCCGGGTTGCTCAGCCGCAGACGGGCGTACAGGCTGGCAGCGTCCACGGTGGACGGCAGCCGCGCCTGCCAGGCCCGGGAGAGGTTGACCTGGAACACGTCACCGGCCTGCAGGTACTCCAGTACCTGGTTCACGCCGGCCAGGTAGCGCTCGGGGGGATCCTCCGTCAGCGACTCGACGGTCACGTCGGCAGGCATCGGGGCCGCACCGGAGGCGCGTTCGACCTCAAGCCGGACGTCGTGCCCCTGCGCGGCACCGCGTTCCGACAGCACATGGGTGCACTGCCGTTCGCGATCAACCAGCACAGCCACCGGGCAACGCACCGCCAGCGCCTGCGGCAGGGCCGCACGGGCCGCCGGCAGCTGCAGGTGCGGCTCCACCTGGCGGGCAGCCTCGTAGCCCAGATACAGGAACCAGCCGCCGGCAAACGGCAGGTCGGGCAGCGTCGGGACCCGCCCCTCTGCCGCACTCCAGGCGTCCAGGGCACGGAAGAAGTCCCCTTCGGCGGCGCAAGGACCGCGAAGGCCGTCCGTGTCGAGGATCAGGGCCTGCTCGGGGCAGGCGAACAGCAGATCCCAGCGGCCGGACTGGGGATGGCCAGCGACGCTCTGCAGCAGGAAGGGATACCGAGACGGGTCACGCTGGTGCAGCACCAGCGGATCGACGGCGTAGGGCAGCTCGGCACGCCACATGATGTGCCGGCAGGAATCAGGCGTAGCGCTTGAAGGCCAGCGTGCCGTTGGTGCCGCCGAACCCGAAGGAGTTCGAGATCGCCACGTCGATTCTTGCCGCCCGCGCCCGATGGGGCACGTAGTCGAGATCGCAGCCTTCGTCCGGATGGTCGAGATTGATCGTCGGCGGCAACATCTGGTCGCGCAGGGCCAGGACCGTGAAGATCGCCTCGATGCCGCCGGCCGCGCCGAGCAGGTGCCCGGTCATCGACTTGGTGGAGCTCACCGCCAGCTTGTAGGCATGCGCGCCGAAGGCGTCCTTGACCGCCCGGGTCTCGGCGATGTCGCCGGCCGAGGTCGAGGTACCGTGGGCATTGATGTAGTCGACCTGATCCGGGCGCAGCCCGGCGTCGCGCAGCGCAGCCTGCATGCTGCGGCGGGCGCCGTTGCCATCTTCCGGTGGCAGGGTGATGTGATAGGCATCGCCGGACATGCCGAAGCCGATCAGCTCGCCGTAGATCCTGGCGCCGCGCTTCTGCGCGTACTCGAGCTCTTCCAGCACCAGCACGCCGGCGCCGTCACCGAGGACGAAGCCGTCGCGGTCCTTGTCCCAGGGGCGGCTCGCCTTCTCGGGCGCGTCGTTGCGGGTGGACAGGGCACGCGCCTGGCAGAAACCGGCCAGACCCGCCGGCGCCGAGCCGGCCTCGGCACCACCGGCGATGAACACGTCGGCGTCTCCCGCCTGGATCAGGCGGGCCCCCAGGCCGATGGCATGCGTGGCCGTCGTGCAGGCGGATACGCAGGCGATGTTCGGCCCGGTGATCTTGAGATCGATGGAGATATACCCCGAGATCATGTTGATGATCGACGAGGGCACAAAGAAGGGCGAGACGCGGCGCGGCCCGCTCTTGTGCAGTTCGCGACACTCGGCCTCGATGCTGCCGATGCCGCCGATGCCCGAGCCGACGCCCACGCCGATGCGGTCACGGTTCTCGTCGGTGACCTCGAGCCCGGCATCGCGGATGGCCTGCTTGGCCGCCGCCACGCCGTAGTGGATAAAGGTGTCGGTGCGCTTGACGTCCTTCACCCCGAGCCAGTCCTCGGCCCGGAAGTCCTTGATCATGCCCCCGAAGCGGGTCGTATAGGCCGACACGTCGTAGTGCGTGATCGGACCGATGCCGGACTTGCCGGCCAGGATGCTGGCCCAGGCCGTGGCGACGTCGTTGCCCACGGGAGAAACGATACCCATGCCGGTGACAACGACGCGCCTGCGGCTCATCAGCTCAAGGACCCTGCGTTAACGGAGGATGTACCGCGAAAACTCAGCCCTGCGAGGTGTGGGCCTTGATGTAGTTGAGAACGTCCTGGAAGGTCACGATCTTCTCGGCTTCCTCATCGGGGATGTCGATCTCGAACTCCTCTTCGAGCGCCATCACCAGTTCCACCGTGTCGAGAGAGTCGGCACCCAGGTCCTCGACGAACGAGGCCTCCGGGGTGATCTGATCCTCGCTGACCGACAGCTGCTCAGCAATGATCTTCTTGACCTTCTCTTCTAACGTGCTCATGCGTCACTCCTGCGACTAGTTCTGGTGTGTAAAGCCGGCGTATTGTAGTGGAACGCCGAGGGGGAGACAGCCGAACGCCGACTGCAAAATAAATCAATAACTTGGAGTCAATACTTCAGGTGGGCTCAAGGCCTCAGGCCATGTACAGGCCGCCGTTGACGTGCAGGGTTTCACCACTCACGTAACCCGATTCGCGCGAAGCCAGGAAGGCCACGGCCGCGGCGATGTCGCCCGGTTCGCCCAGGCGCTGGGCCGGCACCCGCGACAGCAGGGCCTGGCGCTGCTCCTCGCCCAGGTCCTTGGTCATGTCGGTGGCGATGAAGCCCGGCGCCACCACGTTCACCGTGATGCCACGGGACCCGACTTCCTGCGCCAGCGACTTGCTGAACCCCACCAGGCCCGCCTTGGCGGCACAGTAGTTGGCCTGGCCCGGGTTGCCCATGGCGCCCACGACCGAACCCACCGACACGATGCGACCGTAGCGGGCCTTCATCATGCCTCGCAGTACCGCGCGGCTCAGACGGAAAACCGAGGTCAGGTCAGTCTCGATGACCTGCGCCCAGTCCTCGTCCTTCATTCGCAGCAGCAAGGTGTCGCGGGTAACCCCGGCGTTGTTGACCAGGATGGACACCGGGCCCAGGCCGTCGAGCAACTGCTCGATCGCCGCCGGATCGCGCACGTCGAGTACGCGTCCCTCCCCCCCCGAGGCCGCAAGCACCTCGGAGATGGCCGCAGCGCCGGCCTCGCTGGTCGCGGTTCCGTAGACCTTCACGCCCTCGGCGGCGAGCCGCAGGGCAATGGCCCGACCGATGCCACGGCTGGCGCCGGTGACCAGGGCCACGTCATTGTTGAATCGGGAACTGCCGGTATCAGCCATGGACTGGCGTCGTCGCGGCGCCTGGAGCGCCGTCCCCTCGTTCTGTGATGTCGGTCAAAGTCTAGCCCAGCCTGCCGCAACGCAGCAAAGTCAGCCGACGCCGACGGTTTGCCGTGCCTTTTCAAGCCCTTCTGCATCTTCCAGCGCCAAGCTCACGCTCTCCTTGAGAATGCGCTTGTTCAGCCCCCCCAGCACCTTGCCCGGGCCACATTCGACGAAGGTCCGGATGCCGGCAGCGCCGTAGCCCTGGATGGTCTGCGTCCAGCGCACCGGCCGGTACAGCTGCTCGCGCAGGGCCTGGCGGATGCCGTCAACCTCGGTGCGGGGGGTAGCGTCCAGATTGTGCGCGACCGGGATTGCAGGCGGGTGAAGGTGCAGCGACTGCAGAGCCTCGGCCAGCTGCCCGGCTGCTTCGCGCATCAGCGAGCAGTGCGAGGGCACCGAGACCGGCAGCCGCATGACCATGCGCGCGCCATGCGCCTTGCCGTTGGCCGCCAGCCAGTCCAGGGCCCCGCTCTGTCCTGCCACCACCACCTGGCCGGGCGCGTTGTAGTTGACCGGTTCGAGCACCTCGCCACCGGTATAGCTGCGGCAGAGGGCTTCCACCTGCGCATCCTCGAGGCCGATCACCGCGGCCATGCCGCCCGTGCCCGCCGGGACCGCGGCCTGCATGAGGCGACCGCGCAGTTCCACCAGCCGGAGCGCATCGTGGAAACCCAGGCTGCCGGCCGCCACCAGCGCGGCGTACTCGCCCAGGCTGTGCCCCGCCAGCGCGGCGGGGGGCGGCAGGCCCTGCTGCTGCCAGAGGCGCCAGAGCGCAATCTCGCAGGCCAGCAGCGCTGGCTGCGTCCGCTCGGTCCGGTTCAGCTCCTCGGCAGGCCCCGTGGCGATCAGGGCGGACAGGTCCCAGCCGAGCACCTCGCCGGCCTCGCGCAGCGTGTCGGCCACCACCGGCGCGGTGTGGCTGGCCAGCATGCCAACCGCCTGGGAGCCCTGGCCGGGAAAGAGCATCGCGTACGTCATGGTGAATCCTTTGGAGACTGGAGCGGCACCGCGGTGTCCGCCGGAGGATGCGGGCTTTCGCGCCCGCGGAAGCTGCCGAACGTCAGGCCGTACAACAGCGCAGCGATCGACCCGAACAGATGCGATTCCACGACGACGTGCCCGCCCAGGGCGACCTCGTCCGACACCGGCGCGCCAAAGCCCATCTCCCAGCCGATCTTGCCGAGCAGATAGACCAGGCAGCCCAGGGCGATCAGGTCGCGCTTCAGGATCTGCGGCATCAGGCCGAGCACGAACAGGCCGTGGATCACGCCCGACATCCCGACATAGGTCCGCAGGCCGGGCACGAACAGATAGAGGCCCAGGCTCATGCCCAGGGACAGCAGCAGCACGCGCCGGGCCCAGACTTTCCAGGACAGGGTCTCGGGACACAGCAGCACGAGGACCAGCAGCCCCAGCTCGTTGAGCAGCCAGTGGTACCAGCCCAGGTGCACGAAATTGCCGGTGAGCAGCCGCCACCACTGGCCATCGGCAATGGCCATACGGTCGTACTGCAACAGGGCACGCCCGGCATCGCCGCCAAGCTCGGTCACGAACAGCAACAGCATCAGCCCTGCGGGCGGCAGCCACAGCGCCGCGGAGCCGTAGGATGACTTTGTTATCATCGACGCAACGTCGCTTGAACCACCGATTCCCCCACCGAAAGAGCCATGACCGCTTCTTCCTATCGCCGCATCCAGAGCGGCTTCACGCTGATCGAGATCATGGTGGTCGTCGTGATTCTCGGCATCCTGGCCGCGGTCGTCGTGCCGCGCATTATGGACAGGCCGGATGATGCCCGCATCACCAAGGCCAAGCAGGACATCCGCGTCCTGGAGTCGGCGCTGAATCTCTACAAGCTCGACAACTTCGTGTACCCGACGACCCAGCAGGGCATCGAGGCCCTGGCCACCAAGCCTTCCGGCGAGCCCGAGCCGCGCAACTACAAGGCCGGCGGCTACATCAAGGCCGCGCCGAAAGACCCCTGGGGCAATCCCTACCAGTACCTGCAACCCGGCGTGAAGGGCGAGTTCGACCTGTTCTCGCTGGGGGCCGACAACCGCCCGGGCGGCGAAGGTGCCGCGGCCGACATCGGCAACTGGGACCTCGGCGGCTGAGACCCCCGCCCGTGAAGCCGCCGGCCCGCTCGCGCAGCCTGCAGCGCGGCTTTACGCTGATCGAGATCCTGGTCGTCGTCCTGATCATCGGCGTCCTGCTCAGCTTCGCCACCCTGTCAATCGGCAATCGCGCCCTGGGCGACAAGCTCGACACCGAGGCTCGGCGCAGCGAAGCGCTGTTCCGCCTGGCCCTCGACGAGGCCTCGCTGAAGGGCTACGAGATCGGCTATCGCCTGACCACCACCCGCCAGGAATTCCTCGCCATCGGCCCCGAAGGCCGCTGGATCCCGATCCCGGATGGCCCGCTGCGGCCACGCCTGTTGCCGCAGCCGATCGAACTGCGCCTGCGCATCGAGGGGCGGCCCGTGCCGCCGGCCGCGGAGGCCGAGGCGGACGAAGACAGCAAGGCGCCCCCGGTGCAGCCCCAGGTCCTGCTGATGTCTTCCGGCGAAGCCACCGCCTTCACGCTCGATCTGTCCGCGCCGGGCCTCGAGCAGGGCTGGCGACTGGAGGCGGACATGCTCGGCAGTCTCAAGCTCTCGCCGCAGGACCGGTCGCCATGAGGAGCGACCGCGGCTTCACCCTGATCGAGATGCTCGCCGCCGTGGCCGTGCTGGCCATCGCCATGGCCGCCATCATCGCCGGCATGGCCCGCTACGCTGACAATGCCGGTTACCTGCGCGAGCGCACGGTGGCCCTCTGGGTTGCCCACAATCGCCTCGCCGAGATCCAGCTGCAGCGCACCTGGCCCGACGTCGGCAGGTCCGACGGCGAGATGGAGATGGCGGGACGCACCTGGGAGTGGGAGGCCGAGGTGCAGAAGACCGTCGACGAGCACCTGCGTCGCGTCGATGTGCGGGTCAAGGCCCCGGGACGCGAGGGCCATGCCGCCGGCCTGACCGGCTTCCTGGCCGATACGGGGCGGCAGTGAGGCACGTGCGCGGCTTCACCCTGCTCGAGCTGATCGTGGTCATCGCGATCTTCGCGGTGTTCTCGCTGCTGGCCTACGGCGGCCTCGACTCGGTGCTCAAGACCCGGCAGCAGGTGGAGCAGTCGCAGATCCGTCTGGCCGAACTGCAGAAGGCCTACCAGCGCATCCGCGACGACCTGCAGCAGGTCGCGCCGCGCCCGATCCGCGACGGCTACGGCGACGTGCAGCCGGCCCTGCGCAGCTTCGAATCGCCCCTGGGCCTCGAGTTCACCCGCGGTGGCTGGCGCAATCCGATCCAGCAAGCGCGCTCGACGCTGGAACGCGTGTCCTATCGCCTCGATGACGGCAAGTTGCGGCGCATCAGCTTCCGGGTGCTCGATCAGTCCCAGGACTCGAAACCGGTGGACGTGGTGCTGCTCGACGGCGTCGACGAATGGGCCTTGCGCTACCTCGACACCTCCGAGGAGTGGAAGACGCGCTGGCCGGACCTTGCGACAACACCTGGCGAAGCCGCCAGCCCGCCGCCCCCGCGGGCGGTGGAACTCACGCTGAAGATCCGTGATCTGGGCGAGGTGCGCTGGCTGTTTCCGCTGGGCCTGGACAAGGTCACGATTCCCGCTGCAGCCGGTGGCACCGCCAGCGGCACGACCCCGGGTGGCAGCACTCCCGGGGGCACGACGACTGGCGGCACGACTGGAGGCACTCCGGGAGGGACGGGTGGCGGTGGCGGCGCCACCGGAGGCACCGGGGGCGGCGGCACGGGCGGCAATGCGCTGAATACGGGTGAGCCCCAGTGAACCGCCAGCGCGGCATCGCCCTGATCACCGCGGTGCTCGTGGTTGCGCTGGCCGCGATCGCGGCCACCGCCATCCTCAGCTCGGCGAACATCGCCATCCGTCGCACCGCCAACCTGCAGGATTCGGAGAAGGCCTGGTGGTACGCCAGCGGCGTGGAATCCTGGGCCAAGTCGCTGCTCGATCGCGACCGGGACGAGAACCAGATCGACGCGCTTGGTGACCTCTGGGCACGCCCCGTCGATTACCTGCCCACCGACGAAGGCTTCCTGCGCGGGGCGATCATCGACCACCAGGGTTGCTTCAATCTCAACAACCTGGGCACGACCCAGCCCGATGCCTATCGCCAGCAGGCCGAGATCTTCGTGCGTCTGGCGAGCCTGCTGGAGGCCGGCGACGCCAGCTATGCCCGCACCCTGGCGGCCCGCATTCATGACTGGGTCGACGCCGACAATGAACCGGCCGTGCTGGACAACGCCTATGGCGCGGAGGACAGCGAGTACCTGTCCATCAGTCCGTCGTATCGCGTCGCCAACCGGCCGATGACCAGCGTCTCCGAACTGCTGGCCGTCAAGGACGTGACGCCGGAAGTTTTCCAGAAGCTGCGTCCAGCGATCTGCGTGCTGCCACAGACCGGCACCACGATCAACGTCAATACTGCCGTCGAGCCGCTGATGCGCGCGCTCGCGACCCAGCCCTCGCCCGGGCTGGAAGCCTTCCTGCGCAGCCGCGGCGAGCAGCCGGTGAAAACCCCCCAGGAATTGTTCGAGCCGGCGCGCAACGTTTACGGGGCCAATGACGCCCGCGTCGAGTTGATGACGGCCAAGAGCCAGTTTTTCCAGTTGCGCGCCGAGGCCTTCGTAGGCAGCGGTCGGGTCGCCCTGTATAGTTCCCTGTACCGTCCGGACCAGGGTCTACCCGCGGTATACGGGCGCAGCATCCAGACCGACTAGAACCCCGTGCGCGAGACCCTGTACATCCGCCTGCGCGCCGCCGATCCGGGCGCGCCCACCGCCTATTGCATTGCCAGACCGCAGGCCGTGGCCTCGTTCATGGTGCTCGAGGCGCCGCTGGAGACCGTGCTGCTGCAGGCAGCTCAGCGCCGCCTGGTCGTGCTGGTGCCCTCGTCCGACCTGCGCCTGACCTCCGTGCAGGTTCCGGCCCGCCAGCCCGCCAAGGTGCTGCAGGCCGCGCCCTACGTGCTGGAGGACCAGCTCGCGGAGGACGTCGACAGCCTGCACTTCGCCCTGGGCACGCGCCAGGCCAACGGCCGCTGGCCGGTGGCCGTGGTGGCCCGCCAGCGCATGGACGAGTGGCTCGAGGTGCTCCAGTCCCGCGGCCTCAAGCCCGATTCGATACTGCCGGATATCCTGGCCCTGCCGGTCCCCGGCGATCAGCAGTTCAGCCTGCTGCTGGACGGCGACCAGGTGCTGGTACGCAGTGGCCTCGACAGCGGCTTCGTCTGCCAGCGCGAGGATCTGGAGCTTTGCCTGTCGATCGCCGACCCCGACAAGCGCCGCAGCCTGCGCGTGCTGATGCTGCGCGACGAGACCCTCGACCTCAGCCGCCTCGGCTGGGCGGTGGAGCCCCTGCCCGGCCACCAGACGCCGCTCGAAGCCTTGCTGCAGAACCTGCAGCCTGCGCAGTCCATCGACCTGCTGCAGGGCGCCTATTCCCAGCGCCAGACCCTGATGCGCTTCCTGCAGCCCTGGCGCACCGCCGCGTCGCTGGCCGCCGCCGCCATCCTGGCCGGAGCGCTGCTGCATGGCGTGCAGGCCTGGCGGCTGGGGCGCGAGCTGGCCAGCCAGGAAGCGGCCAACATCGCCCGCTACCAGGCGATCTTCCCGGGCGAGACCCGCATCGTCGATCTGGGTGCCCAGCTCGACCAGCAGATGGCCCAGTTCGGGGGTGCCGCGCCGGGCGGCCTGCTGCCGCTGCTGGAGATCCTGACCCAGGGCATCGTTGCCACGCCGGGCCTCAGCCTGCAGAGCCTGCAGTTTCGCGAAGGCGCGCTGTACGCCGGCCTGGGCGGCAGCGATCTGCAGCTGCTGGAGCGCCTCAAGGCCTGGTTCGAGCAGCCGCGCGGTGCGCGGCTGGAAGTACAGTCCGCGAACTCGGGCGCCGAGGGCGTCCAGATCCGCATCCGCCTCAGCCCATCCTGAGGCACCGGCCATGAATCCTGCCCATCCATGAACGCCTACTGGCTCCGCCTGCAGTCCTGGCTTGCCCAGCTGGCGCCCCGCGAACGCGTGCTGGTGCTCTCCGGCGCCGGCGTGGTGGCGCTCACCCTGCTCTATCTGCTGATCTGGGAGCCCCTGGCCAAGGCCCATGCGCAGCGCGCCGAGTCGCTCGAGGCCGCCCGCGCGCTGGCGGGGCGCATCGAGACCGCCGCTGCGCTGGTGCAGAGCCAGCGCGGCTCCGGCGGCGCAGTGAACCGCAACCTGTCGCTGCTGGCAGCCGTTGACCAGACCAGTCGCTCGCCGGTGCTGGGCAAGCCCCCCACCCGCGTGCAGCCGGAGGGCGACCGGGAGGTGCGCGTCTGGATCGACGACGTGTCCTTCGACAACCTGCTGCGCTGGCTGCAGGAACTCGAGACCCGCTACGGTATCGTGGCCCGCAGCGCCGAGCTCGAGCGTGGACAGGCCCCGGGCACTGTCAATGCCCGCCTGAGCCTCGCGCGTCCCTGAGCCCGGCGATGAAGCTCCGTACCGCGCTGCTGGTGTTCCTGTCGGCCTTCCTGGTGTTCCTGCTGCTGGGCACTCCGGCAGCACGCCTCCAGGCGTGGCTGGCACCCAAGGATGGCGCCATCCCGCTGATCCAGCTCCAGGGCCTGTCCGGCAGCATCGGCGGCGGCTCGGCCTCTGGCCTCCTCATGCGCCAGCAGCCGGTGCTGCGCGACCTGCACTGGGATTTCCTGCCCTCGCAGCTCCTGCTCGGCCGAGTCGCCATCGATCTGCGTGCCGCCGATCCGGTGCTCGAGGCACGGGTGTCGAGCGGGCTGGGTGGCCAGCGCATCGGCGACCTTCGCCTCGTCGGCGAGCTGCGCTCGCTGCTCACGCTGGCGGGCCAGGCCTACCTGCCCTTCGCCGGACAGGTCGGGCTCGAACTGCAACAGGCTCACTTGCGCCAAGGCTGGCCGGTCAGCGCCGCGGGCCGGCTCGAGATCCGGCGCCTGGCCTATACCCTGGCCCGGGACCCGGTGGTCTTCGGCGACTACGAGGCCACGATCCAGCCCGAGGGCGACGACCTGGTGATCCTCGTGCAGACCCTGACTGGTCCGCTGCAGGCCAATGGCGACGGGCGCCTGAAGCCGGACCGCAGCTACGAATTTCACCTGCAGCTGAAGGCGCCGCCGGAAGCTCCGCCGATGGTGCAGAACTTCCTGCGCTCGCAGGGCAGCCCTGATGCGCAGGGCTACTACCATCTGCGCAAGCAGGGGCAGCTGCCTCCATCCGGCGGCGCAGCACCGCCCGCATGAGCTGGTCACCCCATGTCGTCGTGGCCTGCGTGGTCGAGCGCGAAGGCCGTTTCCTGCTGGTCGAGGAGCGCGTCAACGGGCAGCTGCTGTTCAACCAGCCGGCCGGCCACTGGGAGCAGGGCGAGACCCTGATCGAGGGCGCCGTGCGCGAAGGCCTCGAGGAGACCGGCTGGGATCTGGAGCCCACCGCCCTGCTCGGCCTGTATCACTACGACCCGGCGGATCTCGAATACGGCTTCCTGCGCATCGCCTTCGTGGCGCGCGCCCTGCGGCATCACCCGGACCGTCGCCTGGACGATGGCATCGAGCGTGCGGTCTGGCAGACGCGCGACGAGATCGCGGCGCTCGCGGCGCGTCATCGCAGCCCCATGGTGCTGCGCTGCGTCGATGACTACCGGGCGGGCCGGCGCTATCCGCTGGATCTGATCGCCCATCTGAACCCATGAGCAAGGCCGACACCCACGTCGTCGTGGGCATGTCCGGTGGCGTCGATTCCTCGGTGACGGCGTGGCTGCTGCGCGAGCAGGGCTATCGGGTCTCCGGCCTGTACATGGTCAACTGGACCGAGGACGAGCAGGGGTACTGCACAGCCGCCGACGACTACCAGGACGCCCGCCAGGTCTGCGAGGAACTGAGCATTCCGCTGCATCGCGTCGACTTCTCGCGCGAGTACCGGGAGCGTGTCTTCAGCCGCTTTCTCGCCGACTACGCCGCGGGCAAGACGCCCAATCCGGACGTGCTCTGCAATCGCGAGGTGAAGTTCCAGCCGTTCCGCGAGTATGCACTGCGCCTGGGCGCGGACTGGATTGCCACGGGGCACTATGCCCGCATCGCCCATGGCGAGGGTGGGCCCCAGCTGCTGCGCGCCGTCGACGAGAACAAGGACCAGACCTATTTCCTGGCGGCCGTCGCTCCCGAGCACCTCGAGCGGGTGCTGTTTCCGGTGGGCGACTACCGCAAGCCCGAGGTGCGCGAGTTCGCCCGCCGCGCTGGCCTGCCGGTGCATCGCAAGAAGGACTCCACGGGCATCTGCTTCATCGGCGAGCGCGAGTTCCGGGATTTCCTCTCCAACTACCTTCGCCCCGATCCTGGCCCCATCGTCGACGACCAGGGCCGTCCTCTCGGTCGCCACCAGGGCCTCATGTACTACACGCTCGGACAGCGACGTGGCCTTGGCATCGGCGGTACGCGCGGGGCGGCGGAGGCCCCCTGGTACGTCATCGCCAAGGACGCCGCTGCGAACCGCCTCGTGGTCTCGCAGGATGCGGCCCATCCCCTGCTGCTGAGCCGTCACCTGCGCACCGGACCGTTCCACGCCCTGGGCGCCCTGCCGACCCCTGGCACGCCGCTGCAAGCTCGCATCCGGCACCGGCAGGCCCTGCAGGTCTGTACGGCCGAGGCGGTCGATGCCGATGTCAGCGCCGGCCTGAACGTGCGCTTCGCGCAGCCGCAGCGTGCGGCGGTCGCGGGCCAGTACTGCGTGCTCTACGACGGCCCGCGCTGCCTGGGCGGCGCCGAGATTGCCGAGGCCCACACCGAGGTGGTGGCTTGAGTGCATCCCGGGCGCCGGCTACCGTAGACCCTTGCATCCCTTGAAGTCCGCTTGCGGACGGAGTCTGCCGTGCGATCCATCCTTGCCCTTGCCAGTCTCGCCACCCTGCTCGGCTTGGCCGCCTGTGCGACGGGCACACCGGCGCCGGCGCCGATGCGGGTTGCCGACACAGCGGACCGCCGTCATGCGGAGCCCTGCCTGCGCCTGGGCGTTCCGGCGATCGAGGGCCAGGCGCAGTACCTGGGGCTGCTGCGGCCTGCCAGCCAGGAGTACCGCCTGGAACGTGCGGACCGTCCTTCCGACCGGGTGCTGTGCAAGTTCCGGCAGGTGAACGGTGGTATCCCGGTCCAGCACTACGAATACAGCGTCCACCTGTCCGCCGCCGGCCAGGTCCTGCTCAGCAGCGGGCGCTACTCGAAGGAGGCGGCGAAGCTGGGTTCGCAGCCGCGGTTGTCCGTGCTGGACGTCATGGAGCGCGCCTACGCCGACACGGCAGTGCCGCTGAAGACCAACACGCCGGCGCTGACGCCACCACAGCTGCAGTTCGTGCAGGTCACGGCGACGCAGTTCCGTCTGATCTACCAGCTGGTTGCCAGCCACCCGCAGACTGGCGCCATCCGGCTGACCTATGACGCCGACAGCGGCGAGCGCATCAGCTCGCAAACCCTGTCTTCGGGCGCACCTGAGGCCACTGCCGCCCCGACCGCCCCCTAGGGCGCCGAACGCTCTCTCAGCCCAGGTCACGCAGCGGCACGGAGCCGTCGCGGTACTGGCGGCGGATTTCCTGGATGTCGGGGATGCGCTCGATGAAACGTGGCAGCAGCTGCGGATCGAACTGCCGGCCGGCTTGCTCGAGCAGATAGTCGATCGCCTTGGCCAGCGGCCAGGCCTGCTTGTAGGGGCGCTTGGAGGTCAGGGCATCGAAGACATCGGCGATCGCAACGATGCGCCCCTCGATGGGAATGTCCTCTCCGATCTTCTGCCGCGGGTAGCCGCTGCCGTCCCATTTCTCGTGATGGGTCAGCGCGACGATGCGCGCAGTCTCCAGCAGCTCGGAATCATGGCGGCCGATGATGCCGGCACCGATCGCCGGGTGCTGACGCATGATGTCCCACTCCTCGGGGCTCAGCGGGCCGGCCTTCTGCAGGATGTGGTCGGGAATGCCGATCTTGCCGATGTCATGCATCGGCGCGGCATTGAAGATGACTTCCACCCGGTCCGACGACAGTCCGGCGGCCTCGGCCAGCAGTCGCGCATAGTGGCTCATGCGGATCACGTGCAGGCCGGTGTCGTCGTCCTTGTACTCCGCGGCGCGGCCCAGGCGTCGGATCAGCTCCAGGCGCGTCAGCTCGAGTTCCTGGGTCCGCTTCTCCAGCTCGCGGGTGCGGTTGTTCACCAGGTCAGCGAGGTGGCGCTCCTGCTTGGAGAGCTGGACATGGGTGCGCACCCGCGCGAGCAGGGTCTGGGCCTGGATGGGCTTGACGATGTAGTCCACGGCGCCGGCACCGAAGGCGGCGGCCTCGTTCTCGACCTCGGCCATCGCCGTCAGGAAGATCACCGGGATGCGCTGTGTCGCGGGGTTGGCCTTGAGCTTGCGGCAGACCTGGTAGCCATTCATGCCCGGCATCATCACATCGAGCAGGATCAGGTCCGGCGGTGCCTCGGCCGCGAGCTTGAGCGCGGTGGGACCGTCGAGAGCGACACGGGCCCGGTACTGCTCCCTCAGGATGCGGCTGGCGACCTCCAGATTCTGGGGCGTGTCGTCGACGACAAGCACCGATGGACGGCTGTCGGGTGCGTTCACGGGCTCACCCCGTCATCGATCAGTCCAAGTTGCACCTTCACGTCTCCGACCAGCACCCTTGCCTCATGGAAGCGGAAAGCATGCGTATGCTGCGCCAGTTCGCGCAAGGCGCGCGGCGGCTCGCTGCCACTGCCGGCGATCAGGCGGTCCACGGTGTCCATGGCCTCGGCCTCGTGATCCATCAGCTGACCATCAAGCTGCAGGATCAGGGCCTGCAGTTCGGCGCGGCTGGCCACCGGCACCGGCGCAGCCGGCGGCGGCAGGTTCCAGGCCAGAAGATCGGCCATTGACCGGCCCAGCACCCGGGCGAGCGCAGCCGCCAGCTGTTCCACATCGAGCGGCTTCGACACGTAGTCGTTCATTCCGGTCTGCAGGCAGCGCTCCCGGTCTTCGGGCATGGCGCTGGCGGTCATCGCGACGATCGGCATCGCGTGACCCGCGGACCGCAGGCGACGGGTGGCCTCGATCCCATCCATCTCCGGCATCTGCAGATCCATGAGCATCAGGTCGACCCGGTGGCCGGCGACGTGCTGCACGGCCAGGGCACCGTTCTCGACGCAGTGCACCACGGCGCCCGCATCTTCGATGAACTCGCGCGCCACCTGCTGGTTGATCGCATTGTCCTCCACCACGAGCACCTGCAGGCCCGCCAGGCTGCCGGGCCGCAGGCTCTGCAGGGCCGAGCTGCTGCGTCCACCCACGAGGGGCGCGACATCCTCGCCTTGCGCCGGAATCTCCAGCGGCAGGAGCAGGCTGAACTCGGTGCCCTCCCCCGGCGTGCTGCGGCAGCTGATCTGGCCGTGCATCAACTCCACCAGGCGGTGCGTGATCGACAGCCCCAGGCCCGTGCCTCCGTAGCGACGGGTGGTCGAGGCGTCGGCCTGCGAGAACGACTGGAACAGCTTGGCCTGCTGCTCCTCGGACATGCCGATGCCCGTGTCGGTCACGCGGATGCGCATCCAGCAGCGCGCGGCCTCGCGTCGCTCCTCGCCGAGCTCGACGCTGACACGCCCCTTCTCGGTGAACTTGACGGCGTTGCTGGCCAGATTGAGCAGCACCTGGCCGAGGCGCAGCGGGTCCCCCACCAGGCGCGCCGGGGTGCCCGGCGCCAGACGGCACTGGAACTGAAGGCCCTTCTCCGCCGCGCGTACCGACGCCACGTTGTGCAACTGCGACAGCACCTCGGCCACGTCGAAGGTCGTGTGCTCCAGGCCCATCTTGCCGGCCTCGATCTTCGAGAAGTCGAGGATGTCGTTGATGATCCGCAGCAGGGACTGGGCCGAACTCTCAATCTTCGACAGGTAGTCGCGCAGCCGCGGCTCCGGATGCGTGCGCAAGGCCAGGTGGGACAGGCCGATCACGGCGTTCATCGGCGTGCGGATCTCGTGACTCATGTTGGCCAGGAACTCGCCCTTGGCGCGGTTGGCTTCTTCCGCAACCGTCTTGGCCGCCGCCAGTTCGGCCTCGAGTTCCTTGCGCTCGGTGATGTCGAGACCGTAGGCGTTCCAGACCGCGAGGATGCTCCTCGAGCCGCCGGAGCGGGGAATCGCCTCGACATAGATCCAGCGGATGCCCTGGGCGCCGCGTACGCGGAACTCCACCGCCACGGGCGTCAGCTCCGCCGCCGAGCGCATCAGGGCGTCGAGCAGCTTCTCGCGGTCTTCCGGCACCACGTTGTCGACCAGTTTCTCGTGCGGGATCTTCGGCGAGTCATGCTCGATGCCCAGCAGCCGGAAGTAGGCCTCGTGGTTGAACAGGAGCTCTACCGTGCCGTTGGCATGCAGGCAGGACTGGTAGACGACGCCCGGCAGGTTGTGGGCCAGGTCGACCACATGGGCCCGGGTGCGGTTCAGCTCCTGCTCGAGATGCTTGCGGTCGGTGATGTCGACCGCATACCCGTTCCAGATCAGTTCCCCGCTGGCACCGCCGTGGTGCGGGGCGGCGCCGGCGTGGATCCAGCGCTCCGTGCCGTCGAGCCAGCGCACGCGCAGGTCCCGCTGCAGCGGCCGGAGGTTGCGCGCCGACTCGAGAATGTCCTTGCGGATCAGCTCGCGGTCCTCGGGGTGCAGGCGGCTGAGCAGGTCCTCGAAGGTGGGCGGCGACTGCCGGGCGGGCAACCCGAGCATCGGCGCCAGGCCGCTGGACGCGAACAGGATCTCGAGCCGGTCACGGTCGTAGCCACGGAAGCGGTACACGGCGCCCGGCAGGCCATCAGTCACTTCCTGTAGCAGTTCCTTGGCGCTGCGGATCTCGCGCTCGACCTGCTTGAGTTCGTTGATGCGGGTGGTGAACCCGTTCCAGATGATGCCACCCGCCGGGCCGGGACTCGGTTCAGCCGTGCCGCGCAGCCACTCGATCTCGCCGTCGCCATTGCGGGTGCGGTACTCGATGACATAGGGCGACATGGTCTGTGCCGACTGGGCGATTGCGTCCATCAGCCGTGGCCGGTCTTCCGGAATCACGCTGTTGAGGACGACGCTGTAGTCGTGCAGGGCCTGGTCGCGGGTGTAGCCGGTGATGGCCTGCACGCCGGCGCTGACGAAATTGGTGCGCAGGCTGCCGTCGGCGCGCCGCTCGAACTGGTAGACCACGCCACCGGGGATGCGGTCGGTGACCTCGCGCAGCAGGCGCTGCGCCTCGTGGATGCGCCGCTCGCTCTCCCGGCGATAGCTCAATTCCCGGCGCAGCCACCACACCCAGAGCAGCATCAGGACGACCGCGACCAGAACGGCAACGCCACCCCAGCGAGCCATGCTGTAGACCTGCGCCGGATCGAGCCCGCGCTGGAAGCGCACCGGCAGCCAGCGCTCCTGGATGCCCTTGAGTTCTGACTCGCTCATGCTGTCCAGGCCGCGGTCCAGCAGGGCCACCAGCTCCGGCCAGTCGCGCCGGACCGCGAAGTGCAGCGGCCGGTCCTCCTCGAGGAAGGACGCCGCCACGCGCAGGTTGGTCAGTCCGCGGGTGTGGATGTAGTGGCTGACCACCGCCACGTTGCCGACTGTGGCATCGGCCGCGCCACTGGCAACCGCGGAAAGTGCGTCGGCGATCGAGTCGACCTCCACCCGCTGGTACTGGGGATAGTTGCGCCGGAACAGGCCCGCCTCCACGTAGCTGCGGGCGATGGCGAAGCGGGCATCCCGCAGGTCGGCCATGTCATTCACGAAGTCCGCGTCGTCACGGACCACGATCACCGACCGGAACCGCAGGTAGGCCCGGGTGAACAGCAGGTAGGCCTGGCGATCGGCGCTGATCCCGGCTGAGGTCAGGACGTCGACACGGCCCTGGCGCGCCGCCTTGAGGGCATCGTCCCAGCTGGCGACCGGAATCCATTCCACCCGGATGCCCAATCTGCGGCACAGGCTT
The DNA here is from genome assembly GCA_036275615.1 of Solimonas sp. GTDB lineage: Bacteria > Pseudomonadota > Gammaproteobacteria > Nevskiales > Nevskiaceae > Solimonas. The sequence continues at coordinate 29,844 of DASUDL010000104.1, forward strand.
TCGAGGACCTGAGGGCTGATGCCCACGCGCCGGCCGCTCTCATCCTGCGCATCCAGGGGCGCCCAGTCGGGGTCACCACTGGCACGGATCACGGGATGGGCCTGGATCCAGGCCTGCTCGGCCGGGCTCAGATCCAGCGCGTCCGCCGCCCCCGGCGACGTCGGGGCAGCCGCAGGCTGCTGCGAGCTGGCCATCGCAGCCCACAGCAGCAACCCCGCCCCCAGCCAGCGGCCCGCAGCCGCCCGGTGATCCCTGCCCACCATGATTCGATGTTCTCCCGCACGAAGGGGCCGGGTCCGCGGGGGCAGCGGCCACGGCTTTTGGTCTGAACTTGACGCTGTGGCGACCTTAGAGGAATTCGCCCGGAGCGACAACGCGGCGCCGAATTCGGACCGGCGCTTGGGATATAATTCCGCGCCTTTTTTCGGCTCGCGCTGCGGGCCGGCGGCACGCAGCCAGCATCGATCGCCAGCCATCTCCCGGGAGTTCCTCGCCATGACGGACAGCTTCAAGGCCAAGTCCACGCTCAAAGTCGGTTCCAAGTCCTACAGCTACTACAACCTGAAGGCCCTCGAACCGCAGTTCAAGCTCGCCCGCCTGCCCTACTCCATCAAGGTCCTGCTGGAGAACCTGCTGCGTCACGAGGACGGCCTGAACACCACGAAGGCCGACATCGAGACCCTCGCCGGCGCCGACTTCAAGAAGCTGCCCGCCAAGGACATCAACTTCACGCCGGCGCGCGTGATCCTGCAGGACTTCACCGGCGTGCCCTGCGTCGTGGATCTCGCCGCGATGCGCGATGCGATCAAGAAGCTCGGTGGCGACGCCGCCAAGGTCAATCCGCTGTGCCCGGTCGAGCTGGTCATCGACCACTCGGTCATGATCGACCACTACGGCTCCAAGGATGCGCTCGACCTGAACGCCAAGGTCGAATTCCAGCGCAACGAGGAGCGCTACACCTTCCTGCGCTGGGGCCAGGAAGCGCTCAAGAATTTCAAGGCCGTGCCGCCTGATACCGGCATCGTCCACCAGGTCAATATCGAGTACCTGGCCCGCGTCGTCTTCGAGAACAGCGAAGGCCTGCTCTATCCCGATTCCTGCTTCGGCACCGACAGCCACACCACGATGGTGAACGGCATCGGCGTGCTGGGCTGGGGCGTCGGCGGCATCGAAGCCGAGGCCGCGATGCTCGGCCAGCCCTCGTCCATGCTGATCCCCGAAGTGATCGGCGTGCGTGTTACCGGCAAGCTGGCCGAGGGCGCCACCGCCACCGACCTGGTGCTCACCGTCACCGAGATGCTGCGCAAGCGCGGCGTGGTCGAGAAGTTCGTCGAGTTCTTCGGCCCGGGCCTCGCCAACCTGTCCGCCTCGGACCGCAATACGATCGCCAACATGGGCCCGGAATACGGCGCCACCTGCGGCATCTTCCCGATCGACGAAGAGACCCTGAACTACCTGCGCCTCACCGGCCGCAGCGAGCAGCAGATCGAGGTCGTCAAGGCCTACGCCCAGGCCCAGGGCATGTGGTGGACGCCGGACGCGCCGGAAGCCGAGTACACCGATGTGCTCGCGCTGGACCTCGGCAGCATCAAGCCCTCGCTGGCCGGCCCGAAGCGCCCGCAGGACCGCGTGCTGCTGTCCGACGTGAAGACCAACTACCGCAAGGCTTTCGAGGGTGAGCAGAAGCTGCGCCCGTCGAAGGGCCCGGCCACGGTCACCGACAACGGCAAGACCTTCGAGCTCAAGGACGGCGCGGTGATGATCGCGGCGATCACGAGCTGCACCAACACCTCCAACCCGTCCGTGCTGATCGGCGCTGGCCTGCTCGCCAAGAAGGCGCGCGCGCTGGGCCTCACCAGCAAGCCCTGGGTCAAGACCTCGCTCGCCCCCGGCTCGCTGGCCGTCACCGAGTACCTGAAGAAGGCCGGCCTGATCGAGGACCTGGAGCACCTGGGCTTCTACGTCACCGCCTACGGCTGCACCACCTGCATCGGCAATTCCGGCCCGCTCAACGAGCCGCTGGGCAAGGCGATCCAGGACAACACGCTGAGCGTCTCGGCGGTGCTGTCGGGCAACCGCAACTTCGAGGGCCGCGTCCACCAGGACGTGCGCATGAACTACCTCGCCTCGCCGCCGCTGGTCGTCGCCTACGCGATCGCCGGCTCGACCGACCTGGACCTCACCACCGAGCCGATCGGCAAGTCCAAGGATGGCAAGGACGTGTTCCTCAAGGACATCTGGCCGTCGAACGCCGAGATCCAGGAAGTCGTCGCCAAGGCGGTCACCGCCGAGGGCTTCAAGAAGAGCTACGCCGACGTGCTCAAGGGCGATGCCCGCTGGCAGTCGATCAAGGTCACCAAGTCGGAGACCTATGGCTGGGATTCGAAGAGCACCTACGTGCAGAACCCGCCGTATTTCGATGGCATGACCATGACCCCTCCGGGGATCCAGCCGATCAAGGGCGCGCGTGCCCTCGCCGTGCTGGGCGACTCGATCACCACCGACCACATCTCGCCGGCTGGTGACATCAAGAAGGACGGTCCCGCGGGCAAGTACCTCGAGGCGCGCGGCGTGAAGAAGGCGGACTTCAACTCGTTCGGCAGCCGCCGCGGCAACCACGAGATCATGATGCGCGGCACCTTCGCCAACACCCGCATCAAGAATGCGATGACCCCGGGTGTCGAGGGCGGCGTGTCGAAGTACATCGGCAAAGACGGCGCCATCGGTCCGGTCGAGCCGATCTACGACGTGGCCATGAAGCACATCGCCGACGGCACCCCGCAGGTCGTTCTGGCCGGCAAGGAATACGGTACCGGCTCGTCGCGTGACTGGGCAGCCAAGGGCACCATCCTGCTGGGCGTGAAGGCCGTGATCAGCGAGTCGTTCGAGCGCATCCACCGCGCCAACCTCGTGGGCATGGGCGTGCTGCCGCTGAACTTCGTCGACGGCCAGAACGCCGCGTCGCTGGGCCTGGACGGCACCGAGGTGTTCGACTTCGACGGCCTGAAGAACGGCGCCTCCGAGGTATCCGTGACCGCGAAGAAGGCCGATGGCAAGTCGGTGAGCTTCAAGGCCAAGGTCCGCATCAACACCCCGATGGAGTGGGAGTACTACCAGCACGGCGGCGTGCTGCAGTACATGCTGCGGCAGATGGCCAAGGCCTGATCCTGCCGGCTGCAACGAGGAGGCCCGCTTCGGCGGGCCTTCCTCGTTCTGGGGGTGGCAGGGCGCCGATGGCCGCGGCTCCGAGACCCTGACAGGCTGCTGCCCAGGTTCCCCCTCCGACGCCCAGCGGAAGCCAGCCGGTCGCGACCAGGCCGGGCATCCCGACTGACACCGCCCTCAGGCTACGATCACCCGATGATGAACCGTCTTCACCCGCGCATCGCTTCGCTGCTTCACGTCCTGGGGATCGAGCAAAGCTCCGTCAGCCACACCGAACGCCTGCTGTCGGCGCTCGGCGGCTTCCTGGGCATCGCCGGCATCGTCCTCGCTGGCCAGGTCCTCGGGCTGCAGGCCGGCGGACAACTGCTGATCGTGGCCTCGATGGGCGCCAGCGCCGTGCTGCTCTTCGCCGTGCCCCATGGCGCCCTGTCCCAGCCCTGGCCAGTCGCAGGCGGGCACCTGCTCTCGGCGATGGTCGGGGTGACCTGCCAGCAGGCCTTCGGCGCCTGGCCCGCGTTGGCGGCGGCCCTCGCCGTGGGCCTGGCCATCGGTCTGATGCACTACCTGCGCTGCCTCCACCCGCCGGGTGGGGCGACGGCGCTGACCGCGGTCCTCGGCGGCCCCGCCATCCACGCCCTGGGCTACGGCTATGCGCTGTGGCCGATCGGCCTGAACGTGGCGGTGATCCTGCTGGTGGCCGTGCTGTTCAACGCGCCGCTGCGCTGGCGCCGCTATCCCGTGGCCTGGGCGCGCTCCGAAACGCGGCCGCCCGACCATTACCTGGCCCTGCAGCATGACGACCTGGCCGCGGCCCTGCGCCAGATCGACTCGTTCATCGACGTGGACGAGGACGATCTGCGCCTGATCTTCTCGGTGGCGGAGCGCCACGCCCGGGAGCGGCGAGCCAAGGCCCGACGCCGGGCCGTCGGCTGAAGGCCCGCCGGGGCCGTCCGGATCAGCGAAGGCGTCAGGGGAATCCCGTACACTGTCGCCGCCCTGTTCCACCCCTGCCGGATGCAACGCTGACCATGCTGACCCGTGTCGTCTTCAACCAGAAAGGTGGGGTCGGCAAGACCACCATCGTCTGCAATCTCGCTGCCATCGCCGCCAGCCGCGGCCTGCGCACCCTGGTCATCGACCTCGACACCCAGGGCAACGCCACGCAGTACCTGATGGGCGCACACCCCGCGCAGCCGGATCGCAGCATCGCCGACTTCTTCGAATCGACCCTGTCGTTCTCGCTGTCGCCGTCGCCCCTGATCAGCTACGCAACCAATACGCCCTACGAGAACCTCGATGTGGTGGCTGCCGATCCGCGGCTCGAGGAGCTCTCGGTCAAGCTCGAGGCCAAGCAGAAGATCTACAAGTTCCGCGACGCGCTGCGCAAGCTGCGTGGCTATGACGCCGTGTTCATCGACACGCCGCCGGCGCTCAACTTCTACGCCCGCTCGGCGCTGATCGCCGCCGACCGCGTGCTGGTGCCCTTCGACTGCGACGAGTTCGCCCGCCAGGCGCTCTACACGCTGCTCGACAACGTGGCGGAGATCCGCAATGACCACAACGAGAACCTCAGCATCGAGGGTATCGTCGTCAACCAGTTCCAGGCGCGCTCCAAGCTGCCGACGCGGATCGTCGAGGAGCTGCGCAGCGAGGGGAAGCCGATACTGGCGCAGACCCTGGGCAGTTCGGTGAAGGTCAAGGAATCGCACGAGACCCACAAGCCGCTGATCTACCTCGATCGCGGCCATCGCATCACCCAGGAATACGTTGCCCTCTACGACAGCCTCGGCCGCTCCTGAGGCACGCCATGTCCTTCACGCGAGGCGCGACCGCCCTGTTGCTGGCCGCGTTGCTCCCGGCCTGTTCGGGCGGTGACGGGAGCTGCGACGGCGAGGTCCTCCCGCCGGTTCACGCCGCCGATCTCTGCGTGAACGCCGGCTGCGGCGAGCGCGTGGTGCTGCTCGATATCCCGAGCGCCGAGAACCTGATCTTCAGCAATACCGGTCGCCTGTTCGTGAGCAGCGGTCTGGGCGTGCTGGAGATCCGCCGGAAGGCCGACGGCAGCTTCGAGTCGCTGCCGATCTCGGAGGCGCGCGGCTACAACGGCCTGGCGATCGCGGGCGACGTGCTGTACGCCGTGAGTGGCGATGGCACCCTGTCGGCCACCCGCCTGGACGCGAGCCCGCGGCTCGAGGCGATCTACCAGATGAGCGGCATGTGCATCGCCAATGGCATGGCCTTCGGGCCGGACGGCGCGCTGTACGTGGTGGACGAGCCCCTGAATCTCTGCGTGCCCGATCCCAAGATCAAGCGCCTGCGCCTCTCGGCCGTCGATCCCTTCGCCGTCGTCGGCGAGGAGGTCTGGGTCCAGGGCAGCCCCCTGGGACAGCTGCACCTGGGCCTCGACAACGTGCTGCGCTTCCCCAATGGTCTGCAGCGGGCCGGCAACCGCTTCTTCGGCACCGACGGCGGCAGTGTCTACGCCGTGGACCTCCAGGCCGATGGCAGCGCCGGGACTGTCACGCCCCTGTACTTCACCGTGGACGCCCACGACGACCTCGGCCTGGTCGGTGACGATGGCCTGCTGGTGGCGGGCTTCTTCACCGGCCGTATCCGCCTGCTCTCACGCGACGGCGAGCTGCTGCAGCAGACCGAGCCGGCCACCTTCAGCTTCCCCTCCTCCGTGCGCCTGGGGCGGCCGCCCATGTTCCGGCCCGACGACATCCTGGTCACCGAGACCGGCGTGCTCACCGACAACAACCTGCCGCTGGACCATCTCAGCCTGTTCCGTCGCCGCGACCCCTGAGCCGCCCGCAGCGGCGGCTTCGATCAGCTCGAGCACGGAGCGCCCAGGCCCTCATTCAGACCGATGGCCTGAAATCTGGAGACCCGACATGACGGTGCTGCAACATACGATCACCCTGCCCGTACCGCCGGCGCGCGCCTACGAGTACGCCACTACGCCGGCTTCATGGCCGCAATGGCATCCCTCGTCCCTGAAGGTGGCCCCCGGCGCCGAGTATCCCTTGCCCACAGGCGCGCGCTTCGAGGAGGACATCCGCGCCGGCGGACGCCGCACGCACCTGTCGTGGACCGTCCTGGAGGCGGAGCCGTCACGGCGCTGGCGGGCGTCGGCCGTGGCATCCAACGGGGTCACGCTGACGCTGGAGTACCGGTTCGAGGCCGAGGAATCGCAGACGCGCTTCATCCGCACACTCGACTACCGCCTGCCGAACGCCGTGTTGCGCCTCTACAACCAGCTGCTGGGACGCTGGCTGATCGAGCGCGAGTCGGCCGACTCGCTGCAACGCCTGCGTGCGATGCTGGCCCGCTGAGTCCGGGCCGCTCAGGCAGCCTCGCACTCCACCCGGTCGCGGCCGTTCTCCTTGGCCCGATAGAGCGCATGGTCGGCGCGTGCGATCACCTCGTCCCAGGTCTCGCCGTGCTGCGGCGAGGCCGCCACACCGGCGGAGACTGACAGGGGGCCGAGCGACCGGCCCTCGCGATCCTTGAGCGCCACGCGCTGCACGGCGCGCCGGATCTGCTCCGCACGGGCCAGTGCGCTGCGCAGATCAATGCCCGGCAGGATCAGGACGAACTCCTCGCCGCCGTAGCGGCAGGCGACATCGCCGCTGCGCACCGAAGCGCGCAGCACGTCCGCAAACGCGCGGAGGGCCTCGTCGCCACTGTCGTGACCGTGGCGGTCGTTGAGGCGCTTGAAGTGATCCATGTCGAACAGCACGACGGCGAAGCCGTTGGTGGCGCGGGTCCGCGCGCGCTCGTGGAAGCCGAGCCGCTCGGTGAGATAGCGACGATTGAACAGCCCGGTCAGCGGGTCCTGCCAGGACTGGAGGGTCAGCGATTCCCGCAGGCGGATATTGGCCAGCGCCATGCTGGCGCGCTGCGCGACCGACAGCAGCAGCTGTGCGTTGTAGGGGTCGTTGCCGGCCACGGGCACCTGCAGACGTAGCTGGCCGAGATCCTCGTTGTTGGCGGCCAGCGGCAGCACCCAGTCGCGTGAGTCCGGGGCTTCAACGCGTCCCGTGGCAGGCACCACGTCGGCGAGCTGCACCGACCAGGTCCGGCGGGTTTCTCCGGAATCGGTCGGGCCGGCGGTCAGGACCAGTTCACCGGCGGCGGCTGGCAACAGCTTCTGCAGGAAGGCCTGCAGCGTGGACGCGAACTCGTTCGGATCGCTGGCCCCCTGCAACTGGTCGCTGACCCGGCCCAGCTCCTCGAGTTCGGCGCCACGGCGCTCCAGCAGGCTCAGGGAATGCTCCAGCTCGCGATTGGCGGTCTGCAGCGCAAGCTGCGCCTGCGCGCGCTCGTCGAGCCAGGCATGGATCTTCGGCAGCAGCAGGACCAGCATGATCGCCGTGGTCAGCGAGATGGCAGCCGTGGCCAGCTTCACCTGCGCATCGAGCCAGTAGGCGGGATACCAGATGTTCAGCAGGTCGATGAAGTGCGTGGTGCCGCAGGCGAAGATGAAGGCCCCGAACAGCAGGAAAACACTGTTGAAGCGCAGATCCTTGCGACGGCGCACGAAGGCGATCAGGGTCACCGGGATGGCGTAATACGCCAGACCCGTGACCACGTCGCTGACCACCATGCTCCACAGCAGCTCTGGCGACCAGGCGAAGCAGTAACCATGCGGCAGGAAGCCGTCGCCCGACAGCCAACCAGAGCCGGCCGGGTTCACGGCGGCACGGTCCTAAGTCTGGCAAGGTGAAGGCTCATTGACGGTCCTGTCCGGAAAATCCAATGGGCCTGTTGTCGCAGGTCCGGGACAGGACGACCAGCGGTCAGGATATCCCGGGCCGCCTGTGGATAAGCCGGGCTGGCCGACACCCCCGAACCCGCCGCCACGAGATCCGGCCATGATCGCGTCGCGGCCATCGGAGGCACAACCGGGTGATCACGGCCCCGGCTCCGCGCAGCCCGACCGGGACGCAGACGGCCGCAGCCTCAGCCGCCCGTGATGTCCTCGAAGAAGCGCTTGGCCTTGCCAAGCCAGTTCGAGTTCTCGGGGTGATGCTTGCCGCCCTCGGCCTCGAGCGTCTGGCCCAGCTCGCGCAGCAATTCCTTCTGGCGCTTGTTCAGGTGGACGGGGGTCTCGACGAAGACCGTGCAGTACAGGTCGCCGGGCCCGGAGGTGCGCACCGAGCGCACGCCGCGGCCGCGCAGGCGGAACTGCTTGCCGCTCTGCGTGCCTTCGGTCACGTCGATCTCGACCTTGCCTTCCAGGGTCGGCACCTGGAGCGTACCGCCCAAGGCCGCCGTGACCACCGAGATCGGCATGCTGCAGTGCAGGTCATTGCCGTCGCGCTCGAACAGCTCGTGCGGCCGGACGTTGATCTGGACATACAGGTCGCCATTGGGGGCCTTCATCTCGCCCGGCTCGCCCTCGCCGCTCAGGCGGATGCGGTCGCCGGTATCGACGCCGGGCGGGATCTTCACCTCAAGCGTCTTCTCGCGGCGGGTCTTGCCGGCACCACGGCAGGTCTTGCAGGGATCGGTCACCAGGGTGCCGCGGCCGCGGCACTGCGGGCAGGTCTGCTGCAGCACGAAGAAGCCCTGCTGCACGCGGACCTGGCCGGCGCCCTTGCAGCCCGGGCAGGCCGAGGGCTTCTTGCCGTCGGCCGTGCCATGGCCATGGCAGCTGCCGCACTCGTCCCAGGTCGGGATACGGATCGTCTCGGTGGCACCAAACACGGCCTGCTCGAGGCTGAGCTCCATCATGTAGCGCAGGTCGGCGCCGCGCCGCGGGCCACCGCGACCACCGCCGCCGCCCGTACCGCCGAAGATATCCGCGAAGACATCGCCGAAGATGTCGGCGAAGCCGCCCGCACCCCCGAAGCCGCCACCGCCACCACCACCCCGCTGCAAGCCTTCATGGCCATACTGGTCGTAGACCGCACGCTTTTGCGCGTCGGTCAGGACCTCGTAGGCCTCGCTGACGTCCTTGAACTGCTCCTCGGCCGCCTTGTCGCCCGGATTGCGGTCCGGGTGGTACTTCATTGCCAGCTTGCGGTACGCCTTCTTGAGCTGGTCTTCGTCAGCATCCTTGCCGACACCGAGAATCTCGTAATAGTCCCGCTTGGCCATGCGCGCTCCCTGAAACTAAGAACCCTCTTCCCCGCGCAGGGAAGAGGGTTTGGGGACGGGCCGGAGCACTCCGGCGCCGGTTCCGGATTACTTCTTGTCCTTCACCTCGGTGAACTCGGCGTCGACCACGTCGCCGTCGCCACCCCGGGACTCGCCGCCGCCCGGCGCGGCACCCTCGGCGCCCGCCGCACCCTTCTGGGCGTAGACGCGCTCCATGAGCTTGGCAGAGGCCTGGGCCAGCGCCTCGGTCTTCGCGGTGATGGCGTCCTTGTCGTCGCCCTTCACTGCCTCGCGCAGGCCGGCCAGCGCATCCTCGATGGCCTTCTTCTCGTCGGCCTGGACCTGCTCGCCCAGGTCCTTGAGCGACTTCTCGACCGCGTGCGCCATACCCTCGGCCTGGTTGCGGGCGGCGATCAGCTCGCCGAACTTCTTGTCTTCCTCGGCATGCGCCTCGGCGTCCTTCACCATCTTCTTGATCTCGTCTTCCGACAGACCCGAGTTGGCGGTGATGCGGATGCTCTGCTCCTTGCCGGTGGCCTTGTCCTTGGCGGTGACGTGCAGGATGCCGTTGGCGTCGATGTCGAAGATCACCTCCACCTGCGGCACGCCGCGCGGGGCCGGGGCGATGCCGGTGAGATCGAAGCGGCCCAGCGACTTGTTGGCCGAGGCGATCTCGCGCTCGCCCTGATAGACCTGGATGGTGACCGCGGTCTGGTTGTCGTCGGCCGTGGTGAAGGTCTCCGACTTCTTGCTCGGGATCGTGGTGTTCTTCTCGATCAGCTTGGTCATCTTGCCGCCCAGGGTCTCGATGCCCAGCGACAGCGGGGTCACGTCGAGCAGCAGCACGTCCTTGCGGTCACCCGAGAGCACCGAACCCTGCACCGCGGCGCCCACGGCCACGGCCTCGTCCGGGTTCACGTCCTTGCGCGGCTCCTTGCCGAAGAAGGACTTCACCGCGTCCTGGACCTTGGGCATGCGGGTCTGGCCGCCGACGAGGATCACTTCGTCGATGTCGCCCGCCTTCAGACCCGCGTCCTTGAGCGCGATCTTGCAGGGCTCCATCGACTTGGCGATGAGGTCCTCGACCAGGCTTTCCAGCTTGGCGCGGGTCAGCTTGATATTGAGGTGCTTGGGGCCGGTCTGGTCCGCCGTGATGTACGGCAGGTTGACGTCGGTCTGGGTCGAGCTGGACAGCTCGATCTTGGCCTTCTCGGCGGCTTCCTTGAGGCGCTGCAGGGCCAGAGGGTCCTTGTGCAGGTCGATGCCCTGCTCCTTCTGGAACTCGGCCGCGATGTACTCGATCACGCGGTGGTCGAAGTCCTCGCCACCCAGGAAGGTGTCGCCGTTGGTGGCCAGCACCTCGAACTGCTTCTCGCCGTCGACGTCCGCCACCTCGATGATCGAGATGTCGAAGGTACCGCCGCCGAGGTCATACACGGCCAGCTTCTTGTCGCCCTTGACCTTGTCGATGCCGAAGGCGAGCGCCGCGGCCGTCGGCTCGTTGATGATGCGCTTGACGTCCAGACCCGCGATGCGGCCGGCGTCCTTGGTCGCCTGGCGCTGGCTGTCGTTGAAGTAGGCCGGGACGGTGATCACCGCCTCGGTGACCTTCTCGCCCAGGTAGTCCTCGGCGGTTTTCTTCATCTTCATCAGGATCTCGGCCGAGACCTGCTGCGGGGCCAGCTTCTTGCCCTTCACCTCGACCCAGGCATCGCCGTTGTCGGCCTTCACGATCTTGAACGGCGAGTGCTTGATCGCCTTCTGTACCTCGGCGTCGTCATAGCGACGGCCGATCAGGCGCTTGACCGCGAACAGGGTGTTCAGGTGGTTGGTCACCGCCTGGCGCTTGGCGGAGCGGCCGACCAGGGTCTGGCCGTCGTCGGTGTAGGCGACGATGGACGGCGTGGTGCGCTCGCCCTCGCTGTTCTCGATGACCTTGACGCTGGTGCCGTCGAGGATGGCGACGCAGCTGTTGGTCGTGCCGAGGTCGATACCGATGATCTTTGCCATGGGGTCTGCTCCACAAAATTCAGTGATGCCGCCAACGTGGTGCCGGGGCGCGGGGTTTCAAGGGGTTTCGGGCGGTTTCAGGCGGCCGGGGCGCGGGCCACGACCACCATGGCCGGGCGCAGCAGGCGCTCGTGCAGGGCATAGCCCTTCTGCAGCACGCTCAGCACGTGGTTGGCCGGGATCTCGGCCGATTCGGCCATGGTCATCGCCTGGTGGAAATCCGGGTTGAAGGGCTGCCCGACCGGATCGAGCTGCTTGACCCCGTTCTTCTCCAGCAGGCTCATCAGCTGGCGCCAGGTCAGCTCCATGCCCTCGGCCAGGGCCTTGGCCGGACCCTCGGCGCCGGCAGCGGCCTTGAGGCCCAGCTCCAGGCTGTCCGCGACCGCCAGCAGCTCGCCGAAGACTTTTTCATTGGCGTACTTGAGGCTCGCGGCGGCGTCGCGCTCCAGGCGACGGCGCGTGTTCTCGAGGTCGGCGACCGCCCGCAGCTGGGCGTCGCGGGCGGCTGCGGCACGGGCCTCGGCGTCGGCCAGGCGGGCCTGGAGCTCAGCGGCCGGATCGGCGGGCGGCACGGACGCATCGGGCGCCGTGTTGTCGGGGGTCTCGGTCATGTGATTCAAGGATGTCAGCCGCGTCCAGCGGATGCCGGACCGCGAGGGGGCGCCATGATAACGGCAGGCACCGGGACTTGCCCGGCTCCCTGTCCCGATGGGGGTTCAGCTGTCGCTTTTCAAGCCGGCGGAAAGCACGCGGGCGGTTTCCTGCACCAGCGGAATGATGCGGTGGTAGGCCATGCGGGTCGGACCGATCACCCCCAGCACACCCGCCACCTGGCCGTCCACGTAGTAGGGCGTCGTCACCACGCTGCATTCGTCGAGCACGCGGTAGCCGGATTCGTCACCGATGAAGATCTGCAGGCCATCGGCATGCAGGCAGTTGTCGAACAGCTGCAGCAGGTCGCGCTTGCGGTCGAGGGCGTCGAACAGACCCCGCAGGCGGCTGACATCGGCCAGCTCCTGGAAGCCCATCAGGTTCGGACGTCCCGCCACGACGTAGTCGGGCCGTTCCTCGCCGCGCAGCGCCTGCTCGGCCATGGCGGCCGCCTCCCGCAGCAGCAGGTTGACCCGGCTCTGCGCCTCGGTCGCCTCCTGGACCAGCGCCTGGCGCAGGCTGACCAGGTCGCGGCCGGCAAAATGCTCGTTGATGACGTTGGCGTAGCGCTCCAACTCGTCCGCCCCATAGGCGCGATCGGTGTTCAGCACGCGGTTCTGCACCTCGTGCTGGTTGACCACCAGGATCGCCAGCACGCGGTTGCCCGACAGGGGCAGGAACTCGATGCGGCGCAGCACCGCCAGGTTGCGGCGCGGAATGGTGACCACCCCGGCCATGTGCGACAGTTGCGAGATCAGCATCGAGGCGGCCTGGACCAGGTCCCCCGGCGTGCGACCGCCCGGAACCAGCTCCTCGGCGATGTGGGCCTGTTCGCCCGCCGACAGGCGCTCCGGCGCCAGAAGGGCGTCCACGAAGTACCGATAGCCGCGGACCGTTGGCACGCGTCCGGCCGACGTGTGCGGGGACGCCACGAAGCCAAGCTCGTCGAGATCGGCCATCACGTTCCGGATGGTCGCCGGCGACAGCCCGCCCAGGCTGGCGATACGGGACAGGGTCCGCGAGCCGACCGGCTGGCCATCATGGATATAGCGCTCGATCAGCAGTTTGAGCAGGTCGGCGGCGCGGGCATCAAGCGGTTGCATGACGCAAAAATGAAGCAAGGACGCAGGCTTTTCAATAGTCCGGATGCGCGAGCGTCACGGCCTTCGTGCTAACGTTCCCGACGTTCCCCGCCCCACCCCTCCATGAGCCATTTCCAGACCGTCGGCGTGATCGGCAAGCGCCGCGATCCCAAGGTGCTGCCAACGCTCGCCACCCTCTGCCAGGTGCTGCTCGAGCTGGGGCGCGAGGTCCTGCTGGCGACCGACAGCGGCGGTGGCGCGGCCATCCCGCCGGGCGTCCGTCGTGCCGACCGCGACGAAATCCACCGTCGCTGCTCCCTGGTGGTCGTGGTGGGGGGCGACGGGACGCTGCTGTCAGCGGCCCGCGATTGCGCCGGCCTGCCGATCCTGGGCATCAACCAGGGCCGCCTCGGCTTCATGGTGGATGTGCGGCCCGAGGAGATGCGCGAGACCCTGGCCGCCGTGTTCGCCGGCGAGCATGTCGAGGAAGACCGCCTGCTGCTGTCGGCCAGCATCCGTCGCGGCAAGTCCGTACTGGGCCCCTACCCGGCCGTGAACGACGTGGTGATCCGCAACCAGGCGACGATCCGCATGCTGGAGTTCGAGACCTGGCTCGACGGCGAGTTCATCTCGCAGCACCGTGCCGACGGCTTCATCGTCTCCTCGCCGACCGGCTCCACGGCCTATGCCCTGTCGAGCGGCGGCCCGGTCCTGCACCCCTCGCTGGACGCGATCGCCCTGGTCCCGATCTGCCCGCACACCCTGTCCGACCGGCCGATCGTGGTCGGCGCGCGGCAGACAGTGCGCGTGGTGCTGCGGGGGGGCGAAGGGGTCAGCGCCATGTTCACCTGTGACGGCCAGACCACGGAGAACCTGCATCCGGGCGACGCCCTCGAGGTCCGGGCGGCAGAACACCGCCTGCGCCTGATCCATCCGCGGAACTACAGCTACTTCAATATCCTGCGCAACAAACTGCACTGGGGCCGCGGGCCCCAGCAGGACCGCTGAACGGCCTGCAAAACGACTTTAATAAAAGCGTTCAACATGCTGAAAACGCTAACGATACGAAACCTGGCAATCATCGACTCCCTGGAGCTCGACTTCAGCGCCGGCTTTACCGTGCTGACCGGCGAGACCGGCGCCGGCAAGTCGATCCTGATCGACGCCCTGGGCTTGGCGATCGGTACCCGCGCCGATGCCGCGCTGGTCCGGGCCGGACAGGACAAGGCGGAGATCAGCGCCAGCTTCGATCTCGCCCGCCTGCCGGAGGCCGTGGCCTGGCTGCGCGAGCAGGACCTGCTGGATGCGGACGAACCCGGCACCCTGCTGATCCGCCGCCTCGTGCACGCCGAGGGCCGCACGCGGGCCTTCGTGAACGGCGCCGGCGTCAATGCCGGCCAGCTGCGCGAGCTGGGCGAATGCCTGATCGAGATCTTCGGGCAATCCGAGAGCCAGACCCTGCTGCGCCCGGACGCCCAGCGCCGGCTGCTGGACGAGTTCGGCGGTCATGCCAAGGCCTTGGACGCGGTCCGCGAGGCCGCCCGCGCCCATGCCGATGCCGAGCACGGCATCGAGCGCCTGCGCTCCGCCGCCGGCCGCGACCCGGCACAGCTCGACTTCCTGCGCTTTCAGGTGCGCGAGCTCGAGGGCCTGGGCCTGGGCGTCGGCGAACTGGAACAGCTGGAGGCGGACCACCGCCGGCTCGCCCACGCCGGCCGCCTGCTCCAGGAAGGCGGTCAGGCGCAGGAACAGCTCTACGGCGGCGAAGACAGCATCTACGACCGGCTCGGCCAGGTATCGGGCCTGCTGGACGGGCTGGTGCCGCTGCACGAAGGCTTCCGCGAGCCTCTGGAACTGGTGGACGCCGCTCAATCCCAGCTGCGCGAAGCGGCCGATGCCGTCCGGCGCCAACTCGAGCGCCTGGACCTCGATCCCGGTCACCTGGCCGAGCTTGAGGCCCGCCTCAGCGCCATCCACGACCTGGCCCGCAAGCACCGGCTCAAGCCGGCGGACCTGCCGGAGCAGCTCGGGCGCCTGCAGGCGCAGCTGGATGAAGTCTCGAATGCCGCCTCACGCCTCGAGCAGCTGGAACAGGAGCGTGAACAGGCTGCCCAGCGCTATCGCGCGGCCGCCGCCACGCTCAGCGCCGAGCGGCGCAAGGCCGGCAAGCGCCTGGGCGATGCCGTTACCCGCGTGGTGCGCGAACTGGGCATGCCCAATGCGCAGTTCCTGGTGAGCCTGGAACCCCTGGGCGAGGACATCCCGCGCGCCCATGGCAATGACGAGGTGCGTTTCGATTTCTCGGCCAACCCGGGCCAGCCCCCGCGCGCCCTGGCCAAGGTCGCCTCGGGCGGCGAGCTGTCACGCGTCTCCCTGGCCCTGCAGGTCGCCGGCCTCCAGGGCGGCGCAGCGGTCACGATGATCTTCGACGAGGTCGACGCTGGCATCAGCGGCGGCGTGGCCGAGGTCGTCGGCCGGCAGTTGCGGGCCCTGGGGGACAAGCGCCAGGTGCTGAGCGTGACCCATCTGGCGCAGGTTGCGGCCCAGGGCCATGCACACTTCGGCATCCGCAAGGAGGTGCGCGCCGGCCAGACCTATACCCGGGTCCGCGCCCTAGAACCGGCCGAGCGGGTCGACGAGATCGCCCGCATGCAGGGCGGCGTGGAAGTGTCCGAAGCAGCACGCAGCCATGCGCGCGATCTGCTGCAGCGCGCCGGGCGACCGGGCTGAGTCTCTAGTCCTTCAGTTCCTCGCGGACCTCGCGGGCAGCGTCGCGGGAGGCGTGGCCAATCTCGCGCGTGGTGTCGCGGGCCGCATGCCCAGCCTCGCGAGCGGCTTCCCGGGTCCCCTTGCCGACGGCTTTCGCGGCATCGCGCGTGGCATGGCCGATCTCCTTGGCCGTGTCGCGGGTCGCGTGTCCGATCTCGCGGGCGCCTTCCTTGAGATCCTGCAGCAGGCCCTCCTCGGCGGCGACCGGCGCCGACAGCGCCAGCAGGAGGACGGGTATCCAGCGGGAGGTGTGGCTCATGGCGACGTTCTCCGCAGCGTGATTCAGGCCCGGGAACCACCCGCGGGCTTCTTGGGTCGGACGTAGAGCACCAGGCTGTGCTCCTCCACCCGGTAGCCGTGCTTGTCGGCGATCTGGCGCTGGAGCTTCTCGATGTCCTCGCTGACAAACTCGATGACCGTGCCGGTTTCCAGGCAGACCATATGATCGTGATGCGGTCCGCGTTCCAGTTCGAAGACGGCGTGGCCGCCCTCGAAGTTGTGGCGGCGCACCAGCCCTGCGGCCTCGAACTGGGTCAGCACCCGGTAGACCGTGGCCAGGCCGACGTCCTCGTTGCCTTCCATCAGGCGGCGGTAGATATCTTCCGCGGACAGGTGGCGGCTGTCGCTCTTCTCGAGCATCTCCAGGATCTTGATGCGCGGAAGGGTGACCTTGAGGCCGGCGTTGCGAAGATCGGTGGATTCCACTGGGGCGCTCGCTGAAATCGTTATCCGCTATTATCCCACCCTGACGACTTGCGGCAACCTGAATATTTCCTTCCCCATGCGTGCCCTCATCCTCATTGCCCTGACCCTGGGCCTGTCCGCCTGCCAGCTGATCTACAAGCTGCCGACCCGCCAGGGGAACGTGATCGAGCAAAAGCAGCTCGACCAGCTCAAGCTCGACATGAGCCGCGAGCAGGTCCGCTACCTGCTCGGTACGCCCATTGCCAGCAGCGCCTTCCGTGACGAGCGCTGGGACTACGTCGGCTACTACAAGTCGCCGCGCGGCAAAGTGGCCAGCCGGGTGGTGAGCCTGTATTTCACCGGCGACAAGCTCAGCCGCATGGACGGCGTCAAGGAAGGCGAGGAGCACGCCATCGGCAAGCAGTCGACGCTGGAGAACCCGGACGTCAAGACCGTTCTGCGCGAAGGTCGTCGCGACGCTACCGACGAGTCGCGGGCCGAGAGCGAGGCCGGACGCGAGAGCGGCGTGGTCATCACGCCGCAGACACAGGCGCCCTGAAACCCCTAGCCGCGGCCTCCGGTCCGCGGCGAGCGCGCCCGCTGACGGCGGGCCTGCTTCGGGTCCGCCAGGAGCGGCCGGTAGATTTCCACGCGGTCGCCATCGGCTAGGCGGGTGTCCGGCGTCACCGGCCGGCCGAAGATTCCCAGGCGGTCATGGTCGGGATCGATCTGGGGATGTTGCGCACGGATGCCGGACTGCTGGATCGCTGTCCGCACATCGGTGCCTGCCGGCACCTGGAGCGGAATCAGCGTCTGCGTCGCCGGCAAGGCGTAGACCACCTCGACCCGCAGCATCTCAGCGACCGCCATAGAGCGCCTCGGCCCGCAGTCTGAAGGCGTCGATCAAGCCATTGACGGCCCGGTCCACCCAGGGACCGAGACTGGCCTCCAGCACGCGGTTGCCGAACTCCAGGCTGAGACGCAGGCTGACCTTGCAGGCCCCCTCGCCCAGCGGCTGGAACTCCCAGGCCCCGGACAGTTGCCGGAACGGACCATCCACGAGGCGCATGCGGATGCTGGGCGCCCCACCCTCGCCCAGCGTCATCTGGTTCTCGGTGGCGAAGCTGTCGCTCAATCCCTTGACCCGGAACGACAGTCGGGCGCGCAGGCGATCCTCTTCGCGATGCTCGACACGGGCGGCCGTACAGCCCGGCAGGAACTGCGGGTAGGCCTCGACGTCGGCCACCAGGGCATACAGGTCCTGCGCGCGGAACCGCAGCAGCGCGGAACGCTCCACCACCGCCATCAGAACCCCCAGAGCGACGCCAGCCAGCCCAGCAGGCCGGCGGCATACAGCAACACCAGGATCAGGCCGATCCGGGCCGGATAGCGCAACAGGCCGAACCAGGTCGGGAACAGCCAGCGGTCCGGTTCACCCCAGAGCTGGCGCACCAGATCCCGCGGCAGCACGCTGACCACCAGCACGCAGACCAGCAGGCCACCGAGCGGCGCAAACCAGCTGGCGCTGAGCCACTGCACCCATTCGAAGAAATTGCGTCCCAGTACGCTGACGTCGGCAATGATGCTGAACGACAGCAGCGTGCCCAGACCCAGATACCAGATCAGCAGCGCCGCACCGGCCGCCGCGAAGACGCGGGTCAGGCGCATGCGGTCCATCAGGTAGCGCGTGACCGGCTCCAGCAGGGCCGTGGCCGAAGTCAGGGTGATCAGGAACATGGCGAGGTACAGACCGACAGCCAGCAGGGTGCCGGCAAAGGTCGGCGGCACACTGCGCGGGAATACCTGGAACATCAACGCCAGGCCCGGCTCCGGCTTGAGGCCGGCGCTGTAGATGCAGGCAAAGACCGCGAGGCCGGCCACCAGGCTGAACACCGCATCCATCAGCAGCACGGTCAGTGCCAGGCGCTTGATCGGCGCGCTGGCCGGCAGGTAGCTGCCAAGACCCAACATCGCGCCGATGCCCAACCCCAAGGTGAAGAAGGCCTGGTGCAGGGCTTCCAGCGCCCCGCGCCAGCCGAAGCGGCTCATGTCCGGTTCGAGCAGCAGGGCCAGGGCACCGCGGGCATCGGTCTTCAGCAAGGTGTAGCCGCAGAGCAGGAGGGCGACCGTGAACGCCGCCGGTACCAGGCGCATCGCCGCACGCTCGATACCGTCGCGAACGCCCTGGGCGACGACGATGCAGACGATCACCATGAAGATGGTGTGCCAGGACAGGCTGCGCTCCGGATCCTGCGCCAGCTGCAGGAACACGCTGCCGGCGGTCTCTGCGCTCATGGTGTGGAAGTCCATGGCCGTGGCGCGCAGCGCATAGGCGAGGCTCCAGCCGGCGATGACGCTGTAGTACGACAGGATCAGGATGGCGCTGGCCAGCGCGAGCCAGCCGATGCCGGTCCAGGCCACGTGCACACCGGCTTCGCGCGTCAGGCGCCTAAACCCGGCGATCAGGCCATCGCGCATCCAGCGGCCGAGCATCCATTCCGCCGCGAGCAGCGGCAGGCCGACCACCAGCAGCGCAACCAGGTAGGCGCCCAGGAACAGCAGTCCGCCGTACTCGCTCATCAGGTACGGCAGGCGGGCAAAGTTGCCGATGCCGATGGTCGCGCCTGCGGCGACCCAGACGAAGCTGCGCGTGGACGACCAGTAGCCGTAGCTGCTTTCGCGGATGTGCATAACCGTAGTGTATCCGGCGCACCCTATAATTGGCCCATGAGCAAATCCGACAAGAGCGAGGACACGGCCCGCGTCATCGCCGTCAACCGCCGCGCCCGCCACGACTACTTCATCGAGGATCGGCACGAGGCCGGCCTGGTCCTGCAGGGCTGGGAAGTGAAGGCCCTGCGCGCCGGCCGGGCCCAGATCGCCGAGGCCTATGTCACTCTGAAGAACGGCGAGGCCTTCCTGATCGGCGCCCACATCACGCCCCTGCGCCAGACCTGTACCCACGAGATCGCGGATGCCACACGGACCCGCAAGCTGCTTCTGCACGAGCGCGAGCTGGCCACGCTGATCGGCAAGGTGGAGCGCGCTGGCTATACCCTGGTACCGCTCGACCTGCACTGGGAGAAAGGCCGCGCCAAGCTCGAGGTGGGCCTGGGCAAGGGCAAGAAACAACACGACAAGCGCGCCGACATCAAGGAGCGTGACTGGGAACGGGAAAAGGGCCGTGTCATGCGGCACAACGCCTGAAGCAGCCCCATGCGCCGACCGACGGCCTTGAAAATGGCCCGGTCGGGCGCCATGTCCTGATACACTGTGGTTCGCTTCGGGGCTGACCGGTTTCGACGTGGTCTACGGAATCCGAGGTGCATGCCGAGGTGTCACATCCTCGTAAATCCTGTGGCAAACAAGCTAGTTGCGAACGACGCTAACTACGCCCTCGCCGCCTAACTCCGGCGAGCGTCTGCCTTACTGGTTCCGGTACCGGTTTGAACAGACGTCGACTCTTATCGGATCGCGACGAAGCCCGCCCTTGGCCTAGCCGCTAAATCCTCAAGGGGATAAGCGTCGGCGTTCCGTGCCTGTCCGGGAACCGACGATGAAAACCAAAGACCGGCTACGCATGTAGAGCCGAGGGCTACGAGTCTGCGGACGCGGGTTCAATTCCCGCCAGCTCCACCAATGCCCGAAGAACCCCGCCACCCGGCGGGGTTTTTTCGTTGCGCGCGGTCGCGGACAATTCGTCCCTGTTCCATCGACTCCGAGCCTGCCCCATGCGTCTGTCCCTT
>DASUDL010000105.1:0-5483 GCA_036275615.1 Solimonas sp.
GGTGCTGCTGACGCCCAACATCAGCACCTACTTCACCGCGGTGCTGATCCTGATGGGCAAGATGCCCTCCAGTGGCCCGCATCCCGACTCGGACCTGCTGATCAAGCGCGAGGAGATCTTCAAGGTCAGCCCCGACGAGCATGAGAAGGACACCGAGGGCGACACGCCGGTGCACCGGCACCTGGTGGTGTTCAGCTACCGCGTGCTGCGCGACTACCTGCGCGTGCTTGGCTTCTCGCAGGTCAGCGGCCACGGCTTTGGCCTGTATCCGTTCCCGCAGTTCTCCCAGCCCCTGCTGGAGCGCATCGACCCCTACCACTGCCACCAGATGGTATTCGTCGCCCGCAAGTAGGGGCGGGCGGTCAGGCGCCCGGCCGGAACCAGTCCTCGCAGCGCAGGCCCTCGGCCCCGGCATAGTGGCCGGTGCGCTGGGTCACCAGCACCAGTTCCCGCGTCGCAGCGATCGCCGCCTGCTGGCCTTCCAGCGTCCGCCAGGGGCGCGCGAGGCGCTGGCGGCGCTGCGCCTCGCGCGCCAGCCAGATCGCCGCCTCGCGGTCGAAGGGCAGGACCGGCGGCCCGCTGCGCAGCAGCTCGGCGACGAAGGCGGTGAGCTGGGTGCGGCGCGGGCCCTCGTGCAGCGACTCCACCCCGCGCAGCAGGCTCCCGGCCACCGGGGCTGCCACCGCGCACAGGGCCTGGTGCTGCTGGAACAGGTTCAACACACGACGATTGCCGGTGGGCCGGGTCAGCTCGGCGAGCACGGGCAGGTCGAGCAGATAGGCCAGGCGCGCCATCAGGCGTCCTGCCACTGCTCGAGTTCGGTGGCGCTCAGGCCCTCGAAGCCCGCCGGCAGGCGCGCGCGCCAGGCCTGCACCCAGGCGGCGAAGTCGGCCGCCGCGGCCGCCGCCGTCTTCAGGCGCTCGTACTCGGCCTCCGACACCAGCACCGCCACCGCCCGGCCCCGGCGCGTGACCTGCACCGGCTGGCCGTCCTCGGCCTGGTACAGCAGCTCGGTCAGGCGGTCCTTGGCCTGGGCGATCGACACCGCTTTCATGCCCGTCTCCGCGCAAGATGGCTATCTAGATGGCCATTTTATATCGCAGCAAGCACTTGTTTCAATTGGTCAAAAGTCAGAGCCCCGGCTGGATTGGGGTGGTCCGGTTGCGGTGCAGCAAGCCGGGTCTCACACTTTGCGCCCCTGCCAGACCGGCAGCCAGCGGCGTGCCTGGGGCACGCCGGACCGGGAGCACGCCCTTATGTACGACCTTCAGCCTGCCCAGACCCTGGGTCTCTATCGCCCCGAGTTCGAGAGGGACAGCTGCGGCTTCGGCATGATCGCCCACATGGACGACCAGCCCAGCCACCAGCTGGTCCAGACCGCGATCACCGCCCTGCATCGCATGACGCACCGCGGCGCGGTGGCGGCCGACGGCAAGACCGGTGACGGCTGCGGCCTGCTGATGAAGAAGCCGGACGCCTTCCTGCGCCGCGAGGCCGGCAAGCTCGGCTTCGCACTCGCCGACAACTACAGCGTCGGCAACATCTTCTTCTCCGCCGACGAGAAGCGCCGCGCCCGCGCCAAGACCGTGCTGCGCGAGAGCCTCGAACTGCAGGGCCTGGAGTTGCTCGGCTTCCGCCCGGTGCCCACCGACAACAACGCCCTCGGCGAGGAGGCGCTCAAGGCGCTGCCGGTGATCGAGCAGGCCTTCATCAATCCCTCGAAGGGCACGCACAAGTTCGCCTTCGAGCTGAAGCTGTTCAAGGCCCGCCGCCGCGCCGAGAAGATCCTGCAGGGCGAGGGCGATACCGATTTCTACGTCACCACCCTGTCCTGCCGCGTGCTGGTCTACAAGGGCCTGGTGATGCCCGAGTTCCTGCCGGTGTTCTATCCGGACCTCGCGGACAAGGAACTCGCCTCGTCGATGTGCGTGTTCCACCAGCGCTTCTCGACCAACACCCTGCCCAAGTGGCGCCTGTGCCACCCGTTCCGCTTCCTGGCGCACAACGGCGAGATCAACACCATCTCCGGCAATCGCAAGTGGGCCCTGGCGCGCGCCAAGAAGTTCCAGTGCGAGGCGCTGCCCAACATCGACGAGATCGCGCCGCTGGTGACGATGGACGGCTCCGACTCGCAGTCGCTCGACAACATGCTCGAGGTCCTGCTCGCCGGCGGCATGGACATCTTCGCCGCGCTGCGCGCGCTGATTCCCCCCGCCTGGCAGAACGTCGAGGACCTCGACGCCGACGTGCGTGCGTTCTTCGAGTACAACTCGGTGAACATGGAGCCCTGGGACGGCCCGGCGGGCGTCGTCATCACCGACGGCCGCTACGCGGCCTGCTGCCTCGACCGCAACGGCCTGCGCCCGGCGCGCTACGTGATCACCGCCGACCGCCACATCGTTCTGGCCTCCGAGATCGGCGTGCATGACTTCAAGCCGGGCGACGTGGTCGAGAAGGGTCGCCTGCGCCCGGGCGAGATTCTCGCTGTCGACACCGAATCCGGCGCCCTGCTGCGCCCGGAGGACATCGACAAGATGCTTGCCGCGCGCAAGCCCTACAAGCAGTGGCTCAAGTCGAAGATGAAGCGCCTCGAGGCGAGTCTCTCCGACGATCCCAACTCGCTGGACGTGATGCCGCCCGACACCGTGGCCACGTACCACAAGATGTTCCAGCTGACCTTCGAGGAACGCGACCAGGTGCTGCGCGTGCTCGCCGAGGCCGGCCAGGAAGCGGTCGGCTCCATGGGCGACGACACCCCGTTCGCGGTGCTCTCGCAGCAGAACCGCTCGGTCTACGACTACTTCCGGCAGATGTTCGCGCAGGTGACCAACCCGCCGATCGATCCGCTGCGCGAGCAGATCGTCATGTCGCTGGAATGCCAGCTCGGCGCCGAGCGCGGCATGTTCGAGGAGACCCCGGAGCGCGCCGCGCGCCTGCTGATTGACTCGCCGGTGCTGTCCGAGGCCAAGTTCAAGCGCCTGCTGGCGATCGGCAACGATGACCCGGCCTTCACCCACCAGATCATCGACCTCAACTACGCGCCCGAGACCACCAGCCTGCAGGCGGCGATCGAGCACGTCTGCGACGAGGCCGTCGCCGCGGTGAAGTCCGGCAAGGTGGTGCTGGTGCTGTCCGACCGCGCGATCGAGCGCGGCAAGCTGCCGATCCATGCCCTGCTCGCGGTGGGCGCGGTCAACGACCGCCTGGTGCGCGAAGGCGTGCGCTGCGACTGCAACATCGCGGTCGAGACCGCGACCGCCCGCGACCCGCACCACTTCGCCTGCCTGATCGGCTACGGCGCCTCGGTGGTCTACCCCTACCTTGCCTATGCCTCGCTGTACGAGATGGCGCGCGCCGGCCAGGTGAAGAACAAGCCGGCCGAGCAGCTGGCGCAGTCCTACCGCAAGGGCATCAACAAGGGCCTGTACAAGATCATCTCGAAGATGGGTATCGCCACCATCTCGTCCTACCGCGGCGCCCAGCTGTTCGAGGCCGTGGGCCTGCACGACGAGGTGGTCGACCTGTGCTTCGAAGGCACCGTCTCGCGCATCCAGGGCGCGCGCTTTGCCGACCTCGAGGCCGAGCAGGAACAGCTCGCCGACACCGCCTGGAGCAGCCGCAAGCCCATCGAGCAGGGCGGCCTCTACAAGTACGTGCACGGCGGCGAATACCACGCCTACAACCCGGACGTGATCGGCACGCTGCAGCGCGCCGTGAAGTCCGGCCAGTACGAGGACTACAAGGCCTACGCCACCTTGGTGAACGAGCGCCCGGTCGCGATGTTCCGCGACCTGTTCAAGCTCAAGGCCGCGCAGGCGATCTCCATCGACGAGGTGGAGCCGGTCGAGGCCATCCTCAAGCGCTTCGACTCCGCTGGCATGTCGCTGGGCGCGCTGTCGCCCGAGGCCCATGAGGCCCTGGCGATCGCCATGAACCGCCTTGGCGGTCGCAGCAACTCGGGTGAGGGCGGCGAGGACCCGGCGCGCTACGGCACCGAGAAGATGTCCAAGATCAAGCAGGTCGCTTCCGGCCGCTTCGGCGTGACCCCGGAGTACCTGGTCAATGCCGAGGTGCTGCAGATCAAGGTCGCGCAGGGCGCCAAGCCCGGCGAAGGTGGCCAGCTGCCGGGCGACAAGGTCAACGAGCAGATCGCCCGCCTGCGCTATGCGCGTCCGGGCGTGGCCCTGATCTCGCCGCCGCCGCATCACGACATCTACTCGATCGAGGACCTGGCGCAGCTGATCTTCGACCTGAAGCAGGTCAATCCGCAGGCCCTCGTCTCGGTGAAGCTGGTGTCCGGCCCGGGCGTCGGCACCATCGCCGCGGGCGTGGCCAAGGCCTATGCCGATCTCATCACCATCTCCGGCTACGACGGCGGCACGGGCGCCAGCCCGCTCACCTCGGTGAAGTACGCGGGCACCCCCTGGGAACTCGGCCTGTCCGAGACCCACCAGGCGCTGCGCATGAACAACCTGCGCGACAAGGTGCGGGTACAGACCGACGGCGGCCTCAAGACCGGCCTCGACGTGATCAAGGCCGCGATCCTCGGTGCCGAGTCTTTCGGCTTCGGCACCGCGCCGATGGTGGCGCTGGGCTGCAAGTACCTGCGCATCTGCCATCTGAACAACTGCGCCACCGGCGTCGCCACCCAGAACGGCGTGCTGCGCCAGAACTACTTCATCGGCCTGCCCGAGATGGTGATGAACTACTTCAAGTTCGTCGCCCAGGAGACCCGCGAGTGGATGGCCAGCCTCGGCATCCGCAGCATCGCCGAGCTGATCGGCCGTACCGACCTGCTCGAGATCGACGAGGCCGAGACCGCCAAGGCGCGCAACCTCGACCTCTCGCCGATCCTGGCCTCCGCCGGCATGGTGCTGCCGAGCGCGCAGTACTGCATGTTCAACAACGAGCCCTTCGACAAGGGCGAGCTGGCCGAGGCCATGCTGCAGGACTGCCTGCCGGCGATCGAGCACAAGACCGGCGGCATCTTCCACTACACGGTCTCCAACCGGCACCGTTCGATCGGCGCCCGCCTGTCCGGCGAGATCGCGCGGCGCTGGGGCTCGCTCGGCATGAGCGACCGGCCGATCACGATCAAGCTCAAGGGCGCGGCCGGCCAGAGCCTCGGCGTGTGGAACGCCGGCGGCCTGCACCTGGAGCTGGAAGGCGACGCCAACGACTACGTCGGCAAGGGCATGGCCGGCGGCCGCATCGTGGTCAAGCCGCCCAAGGGCGTGCGCTATGACAGCAAGGACGCGGCGATCATCGGCAACACCTGCCTCTACGGCGCCACCGGTGGCACGCTGTACGCCGCGGGCATGGCCGGCGAGCGCTTCGCGGTACGCAACTCGGGTGCGCACGCGGTGATCGAGGGCTGCGGCGACCACGGCTGCGAGTACATGACCGGCGGCGTGGTGGTGGTCCTGGGCCGTACGGGCGTGAACTTCGGCGCGGGCATGACCGGTGGCTTCGCCTACGTGCTC
>DASUDL010000106.1:0-3687 GCA_036275615.1 Solimonas sp.
GGCGTCGGGCTCCGAATAGCCCTGGCACCAGATGTCCTGGCAGGAGAGGATGCGCGGCAGGTAGTGGGCCCGCTGCGCCTCGGTGCCGTGCTGGATGAGCAAAGGCCCCACCATGGTGATACCCATGTCCGGTGCCCTGGCGACGCCGTGCCGCTCCTGCTCCTCGATGAAAGCGATCAGCTTCTCCGGCGACAGTCCCATGCCGCCGTAGCGCACAGGCCAGCTCGGCGCCAGCCAGCCCCGTGCGGACAGCCGGAGCGTCCAGTCGCGGATCTCGGCCCAGCGCAGGCGGCGCTTCGGGTAGCGCAGTGACTCGGGGTAATGCTGCTCGAAAAACGCTCGCACGATGGCGCGGAATTCCTCCGTGTCGAGCGCGTTCCAATCCGTGGTGGTCATTCGGTAGCCTCCTGGTTTCCTGCAGTGTTGCGGCTCAACTGCGCGAAGCGCCTGCGCTGGAGGGCGGCGTTTCCCAGCCAGGCGGAGAGCACCAGTGCCCGCTGCACATACAGCCCGAGGTCGCACTCGTCGGTGAAGCCGATCGCACCGTGCATCTGTACCGACTCGCGCGCAACCAGAAGCGCCGCTTCCGAGCAGCGTGCCTTCACGCGTGCGCCCAGCAGGGCCCGTTGCAAGCCCGCGCACCCGCGGTCGAGTTCTGCGAGGGCGTGGGCGACGAGCGCCCCGCTCAGTTCCTGCTGGATCAGCATGTCGACGGCGCGGTGCTGCATGGACTGGAAGCTGCCGATCGGCTTGCCGAACTGCTTGCGCGTGCGCAGGTAGTCCAGCGTCATGGACAGCATGTGCCTGCTGATCGCCGCCAGTTCGACCCCGGCCAGGACCAGCGCCTCGTCGTATGCTGCGGCCAGCGCGTCGCCGGCGGCCGGACCGATGGCCAGCAAGTGGTCGGCGGGAACGGCGATGTCGTGGAACTGCAGGCGTGCGCCCCACGTGCCGTCCGCCAGCAGGTGGCTACTCGTCACCAGTCCCTCGGAACCCGCGGGCAACCACACCAGCGCCACGCCTTCCGGAGACGACGCGCTGACGATGTAGCCGGTGGCGGCCGCACCCGGACGGACGTGGCGCTTGCCGCCGCGCAGGACCAGATGGCTGCCCTCCCGGGCGCAGACCGCGGCAGGCTCGGCCAGGCAGCCCCGGTGGTCGAAGCTGCCGGCGCCGGTGGCGTCCTCCTGCCAAGCCACGGCGGGCAGGGCCCGTCCGGCGGCGATCTCGGCGAGCAGCGCCTTCGCGGTCGGGTGGCTGGAGCAGCCTTGCAGCAGCCGGCCGGCGAACACCAGCACGGGGACGATCGGCTCTGGCGCGACCTGCGTCGCCAGGGCGGCGGTCACTTCCGCCATCTCGGCGAGACCCTGCGCGTAACCGTCGGCCCACTCGGGCACCAGCAACCCGGTCCAGCCCTGCGCGGCCAGCGCATTCCAGAACTTCAGGTCGAAACCCGGCGCCTCCGTGCGCAGCGCTCGTGCGCGTGACGGCGGCGACTCCCTGGTGCTGAAGGCGAGGGCGCTGGCGCGCAGCATCTGCAGCTGCTGCAGTCGGTCTGGATCGGCGAGGACGGCGGACATGGGGAGGGAAAAAGAAGTCGTGTGCAGGGATCAATAGGACTTGGGCAGGCCGAGCACCTTCTCGGCGATGAAGCACAGGATCAGCTGGGGACTGATGGGCGCCACGCGCGGGATCAGCATCTCGCGCAGGTAGCGCTCGACCTGGTATTCCTTCGCGTAGCCGAAGCCGCCGAGGGTGGCCATGGCGCGCTGGCAGGCGTTGAAGCCGGCCTCCGCGGCCATGTACTTGGCCGCATTGGCGTCGGGGCCGCAGTTCAGGTTCTGGTCGTACTTCCACGCACCGCGCATGGCCATCAGCCAGGCCGCTTCGAGCTCCATCCACGACTGGGCCAGCGGGTGCTGGATGGCCTGGTTCTGGCCAATGGGGCGGTCGAAGACGATGCGCTCATTGGCATACTTCACGGCCCGCTCCAGCGCGGCCTGCCCGAGACCCACCGCCTCGCCGGCGATCAGGATGCGCTCGGGGTTCATGCCGTGCAGGATGTATTCGAAGCCGCGGCCTTCCTCGCCGATGCGGTCCTCCAC
The DNA here is from genome assembly GCA_036275615.1 of Solimonas sp. Classification (GTDB taxonomy): domain Bacteria; phylum Pseudomonadota; class Gammaproteobacteria; order Nevskiales; family Nevskiaceae; genus Solimonas. The sequence continues at coordinate 2,106 of DASUDL010000106.1, forward strand.
CGGCACCCGCAGCCCGTCGATGAACAACTGATTGGAATCGACGGCCTTGCGGCCCATCTTCTCGATCTCGCGGACCTCGACGGACTTCCGGTCGAGGTCGGTGTAGAACAGGCTCAGGCCCAGGGTCGGCTTGGGGCAATCCTCGGCCGGGGTGGTGCGCGCCAGGATCAGCATCTTCGTGGCGACCTGGGCCGTCGAGATCCACACTTTCTGGCCCGTCAGGATGTAGTGGTCACCCCGGCGCTCGGCCCGGGTCTTGAGCTTGGTCGTGTTCAGGCCGGTGTTGGGTTCCGTCACCGCGAAGCAGGCCTTGTCCTGGCCGGCGATCAGGGGCGGCAGCATGCGGCGCTTCTGGGCGTCACTGCCGAACACCACGACGGGCTGCAGGCCGAAGATGTTCATGTGCACCGACGAGGCGCCGGACAGCCCGGCGCCGGAGCGCGCGATCGCGGTCATCATCACCGTGGCCTCGGTGATGCCCATGCCGCTGCCGCCGTATTCCTGCGGCATGCAGATGCCCAGCCAGCCGCCGGCGGCAAGGGCGTTGTAGAGCTCGTGCGGGAAGCCGCCTTCCCGGTCGCGCTGCAGCCAGTAATCGTCGCCGAAGTCCGCGCAGATGCGGCCGATGGCCTCGCGGATGGTGTCGTGTTCGCGGTTTTCGCTGAAATCCATGGCCCCGATCCTCAGAGAGCCATGGCCAGGCGCGTGCCCTGGCCGATGGCCCGCAGTGCGTCCAGCTCGGCCGCCAGTTCGGCGCCGCCAATGACGTCCGGCTGGATGCCGACGCTGCGCAGTTCGGCAGCGAGTCCGTTCTCGGACTCCTGACCGGCGCAAATCACCACCGTGTCGACTTCGAGCAGCCGCGCCTCGCCGTTGACGCGCAGGTGCAGCCCGGCGCCGTCGATGCGCTCGTAGCTGCAGCCAGACAGCGTCTGGAGTCCGCGCTGCTCGAGCCGCGCGCGCAAGGCCCAGCCGGTTGACAGGCCCAGCGTGCGCCCCGGCTTGTCGGGCCGGCGCTGCAGCAAGGTGACGCTGCGCAGCGGCACGGGTGGCAGCGGCTGCTGCAGGCCGCCAGGCGTCTCTGGCGCCGCCGTCACGCCCCACTCGGCGAGGAAAGCGGTGACATCATCTTCGGCCACCGGAGTCGCGGCCCCGGGCACGACCTCGTGCAGCAGGTATTCGGCCACGTCGAAGCCGATGCCGCCGGCTCCGATGACGGCCACCCGGCGGCCTGCCTGTCTGCGCCCTGAAAGCAGGTCCGCGTAGCCGATCACCTTCGGGTGATCCAGCCCCTGGATCTCGGGCCTGCGAGGCCGTACGCCGGTGGCGACCACAATGCGGTCGAACTCCGCCGCAGCCAGCTCCCCTGCATCCGGTCGGTGGCCCAGGCGCACTTGCACGGCTTCCTGATCCAGGCGCGCGCTGAAGTAGCGCACCAGCTCGTTGAATTCCTCCTTGCCCGGCACGGCGCGCGCGAGATTGAGCTGGCCGCCGATGTTCGGGGCGGCTTCGTACAGGGTGACCTGGTGGCCCCGCTCGGCGGCGGTCACGGCGCAGGCCAGTCCCGCGGCGCCGGCGCCGA